>CAYTYU010000006.1:0-41756 GCA_964440815.1 uncultured Chitinophaga sp.
GGCGTCTGGGGCGTCCCCGGCCCGAACGCCGCGCAGGGCGGCGTGTCGACGCCGCTTGCCGGGCCCGGAAGCCCGGGCGCGCCGCAGGCCCCGGCGGCCCAGCCGCCCGCTCCCAAGCCCGCTGCGCCCGCGCGCGTCGACGTCACCGACGACGGCCGCTTCTCGCTGAGCGCGCAGGGCATCGAGGTGGCGCGGCTCCTCGAGCTCATCTCGATCAAGGCGCGCCAGAACATCGTGGCGAGCGACAAGGTGACCGGCCTCGTCACCGTGAACCTGTACGACGTTCCGCTGGAGGAAGCGCTGAATGCCGTCCTCAACGTGAACGGGCTCGCGTGGAAGCGCGAGGGCGACTTCATCTACGTGCTCACCCAGTCCGAGGTCGACGCGCAGCGCGGCCGCGAGGCGCGCGTCTTCACGCTGCAGTTCCTCTCCGCGGAGGACACCATCGCGTTCATCAAGCCCGTCCTCTCCGAGCAGGGATCGGCCGTGGCGCTCGGAAAGGTCGAGGCCGGCTTCGAGGCGACCGTCGAGGACGGCGGCGCCGACAGCTTCGCATTCGCCGCGAAGGTCATGGTGAACGACTTCGGCGAGAACGTCGCGCGCGCCGCCAAGCTCATCGAGGAGCTCGACACCCCGCCCAAGCAGGTGCGCGTCGAGGCCACGATCCTCACCGTCGACCTGACCGACGACACGGCCTTCGGCCTCGACATCTCGGTGGTCGGGAACGTCGACTTCGCCAACGTGGTCGGCGGACCGATGGGTGCCTTCGATGCGGTGCGCCGAAACGACCTGACCACGCGCGGCGCCACGCCGACCCCGGTCACGACGTCCACCCCCTCCACCGCCAATGCGGCGTCGCTCTACCCGGTGGCGCAGGGCCAGCCCGACCCCACCGCCAAGATCGGCGTGGTCACGAGCGACGTAGCCATCTTCCTCCAGATGCTCGACGAGGTCACCGACAGCACGGTGCTCGCGCGTCCGACCGTCACGGTGCTGAACCGCCAGCGCGCGCAGGTGCTGATCGGCGAGCGGATCGCCTACCTCTCGACCACGCAGACGCAGACCAGCACCACGCAGGAGGTGAAGTACCTCGACGTCGGCGTGAAGCTGCGCTTCCGCCCCTTCGTGAGCCCGGACGGCATGGTGCGGATCGAGCTTGCGCCGCAGGTGAGCACGGCGAAGACCAAGACCATCAAGGCGGTCGGCGGCGAGGCCACCGTGCCCGACGAGCTCACCCAGGAGCTCCGCACCAACATCCGCGTCCGGAGCGGCCAGACCATCGTCCTCGGCGGGCTGTTCCGCGAGACGTCGATCGTGACCAACCGCCAGATCCCGGGCCTCGGTGACCTGATCCCCGGTGCCTTCAGCGGCGCCTCGGGCCAGATGAAGAAGCAGGAGATCATCTTCCTGATCACGCCCACCGTGATCGAGGACGCGCAGGACTACCGCGACGGCGAGAAGGCGCTCCAGGTGGCCGAGGCCGCCAAGGTCGGAGCGCGCGCCGGGCTGCTGCCGTTCTCCGAGTCGCACCTCGCCGGCAACTACCAGGTGCAGGCCATGGAGGCGTGGAAGAAGGGCGACCGCTCCACCGCGCTCTACTACGTCGACCAGGCGCTGCGCACGCAGAAGAACTCGCCCTCGATGATCGCCCTGCGCGAGGCGATCCGCACCGACCGCAAGGCCGGCTACGGGCACGAGCTCGACGCGCTGGAGCTGCTCGAGCCGCGTCAGCGCGAGCCGCAGAACGGCGTGCCGCTGTCCGACACGTTCAAGTACTCGAAGGGCTGGGTGGGCCCGCCGTCGCCGCCCGACCTCGCCAGGGACGTGCCGCCGCCGGTGGACGACGACTACCGCCCGTACGACCCGCTGCCGCTGCCCGACCGGCCGGGACTGCCGCCGCCCGCCAAGGAGGAGAAGCCATGACGCTCCCCGTGCACGCACGCATCCTCGCCGCCCTCGTCGCCGTGGCCGCGCCGCTCGCCGGCTGCGACGGCACGCTGCACTCGCAGAAGGTGCGCAGCGAGGCGCGCGACCGCTTCGACAAGGCCGGCGCGCAGATCGCCTACGACCAGGCGCGCCAGTCGTTCCACTCCGGGCAGTTCGAGGACGCCCTCGGCCACGTCGACCGCGCGGTCGGCCGGTTCCCCAAGGAATCCTCTTACCACCTGCTGCGCGGCCGGATCCTCCACGAGATGACCCGCGTCTCCGACGCGCGCGATGCCTTCCGGACGGCCGCCGAGCTCGACCCGTCGAAGTCCGAGCCGCACTACTTCCAGGGCATCATCCACCAGCGCTGGCGCGAGCACGAGGAGGCGCTTTCGTGCTACGCGAAGGCGTCCGGGATCGACCCGTCGAAGCTCCACTTCGTCGCCGCCGAGATCGAGCTGATGACCGTGATGGGCCGCCACGACGAGGCGGAGGCACGCCTGGCGTCCGTCGAGCGGCAGTTCGAGTTCAGCCCCGTGGTCGACCGGCTTCGCGCCGACATCGCCAAGGTGAAGGGCGACCACGAGCGATGCGCAGACCTCCTGGAGCGCGCGATGGTGCGCGAGACGTCCTCGCCCGACCACCTGGAGGAGCTCGCGTTCGCCCGCTACTCGAAGGGCGACTGGGCGGGATCGCTCGCCGCGCTCGAGGACCCGGCGCTCGCCAAGCGGCTCTCGCGGCCGGACCTCGCGCGCCTGCGCGCGCGCACCCTGATCCTCCTCGGCCGCTCGCCCGAGGCGCGCGACGTGCTGCTTGCGATCCTCTCCGAACCCGATCCCGAGGGGCGCACCGCGATCCTCCTCGGGCATGCCGCGTGGCGGATGGGCGACTGGGGACGCGTCACCGAGTGCGGCAAGTCGCTCGTGAAGCGCCAGCCCACGCTCGCCGAGGGCTACATGTTCCTCGGCGCCGCGGCGCATGCATCGGGACGGCTCGACGAGTCGCTCGCGATGTTCGAGCAGGCCGTGGCGCGCGAACCCGACCGCGAGATCGCGCAGCGGCTCCTGGCAGACGTCGGCGCACGGATCGCGGGGCGCACCCCGGCACCGGTCGCGGCGTCGGCGGGCGCGCTACGCTCCGACGCGCCGTGAGCGCATCCGCCATCAAGGGAACTCCCCGGCGCCGGCGCTGGATCGCCCGTGCCGCGCTGGGCGTGGGCGTCGCACTGACGCTCGTCGCCGCCACGCTCGCCTGGGGCTGGTGGGTGCAGCCGTCCGTGCTCGTGGTGCCGCTGCGCCAGGTGGGTTACTGGCGGCTCGGGGTCACGCTGAAGTCGGTCGACGTGGGCGGCCACGCCTGGCCATACCTGGAGGCCGGCCCCGCGGATGGGCCGCCGATGGTGTTCCTGCACGGCTACGGCACCAGCAAGGACGCCATGATGTCGATGGCGTCGTACTTCGCGCGCCGCGGCTGGCGCACGCTGGCACCCGACCTGCCTGGCTTCGCCGCGCACCCGTTCCACCGCGGCGAGCGCCATGACGGCGCCTTCTACGCACGCGAGGTGGGGCGATTCATGGACGCGGTGGGCGTGCCGCAGGCGGTGGTGGTCGGCACCTCGATGGGCGGCGCGGTGGCGTGCGAGCTGGCGATCTCCGATCCGGCGCGCGTGCGCGGCATGCTCATGCTCTCGCCGGCCGGCGTCGATCCGCCGGTGCGCAACGCCTTCATGCGCCGCGCCGATGCGGGCGAGAATCCGCTCGACCTCGCCACCGAGGCCGACTTCGACCGCATCACCGCCACCGTCTTCGCGCGCCCGCCCTCGGTGCCCGCGCCGTTCCGGCGCTGGTTCGTCGAGCAGGCCGTCGCGCGCCGCGACGACACGCTGCAGATCGCCGATGCGCTGCGGCCGTTCCTGGTCTCCGGGCTCGACGGCCGCATGGGCACGGTGCGTGCACCGACCTTCGTGCTCTACGGCACGGCGGACATCGTGACCGATCCGTCGATGATGTCCGTGTTCGTGCGCGAGATCCCGCACGCGCGCACGGCGCTCATCCCCGGGGCAGGGCACGTGGCGTTCTCCGACGACTTCCCGGCCACGGTCGGCGCGATGAACGCCTTCCTGCGCGAGGCCGGGCTGGCGCCGGCGCCGACGGACGGCGCCGCCACGGCTGCGGGCGTCACTCCTCGGTGACGGTCGTGGTCCGGCTCTGCGCTCCGGCCGCCGGCGCCGGCTGCGTGCGGTCCCACTTGCCGCGCGTGGCGGTGCGCGGGCCGGTGATCCGCTCGAGCCGGCTCACCAGCGCGGCCTGTCCTGCGGGCGCGGGGACCTTGCCGTCGAGGATGTCCCACTCGCTCACGCCCGCGCCGTAGGCGGCGACGTTGGCGTCGTGGTCGATCTTGAAGCCGATGCTGCCGAGGGCGCAGGTGCCGTAGACGCCGCCGGCCACCGCATAGACGTGGACCTGGTCGCGCCTGTCCGCGGGGTCGCTGGTGCGGCCGTAGGCGTCGCCGAAGGTGCCCTGCGCCTGGGCGAGGAAGTAGCTGCCGTCGGCGACGAACTTGTCGATCGCCTCGTCGGTCGAGAAGACGATGACCACGTTGCGGCCCTCGCCGCCCACGGTGACGCCGATCGAGAAGCCCTCGACGCGGATCGCGCACGGGGCCGACCAGCCGGTGTCGAGCCGGCGCATCAGCAGCCCGCGGCCACCGGCCCCGCTGATCACCAGCCCCGCCTGCGTCTCGTCGAGGATGGCGATGCCGCGCGCCTCGCGGAAGATCTCCGCGTCGACGGGTCGGTCCGAGGCCTGCACGTCGGAGAGGTTGCCGATCGACTTGGAGATGCGCTCCGACATGGTCGGGGCGCTGCAGCCGGTGGCGACGAGGGCGACGAGGGCGACGGCGGTGCGCGGGTCCATGCGCATGGGAGTGATCCTCTCAGCTGGCGGAAGGTGGCCCCGCCGGCCCACCGGGCCGCGGGGCCCCGTGGATATCGGCCGGCGGCACCGCCGGGCGTGAATCCTCCGGTGCCCCCCGCGGCATCTGCCGGATCGCCGTGCATTCGGTTGCTCCCGGGGCGATCGCGTGCCGGATGGCGGCGATGAGGGCCCGGGCATCGACCGGCTTGCAGAGGTAGTCGCGGCAGCCGGAATCGAGGCAACGCTCCCGGTCGCCGGTCATGCCCTGGGCGGTGAGCGCGATGATCGGCGCGCAGTCCCCGGTGGCCGCCAGGCGCCGCGCAGCGTCGTAGCCGTCCATCACCGGCATCTGCATGTCCATCAGGATCACGTCGTGGCGGTCGAGGCGCGAGGCGGCGTGCACCTGTTCGACTGCCTTGGCGCCGTTCTCCACCACCGTGACGCGCGCCCCGGCGCGCTCGAGGTGGAACCTGATCAGCCGCTGGCTGTCGATCCCGTCCTCGGCCAGCAGGACGCGCACCCCCGAGAGCGGCTGGCGGCCGACGCGCGCGGAGGGCGGGGCAGCCTGGGGTGCCGGCGCGGGCGACGCGCCGGAGCGCAGCGAGGCGGGCGGGGCGCCCTCCATGTCGCCGACGTCGATTCGCACGTCGAAGGTGGTGCCGGCGCCGGGGGCGCTGCGCACCGAGATCGTGCCGCCGAGCATGTCCACGCAGCGGTGCGTGATCGCCAGGCCCAGGCCCGTGCCGCCGAAGCGCCGCGTCGTCGACGTGTCCGCCTGCACGAAGGGCTGGTAGAGGCGCGAGAGCTGCTCGGGCGTCATGCCGATCCCGGTATCGGCGACCTCGAAGCCGAGCATGCGCCGCTCGCCCGGGTCCCGCCGCACGGTGACCGTGACGGCGCCGTGCTCGGTGAACTTCACGGCGTTCCCGACCAGGTTGATGAGGATCTGCCGGAGCCTCGTTGGATCGGTGACGATGCCTTCCGGCACGTCGCCCTCGAGCGCGAGCTTGAGCGCGATGCCGCGGCGGCGCGCGCGTTCGTCCATCAGGCGCATCACGTCCTGCACCAAGTCGACCGTCCGCACCGGCTGGCGGTCGACGTCCATGTGGCCCGACTCGATCTTCGAGAGGTCGAGCATGTCGTTGAGCACCGAGAGCAGGTGGCGCGCGTTGCGGCGGATGGTGTCGACGGCCTCGTCGCGCGTCGGTGCCCCCTGCGCGCCGGCGTTGCCGTCGGCGAGCAGGTCCACGTAGCCGAGGATCGCGGTCATCGGCGTGCGGATCTCGTGGCTCATGTTCGCGAGGAAATCGGTCTTGGCACGGCTTGCGGCGTCGGCCTCGCTGCGCGCGCGCTCCAGCGCGGCCTGCGCGCGGCGCTGCCGCCGGGTCTGCAGCAGGAGCGCCGTCGAGAGGGTGGCGAGCGTCGTCACCGAGCCGATGGTCGCGGTCACCGCGACGCGGGCCTGGCGCAGCTCGCGCTCCGAGGGGGGGTCGGAATCGCCGTCGGCGGCACCGTTCCACGCCACCGTCGCGCCGGCCACGCCGAGCGCGACGCTCGCGGCGATGCCGACGACGGCCATGCGGGTCGATCCGGGGATCGCAAACGCCACGCAACCCCTCGCTTCCCGGCCGACGGGCGCCCGCAACGCACGGGGACGCGCCTCCGGCCCAGAGTCCTGCCAAGCAAGAAGATCCGGAACCCCCGCCGGGGGTCAAGGAAGCGGGCCGGGATTCCGGGCGTTTCCTCCCGGTTCAGGGCTGGTTTTGGGAGCCTTGGTCCGTTTGTGCGGCCGCGGGATCGGCCGCAGGCGCCTGGCGCATCCGCCGCAGCGTGTCGGCCCTCCATGCGGGGACCCGGTACTCCCAGCCGGCGGTCCGGGCTGCGAACGCCGACCAGTCGGGCACGTACGGGTCGCCCTCCTGTCCCGGGGGCGCGGCCTTCGGGGCGTCGGGCTTCGGGAACGCCGTGAGCGTGAACCACACGCCCTCGGGCTCCTCGTGGCCGGCAAGCGTCAAGGTGCCGGTCTTCAGGTCGAAGACCGCCGTCCACTTCGGCTCCTTGGCGACGTCGCCGCGCGCGCGGCGCACGGCCTCGAACTCCAGGCGCTCCAGGAACGACGGCAGTCCGAGCTTCGCGCTTTCCTGCTGGGCGTCGGTCCAGCGTGCACGCTCGGCTTCGTCGATCTTCGCCTCCCACGGGCGGCGCGCGGCGGCGTCGGCGGCGGGGGTCGCGTCGGTCGGACGCGACAGCACGAGCCCGTCGAACTCGACCGACAGCGTCTCGTCGGATGGAAGCACGACGAGCGAGCGGTCCATCCAGCCCATCGCGTCGTCGGGGATCTGCACGCGCCCGCGCGCGCGCCAGGTCTGGTCCTGGCCGGGCAGGCGCACGAAGACGGCGTCCGGCGAGAAGCGTTCCTCGCCCACCACCAGCTCTGCCACCGGCTGCGCGCCGGGCGCCTCCGTCGGCAGGAAGCGCACCAGCCGCGCGCGGCCCTCGGCGTCCGGCCACGCGAGCGCCAGCTCCTTGTGGCGCTCGGGCTTGGCGGTCATCTTGTCCTCGATGGCGAGTCCGCCGAGGCTCGCGACCAGTGCACGCACCAGCTCCGTGCGCGCGGGATAGCCGTCGCTCGTGGCGATGGTCCAGCCCACGTCCTTGCGGTTCTCGAGCCGCACGGTGGCGCTGCCGCGGGCGATCTCGATGGACGCGACCTCGCCAGCGCGCTTCTCGAGGTCTGGGAGCACCGCCGAGCCGCGCGCTCGCTCGCCGGCCGGGCCCTGCCCGGAGGCCAGGAACCACGCCGCGGCGACCAGCACGCCGGCGCCGGCCACGGCCAGGATGGCGTTTGCGCGCTTCATCGCACGGCCTCCCGGCGGCTCGATCGCCCGCGCACCACGTACCAGGCGAGCGCCGCAGCCGCCACGACCAGCGGCCACAGCACCGAGTTCGCCACCAGCAGGTTGGTGCCCAGCTGCTCGACGCCCTTGCGCAGCTCGAGCTGCACCTGCCGAAGCTCCTTGCGCGC
The DNA here is from genome assembly GCA_964440815.1 of uncultured Chitinophaga sp. Taxonomy (GTDB): domain Bacteria; phylum Planctomycetota; class Phycisphaerae; order Phycisphaerales; family SM1A02; genus UBA966. The sequence continues at coordinate 7,867 of CAYTYU010000006.1, forward strand.
GGCGACCATCCGCTGCTGCAGTTCCTCGATCCGCTTCACCTGCTCCGGCGAGAGCACGATCTGCTGCATGCCGTCGGGCGCGCGCTCGCGCTGCAGTTCGCCGATCTGGAGCTCGGTGCGCTGGATCTCGTCCTGCAGGTCCTTCTCGCGGGCGATGAACTTGGTCTGGGCGTCCTTCCGCATCGCGTCCACCACCGTGAACGGGCGGCGGAACTGCCCGCGCGCGCGTATCTCGGCGAGCGCCGGGTTGCCGGCGGCGAGCTCGATCGCGTTGATGACGAGCGGGCCGTTGTCGGCGATCGCCCGCTTGCCGAGGCTCATGCCCCCGACGCGCTCGTCGATCACCCACGTGTCGTCGGCCACGAGGTCGGCATCGGCGACGAGCAGGATGTTCGCCTTGCCCGTCGCCTTCGTGCCGTCGGCGGCCGGGTAGGCCGAGGCGATCTCGCCGCCGATGCGCGCGGCGATGGTCTTGGGCTTGCCGTCTGGCTTGAAGTCCTTGAGGAGCTGCTCCGGGTCGCCGAAGAAGCCGATCTTCATCGTCTGCACCAGCTGCGAGCGCTCGCCGGTGCGCACCAGCGGCTCGACGGAGGAAGTCGCGCCCTCGGTGCGCTCGATGCTGCCCGGGCTCATGAAGTTGAGGGCCTGCAGGCCGCCGACGAGCGGGTCCTCCTTGGTGAAGGTGTCCGGCGTCATCGAGAGCCAGGTGGGGTAGTCGAGCTCGCGCACGCCGCCGTTTCGCCCGGGTGCGCGCACGCGCGTGGCGTGATCGAGGTCGCCGACCACCATGTCGCGCGGGATGTCGACGCCCCACGCGGCAAGCAGCGGTCCCAGGTCATAGGTCGTGCCGCCGCGCTTGGCGCCCATCGCCTGCGCGTCGGGGCCTGAGTCCGTCTCCGCGTACGGGTCGGCGAACACGACGAGCGGCTTTCCCGCGACGGCCCAGGCGTCGATCGCCTTCAGCATGTCCTCCGAGAGGTTCCGCGGCTGGAGAAGGACGAGCGCCTGCAGGTCGGCGGGCAGTTCCTTCGCCGCGGCGTCCACGGTGACCACGTCGCACTGCTCGCGCAGCTGCTGGATGACGACCGGCGGCTCCTTGGGCTGCATCGGGTTGCGCTGGTCGAACCCGCCGTCCACCGGCATCGTGCTCAGGAGGCCGACCTTCGGCTTCGACGGCCGGCCCACCGCGGCGATCGCGCGCACCAGCTCGTACTCGAGGAGCGGCTCGTTCTCCGGCGACAGGTAGGGAATGGTCTCCTTGCGGTCGGTCGGGCCGGCGATCACGAGGCCAAGCGTCAGCGTGCGGCCGCTGCCGTCGACGGCGAGTGCGGGAAGGCCCGCGGCGCGCGCCTCGTCCTCGGCCTCGCTGAAGGGCTCGGGGTCGACGAAGCGGAACTCGACGTTGCCGTTCGATCGCCTGGCGATCTCCTCGAGGTACTCGCGCACGCGCTGGCCGTGCGCGCGGATCAGCGGCTGGTCCTTCGAGCCTTCCTGCGTCCAGTAGAGGGTGACCCGGACCGGCTCGTCGAGCGAGGCGAGCACCTTGTCGACGCCGCGACTCGTGCTGTAGAGGCGGTCCTGCGTCAGGTCGACGCGCGCGAACGGCACGGCGATCGACACCACGGTGTTGACCGCCACCACGCCGACGAGCACGGCGGCGATGACGATGAGGGCGTTCCTTCGGGCCTCGGTGCGTGCGGCCATGGGTTCACTCCGCCTTCTTCCACTCAACCACGACGCCGTTCAGGAACAGGAACGCCACGGTCAGGGACAGGAAATAGAGGACGTCGCGGGCGTCGAGCACCCCGCGCATCATGCTGTCGAAGTGGGTGAGCGCGCTCATCGCGCCGATCGCCTCGACGGCGATGCGCGGCAGCCACCCCGACACGAAGTCGAGCACGATCGGGAAGCCGGTCACCATCAGCAGGAACCCGGCCACCCCGCACAGGACGAACGCGATCACCTGGTTCTTCGTGAACGCCGAGAGGAACGCGCCGAGGGCGAGCAGCGTCCCCGAGAGGAGCGCGCACGCGAGGTACCCGACGACGATCGCGCCGTGGTCTGGGTTCCCGAGCCACCCGACGGTGATCCAGAGTGGCACGGTCAGCGCGAGCGCCGCGCACGCGAACGCCCATGCGGCCAGGAACTTGCCGAGCACCAGGTCACGCACGGAGACGGGCAGCGTCAGGAGCAGCTCGATCGTTCCCGTGCGCCGGTCCTCGGCCCACAGGCGCATGCTGAGGGCCGGCACCAGGAAGAGGTAGAGCCACGGCTGTCCCTGGAAGAAGGGCCGCAGGTCCGCCTGCCCGCGCTCGTAGAACGCCCCGAGCTGGAACGTGAAGATGCCGCTCATGAACAGGTAGATCACCAGGAAGATCCCGGCGAGCGGGCTCGAGAAGTACGCGCCGAACTCGCGGCGGAAGACCGAGCCGATGCGTCCGGCGGCGCTCATCGCGCACCTCCCGCCACGTCGCTCGTGGTCAGCATGCGGAACACGTGGTCCATGCGGTTGCGGGTGACGCCCGCCGGCGCCTTCCGGTCAAGCTGGTCGGGCGTCCCGTCGAAGACGATCCGCCCCTCGTTGATGATCACCGCGCGCGTGCACACGGCCTCCACCTCCTCCAGGATGTGGGTCGACAGCACCACGGCGCGCTCGCCGCCGAGCCGGCGGATCAGCTCGCGCACCTCGTGCTTCTGGTTCGGGTCGAGCCCGTCGGTCGGCTCGTCCAGGATCAGGATCGGCGGGTCATGCAGGATCGCCTGCGCCAGGCCCGTGCGCCGCTTGTAGCCCTTCGACAGCGTCTCGACGAGCTGCTTGCGGTACGGCCCCAGGTGCAGCCGGTCGATCGCGGCGTCCACGCGCCGGCGCGCCTCGCCGGGGTCGTAGCCGCGCGTGCGCGCGACGAAGAGCAGGAACTCCTCGACCCGCATGTCGCCGTAGGCCGGCGCGCCCTCCGGCAGGTAGCCGAAGGTGCGCTTGGCGGCGATCGGGTCATCGGCGAGCGAGATGCCGGCAAGGTGCACCGTGCCCGCCGTGGGCTCCAGGAAGCCCGTCAGCATGCGCATCGTGGTGCTCTTTCCGGCGCCGTTTGGCCCAAGGAAGCCCAGCACTTGGCCGGCCGGGACGGTCAGGTCGATGCCCCGCACCGCCTCGAAACTGCCGAAGGACTTCCGAAGGCCCCTTCCTGCGATCAGTTCCGTCATAAGGGCGGGAAGTATAGGAACGACGTGCGCGGTGGGCCAGCGACGGGGCGGAGGTGCGTTCGGCTTCTCTAATTCAGAGGGACGTCCGCGGCGGGATGGCGGCGGTCGCACAAAGCGAGTTCACGGCCGCAGGCCGTGCATGTCTGAGCGACTGCGACCGCCGCCATCCCGCCGCGCGCACGACCTACGATCCGTCCCGTGCAAGCGACCGCGCCATCCACCGCACTGGTCCGCTGCGTCGATGCCTTCGCCCGCCGCTTCGGCGGGGCGCCCGCGACCGTGGCCCGCGCGCCGGGGCGGGTGAACCTGGTCGGCGAGCATGTGGACTACTGCGATGGGCTGGTGCTGCCGATCGCGATCGACCGCGACTGTGTGGTGGCGGTGCGCCGCGCGACGGACGGGAGGTGGCGCGCATGGAGCGAGGACCTGCAGTCGCTCGTAGAGTTGCCGGATCCGGCGGCGCACGCTTCTTCGCCGCGGCTCGTCGGGGGCGAGGCGTGGGGCAACCTGCTGACGGGGGTCATGGTGGGATTCCTGCGCGAGGGGGCGTCGGTGCCGCCCCTGGAGATCGCGGTCGCGAGCGACGTGCCGATCGGGGCGGGGCTTGCGTCGAGTTCGGCGCTCGGCGTGGCCGTGGCGACCGCGCTTGCCGACGTGCTCTCGGCGCCGCTCTTCGGCATCGCGCTCGCGCGCATGTGCCAGGAGGCAGAGCGCGACTTTCTCGGCGTGCCGTGCGGCATGATGGACCACCTCTCGTCGGCGCTCGGGCGCGAGGGCCACGCGATGCTCATCGACTGCCGGACGCTGGACGTGCGGTCGGTGCCGTTTCCCGGCCCCGACGTGGCCACGCTCTGGGTGGTCGACTCCGGCACGCACCGGGCGCTTTCGGATGGCCGGTACGCCGAGCGGCGGCGTGAGGTCGAGGATGCGGCGCGCGCGGCGGGCGTAGCGTCCCTGCGCGACCTCGACGAGGCCACGCTGCGCGCGAAGGACCTGCCCGACCTCCTGGAGCGCCGCGCCCGCCACGTGGTGCGCGAGATCCAGCGGGTGCAGAGCGCGGCGAACGCGCTTCGGCGCAACGACCTGCCGCTCTTCGGCATGTTCATGAGCCAGAGCCACCAGTCACTGCGTGACGACTTCGCGGTGAGCACGCCCGAACTCGACACCATCGTCGAGGCGGCCCGCTCGATCGGCGATGCGGGCGGCGTGTACGGCGCGCGCCTGACCGGCGCGGGCTTCGGCGGCTCGGCGATCGTCTTCAGCGATGCGTCGCGGCCCGGCGTGATCGAGCGCGTGGGCGCGGCGTTCCAGCGCAAGCATCGGCGGACGCCCTCCGCGATGCGCGTGGCGTCGGCGCCGGGGGCGTCGGTCGTGCCGGCCGCGCGCTGGCGCACCGCGTAGCCTTCCGCCATGCGCATCACGCTCCTCGGCGCCGCGGGCGAAGTCACCGGAAGCGGCTACCTCGTCGAGACGGCGCGCGCCCGCGTGCTGGTCGACTTCGGGATGTTCCAGGGCCGCGGTTCCGGCAACGGCAAGAACGCAGAGATCGACCCCGTGGTGCCGCACCGGCTCGATGCCGTGGCATTGACGCATGCGCACCTCGACCACGTGGGGCGGCTGCCGCTCCTGCGCGGGCTGCAGTGCGCGATCCACGCCACGCGCCCGACCTGCGAGCTGGCCGAGCTCATCATGATGGACTCGGCGCGCATCCAGGAGGGCGATGCCGCGCGCGAGAACCGCTGGCGCGAGCGCGCGGGCGAGGAAGGCGAGGTGAAGCCGCTCTACACCGGCGACGACGTCAAGCCGCTCGTCGAACGCTTCCGCGGCCACGCGTACGGCGAGGAGGTCGAGGTGGCCTCCGGCGTCTCCGTCCAGTTCCAGGATGCCGGGCACATCCTGGGTTCCTCGAGCATCCTGATGAAGGTGCGCGAGGACGGGCAGGAGCGGCGCATCGTCTTCTCCGGCGACCTCGGTCAGAGCTGCATGCCCATCCTGCGGGACCCCGTCCCGTGCCCGCCGGCGGACCTCGTGTTCCTCGAGTCGACCTACGGCGACCGCAACCACCGGCCCGCCGACCAGACGCTCTCCGAGCTGAAGGGGATCCTCCAGCAGAGCGCGTGGCAGAAGCGCAAGGTGCTGGTGCCGAGCTTCGCGATCGGGCGTGCGCAGCTGCTGCTCCACGTGCTCGCCGAGATCACGCGCGACGGCAAGACGCCGTCCGTCCCGATCTACCTCGACAGCCCGATGGCGGTGCGTGCCACCGAGATCTATTCCAAGTACCCCGACGAGTTCGATGCCGAGGCGCGCGGCCTGGCGCGCAGCGGGCAGATGCGGCGCGACCTCGGCAACCTGCACCCGATCCTGTCGCCCGAGCAGAGCCGCGAGCTCAACCACAGCTGGGATCCGTCGATCATCATCGCCGGCAGCGGCATGTGCGAGGGCGGCCGCATCGTGCACCACCTGAAGCACAACCTGTGGCGCCGCGGCGTCCAGGTGCTGATGACGAGCTTCATGGCCGAGGGGTCGCTCGGGCGCAGGCTCGTCGAAGGCGCCAAGAGCGTCCGCATCTTCCGGGAGGACATCGTCGTGCGCGCCGACATCCGCACCGTGGGCGGCCTGAGCGCGCACGCGGGGCAGGGCGGGCTGCTTGACTGGCTCGCCCCGGCCGCGGCCGCCGGCGGCCCGCGCGTCGTGCTGACCCACGGCGAGGGCAAGCAGCGGGCGGCGCTGGCCGCTCGGCTGGCCGACCGCTTCCGCATCTCGGCCGTGGTGCCGCAGCGGTTCGAGACGGTCGAGCTCTGAGCGGGCTCGCGGCAGGCGCCCGGCGCCCCGGGGGCCCCGCCCCCGCAACCCCCTGCCCGGCCGGGCCGTATCGACACGGTCAGGGAGCGCGCCCCCGTGCGCTATCCTCCCGATCCCCGCCGCATGCTGGGCGGGCACAGTCCAAGGAACCCCCGTCATGACGCTGTCCCGCCTCGCCGCCCCTGCGCTCCTCCTCGCCTCGATCGCCGTCGCCGGGTGCTACACGCCCCAGCCGACGACGCTCTACGGGTCCGCGGACCTGCCGGACACCCACTGGTACGAGCTGTCCGAAGGCGACAAGCGCGTGAAGGCCCTGCCCGCCGCGCTGCAGAACTCGCTGACGAAGCAGCGCCAGGAAGTGGAGGCGGAGATGGCTGCCGGAAGCACCATGAGCGACGCCACCAAGAAGCGCGTGGCCGATCTCGACGAAACCTGCAACAGCGCCTACCTCGTCTCCTTCGACCTGATCGCCACGAACCCGACGCCGGACATGAACGGCCAGCTCGAGTCGTGGGACCGCCGTCGCCAGAACGACTCGATGGTCTACAACCAGAACCTGCGCGCCCTCGCCGACGAGTGGAGCCGCCTGTGGCTCATGGAGAAGCCGGGCGGCACCCCGTACGACACTGTCAACACGACCGGCCGGTTCTGATGCACCGAGGCCGCGCTCAGCGGCCCGTGAAGTACTTCTTGCCCTTGCCCCAGCCCGGCACCCAGCCGAGCAGGTCGTCGAGCATGCGCGAGCTGCCGGGCTGCTTGCCCATGAGGAGCGCGAGCTCCCCCGCGTCGAAGTAGACGCCGCCGCAGGCGGTGCACTGGTCGACGGCCACGGTGCCACCCTCGGCGCCCATCATCACTTCCTTCATCTGCCCGCCGCACTTGGGGCACTTCATCCAGTGGGCGGACTTCTGGCCCGCGGCGGCTGCCTTCGTGCGCTGCTCGTCGAGCTGCGCGCGGAGCTTCTTCAGGAGCTCCTGGTCGCGCTCGTGGAACTGCCGCTCGGATTCGTTGTAGCCGATGTTCTCGAAGGAGGTCATGGGGCGGGACAGGATATGCGGCGGGCGCCGCGGCCGGGGCCGTCAGGCGTCGCAGGTGCGGAACGCCGCCTCGAGCGCGGCGGCGGCGTCGCCGCGCGGCATGAACTCCTGCGCCAGCCAGCCGTCGAAGCCGGTCTGGCGGATCGCGCGGCAGATGCCGCGGTAGTTCAGCTCCTGCGTGTCGTCGAGGTTGCTGCGCCCGGGGTTGCCCGCCGTGTGGTAGTGGGCGATCCACGGGTGCGAGGCCTCGATGGTGCGGATCACGTCGCCTTCCATGATCTGCATGTGATAGATGTCGTACAGGAGGCGAAAGCGGTCGCTCCCCACCTGCTTGCAGAGCTCGACCCCCCACGCCGTGCGGTCGCACATGTAGTCGCCGTGGTCGACCTTGGAGTTGAGGAGCTCCATGATGACGGTGACGCCGGCCTTCTCGGCGAGCGGCATGATGCGCTTCAGGCCCGCGGCACAGTTGCGCAGGCCCTCGTCGTCCCTCATGCCGTCGCGATTGCCGCTGAAGACGATCATCTGCGGCACGCGCGCGGCGGCGACCTTCGGCAGGAGTTCCTCCGAGCGCCGGACGAGCGCATCGTGCTGCTCGGTGCGGTTCCATCCCTTGGTGATGCCGCCGGGACCGTTCGCCACCGCGCAGGCGAGCCCCTGGTCCGCCGGCACGCGCCACTGGTCCTCGTTCAGGAGGTCGATCGCGCCGATCCCGATCCGCTTCGCGAGCGTGCAGAGCGCCTCGAGGCTCATGCCTCCGAAGCACCAGGCGCAGACGCTCTGCTTGAGCCGCGGACGGGCGCCGTCCGGGCCGGCGGGCGCGGTCTGGCGCGGGGACGGGGCGATCGCCACGGCCGGCGACGCGATCGCGGCGAGTGCGGGAGCGGCAAGTCCGGCGTGCATGAACGTTCGGCGATCCATGCCGTGAGGGTAGCGAGGGGCACGGCCTATCCTGCGCCCCGATGTCCGCGGCACCGGTCCAGTTCGTCGACAGCCACACCGAGGGCGAGCCGACGCGCGTGGTGACGGATGGCGGGCCGTCGCTTGCCGGACGCACGATGGCCGAGATGGCGGCCGACTTCTCGGCACGTCACGACTGGTTCCGCACGGCGTGCGTGTGCGAGCCGCGCGGGCATGACGTGCTCGTCGGGGCGCTCCTCGTCGCATCGCCGGACCCGTCGTGCGACGTCGGGGTCATCTTCTTCAACGACGTCGGCCTGCTCGGCATGTGCGGCCACGGCACGATCGGCCTGGTGCGCACGCTCATCCACCTGGGGCAGATCGATGCCACGCGCACGCGTGCCGTGCGGATCGACACGCCGGTCGGTGCGGTGGCCGCCTCGATCGAGCCGGGCCCGGACGGCGCGCCGGCGATCGAGGTGGCGAACGTCCGCTCCTACGTCGCGCGCCGCGACGTGACGCTTGCGCTTCCGGGCGGCCGCTGCGTGACCGGCGACCTGGCCTGGGGCGGCAACGGGTTCTTCATCACGAAGGACCATGGCGAACGGATTGAGCTTGTGAACCAAGCCTGCCTCGACGCGCGCTGCCGCGAGATCCGCGCCGCGCTGCGCGAAGCCGGCCTCGACGCGATCGACGGCCGCCCCGTCGACCACGTGGAGCTCGTCGGCCCGCCCGCGGATCCGCGAAACCACGCGCGCAACTACGTGATGTGCCCCGGCGGCGCGTACGACCGTTCGCCCTGCGGCACGGGAACGAGTGCGTCGCTTGCCTGCCTGGCGGCGCGCGGGGCGCTCGCGCCCGGCGCCGCATGGCGTCAGGAGTCCGTGATCGGCAGCGTGTTCGAGGCCCGCTACGAGCCGGCGCCGGAGGGCGGGGTGATGCCGTTCGTCCGCGGCCGCGCGTGGATCACGGCGGAGGGCACGCTCCGGATCGATCCGTCCGACCCGTTCCGGCACGGGATCCGCGCGACAAACGCCCAGCATCCCCAGGAAACCCGATGACGACCCCTCCCATGCAGCGCTCCGACTGGTGCGGCGTCTTTCCCGCGATCACCACGCCCTTCACCGCGGAGGACTCGATCGACCTCGAGCGCTTCGGCGCCCATGCGGCGTGGATGGCCGGTCACGGCTGCGCGGCCATCATCACGCCCGGATCCCTCGGCGAGGGCGGGCTGCTCTCGATGAACGAGAAGCGCATGCTCTGGTTCCGGGCGGTCGAGGCACTCCCGCCCGAGGTGCCGGTGGTGGCCGCGGTCGGCGCGTGCGGCACGCGCGAGGCGGTCGAGATCGCCCGCGCCGCGGCCGAGTGCGGCTGCCGCGGGCTGATGGTGCTGCCGCCCTACGCCTACCGCGGCGACTGGCGCGAGATGCGTGCCCACTTCGGCCGCGTGATCGAGGCCACGCCGCTCGGGTGCATGCTCTACAACAACCCCGTCGCTTACGGGGTCGACGTGCTGCCCGCACAAGTCGAGGAGCTGGTGCACGCGCACCCGAACCTGCACGCCGTCAAGGAGTCGAGCGGAGACGTCCGGCGCTTCACCGCGATCCGGTCGCTCGTGGGCGATCGCGTGGCGCTCTTCGTCGGCATCGACGACATGGTGCTCGAGGGCGTGGCCGCGGGCGCGGAGGGCTGGGTGGCGGGGCTCGTGAACGGCTTCCCGGCCGAGAGCGTCCGGCTCTTCGAGCTCGCGCGCGACGGGCGGCTCGACGAGGCCGAGGAGCTCTACCGCTGGTTCCTGCCGCTCCTGCGGCTCGATGCCGTCCCCGAGTTCGTGCACCTGGTGAAGCTCGCCCAGGCGCGCGCGGGGTGGGGCACCGAGCGGGTGCGCCAGCCACGCCTTCCCCTCGACCGGCCGGCGCGCGACCAGGCCATGTGCGTCATCGACGCCTGCATGCGGGTTCGTCCCGCGATCGCACGCTGAACGGGTCGCCGAGGCCGCTAGGCTTCCGGGTCCACGTGATCGAGGTGCGATCCATCCGCAAGTCATTCGGGCGCATTCAGGCGCTCGACGGCATCGGCTTCGTCGCGCACCGCGGCGAGGTGCTGGGCCTGCTCGGTCCCAACGGCGCCGGCAAGAGCACCTGCATCGCCGTCTGCACGGGGTTGGTCGCGCCCGATTCCGGAAGCGTGTCCGTCGGGGGCCGCGGCTCGCCGCGCGACCCGGAGGTGCGTCGGCTCCTCGGCGTGGCGCCGCAGCAGGTGGCGCTCTACGACTCCCTTTCCGCGCGCGAGAACCTCGCCTTCTTCGGACGCCTGTACGGCGTGCCGGATCCCGTCCGCCGGGCGGACGAGCTGCTCGACTCGGTCGGTCTCCTGCCTCGCGCGCGCGACCGCGTCGGCGGGTTCTCCGGCGGCATGCAGCGCCGGCTCAACCTCGCGGCGGCGCTCGTGCACGACCCGCCGGTCCTCCTGCTCGACGAGCCGACCGCGGGCGTCGACCCGCAGAGCCGCGGGGCCATCCTGGAGACGGTCGGCCGGCTCGCGGCGGAGGGACGCGCCATCATCTACACGACCCACTACATGGAGGAGGCGCAGCGGATCTGCTCGCGCGTCGTGGTGATGGACCACGGCCGCGCGATCGCGGAAGGCACCGTGCAGGACCTGCGCGCCGCCCACGGCGGCGACCTCGAGTCGGCGTTCCTCGCCCTCACCGGCCGGGAGATCCGCGACTGATGCGCGCCATCCTGGTGCTTGCCGCGAAGGACATCCGCCTCCTGCTGCGCGACCGCGCGGCGGCGTTCTTCACCTTCGCGTTTCCCGTGGCGATCGCGCTCCTCTTCGGCTACGTGTTCAGCGGCACCACCGGCGAGCCGCTGCAGGTGGCGGTGCTGGTGGAGCGCGACTCCGCCGCGGCACGCGCATTCGTGGGCCTGATGGAGTCGGACGGCGCGTTCGCCGTCGCGCGTGCGGCCACGCGCGAGCGGGGCGAGGCGATGGTGCGCGGGACGGAGGCCATCGCGCTGGTCACGGTGCCCGCGGACTGGGAGGAGCGGCTGGCCGGCGTGCGCGCCGGCGGCAGCGCCGGGCTGCGGGTCGAGTTCGACCCCGCGCGCCGCGCCGAGGGCGGCCTGCTCGTCGGCAAGATGCACGAGCTCGGGTTCCGCGCGGCGTTCGGCGAGGCCGCCGCGGCGTGGAAGCCGGTCACCGTCGAGGCGTCGGAGATGTCGATGGAGCGCGGCGTGCCCGCCAACAGCTTCGCGATCTCCTTCTCGCAGGGCGTGGCGTGGGCGCTCTTCGGCGCGGTGCTCTCCTTCTGCGCGGGGATCGCCGAGGAGCGCCAGCGCGGGACGCTGGTCAGGCTCCTGGTGTCGCCGATGCGGCCGGCGTCGATTCTCCTCGGGAAGGCCGTCGCCTGCTTCCTTGCCTGCATGGCGGCGGAGTGGCTGCTCGTCGCCGTGGGTGCGGCGTTCTTCGGGGTCTCGGTGTCGAGCTGGGCATGGCTTGCGGTCGCCTCCGCGGCCACGGCGTTCGGGTTCAGCGGCGTGATGATGCTGCTTGCGGGCGGGTTCCGCACGCAGGGCGGCGCGCAGGGCGCGGGCCGCGCGGTGCTCCTGGTGCTGGCGATGCTCGGCGGCGGCACGGTTCCGCTCGTCTTCATGCCCGGCTTCCTGCGCACGCTGAGCGACGTGAGCCCGTTCAAGTGGGCGGTGCTCGTGGCCGAGGGATGCACGTGGCGCGCGTGGGGCGCGGCCGAGATGTGGATGCCGCTCGCGGCCCTGGTCGCGATCGGGGCCGTGGGACTCGCGTCCGGCGCGGCGCTCGTGCGCCGTACGGCGTGACCGGTCAGCGCACGAACAACCACGCCAATGCGGCGATCAGCGCGACCGACAGCAGGTTGAGCACGAGGCCCACGCGCATCATCACGGGCTGCGGCACCCGGCCGGTGGCGAAGACCAGCGCGTTCGGGGGCGTGCCGACCGGGAGCATGAAGGCGTAGCTTGCACCGAAGGTCGCGGCAAGCACCGCGGTGCGCACGGGCAGCCCGAGCGTCGGCGCGAGCGCGCCCACGATCGGCACCGCGGTGGCGGTGAGCGCGGTGTTGCTCGCCACCTCGCTCGCGAACACCATCACCGCGATCACCGCGACGAGCGCGATCGCCGGGTGCACGCTTCCCAGCCCGGCGAGCGAGCTGCCGATGGCCTCGGAGAGCCCCGTGCGCTGCATGGCGTCCGCGATCGCGAGCCCCCCGCCGAAGAGGACGAAGACGCCCCAGGGCAGCTCGCGCGCCGCGCTCCACGGCACGATCCGCGCGTGCGTCCCGTCCCGCGCCGGCAGGAGCATCAGGACCGCGGCCGCGCTGATGGCCACCGCGCCGTCGGTGAGCTCGGCGGGGCGCCAGCCTTCGGGCCATGCGCGTCCCGTGGTCCATGCGAGGACGGCCATCACGAAGACGGCGAGCGTCGCGCGGGCGCTCCACGTCCACGGAGCCGCCGCCGTCGAATCATCCTGCACGAGCTCGATGCCGCGTGCCGGCAGCATCCGCAGCAGGACCAGCACCGCCGCCGCCGACATTGCCGCCGCCGCCGGGACGCCGAGCGACAGCCATCCCACGAAGTCGATCGGCTCGCCGCGCTCGGCGAGGTACTGCGCCGCGATCGGGTTCGGCGGGCTGCCGACGATCGTCGCGCCGCCGCCGATCGAGGATCCGTAGGCGATGGCGAGGAGCGCGGCGATCCCGAGGTTTCGCTTCGCCCGCTCCGAGTCGGCGGCCGCGGTGCCGGGCAACGCGCGTGCCCGCGAGGCGATCCCCGCCGCGAGCGGCAGCATCGCGGCGGTCGTCGCGAGGTTGCTCACGAACGCGCTGACGCACGCCGCGGCGACGAGCAGCGCGGCGACCACCAGCGCCGGCGACCGGCCGGCGATCGACAGCATCGCGCCCACGAACCGCGCGCTCAGGCCGTGCCGCTCGAGCGCCCATCCGATCGTCGCGCCGCCGGCGAACAGGAAGATCACCTGGTCGGCGTAGTTCGCCGCCACCTCGCGGAACGGCTGCACGCCGAGCATCGGCAGCAGGATGACTGGAAGGAGCGACGTCACCGCGAGCTCCGCGGCGTGCGTCATCCACCAGATGGCCATCCAGGCAAGGAGGCCCAGCGTCCACGCCGCCGGCGCCTCCAGGCTCCCGGCGCCGAGTGCCGCGGGGTGGGTCGCCGCGACGAGCATGCCCCCGATCAGGGGACCTGCGAACCGGCCCACCGTGGCGGCGGCGCCGGCATGCTCGGCTTCCTCTCGGATGGCGCCCGACGTGGACATCGGTTGCATCATCCCACGGATGCGGGCCGGGGTAGCCTCTGGGCAGACCCGTGATTCCCATGGCGGCCAGCGGAATCCGGGTGGAACGAACCACGTGACCCCCGACACCGATCCCATCCCCGCCGACGTGCGCACCCGGATCGCCGGGCTCGAGCGCCGCGTGCGCGAGCTTGAGGAGCGCGAACGCGCCGAGCGCGAGCTGCGCCGCGCGGCCGAGTCGGCGAACGCCGCCAAGACCTTCTTCGTCGCGAGCGTGTCGCACGAGGTGCGCACGCCCATGACCGCGATCCTCGGATATGCGGACCTCCTCCGCGACGACGGTCTGTCGCCCCAGGAGCGCGCCGCGCACCTGGAGACCATCCGCCGCAACGGCGACCACCTGCTCGCGGTGATCGCCGACATCCTCGACCTCGCGCGGATCGACGCCGGCCAGTTCGCCATCGTCCCTGCGGACGTCGTCGTCGCCGACCTCGTCCACGAGGTGGTGCGCCTGCTGGCGCTGCGCGCCGCGGCACGGGCCATCTCGCTCGACCACGTGGTGGCCGACCCGTCGGCGCGGATTCCCGTGCGCACCGACCCGGTCCGGGTCCGCCAGGTGCTCCTCAACCTCGTCGGCAACGCCGTCAAGTTCACCGAGCGGGGCGGCGTGCGCGTCTCGGTCCGGGCGAACCCCGACGGCGGCCAGGTCCGCTTCGCGATCGAGGTGCGCGACTCCGGCCCGGGCATCCCGCCCGCCGAGCTCGAGCGCATCTTCGAGCCCTTCGTGCAGTCGGATGCCGGGCTCGCGCACGGCAATGGCGGCACGGGGCTCGGCCTGTCGATCAGCCGCCAGCTCGCCGCGCTGCTCGGCGGCAGCCTCACGGCGCGGAGCGAGCCCGGCCGCGGCAGCACGTTCACATTCGAGTTCGCGGCGGCGCCGTGTGCGGCCATGGCCGCCGCGCCGCCCCGCGAGGCGCCCGCGGTCGCGCCCGTGCCCCGGCGTGCCGATGGCCCGCTCTCGGGCATGCACGTCATGCTCGTCGAGGACAGCGTCGATTCGCAGCGACTCATCTCCACCCTCCTGTCGCTCGAGGGCGCGGAGGTCACCGTCGCGGCCGACGGCATGGACGCGGTCCTGCGCTTCGACGGCACCTTCGCGCCCGACCTGGTGCTGATGGACGTCCAGCTCCCGGGGATCGACGGGATCGAGGCGATGTCGCGCATCCGTGCGCGCGGGTACCGCGGCCGCATCGCGGCCCTGACCGCGGCGGCCCTCGGCGCCGAGTGCGAGCGCGCCGCGGCCGCCGGGTGCGAGCGCATCGCCCTGAAGCCCATCTCGCGCGCGGACCTCGTGGCGCTCTGCGTGGGCGCCGCTGCTGCACACGCGTGACTTTCCGCGGGAATCGGTGCGTGGCGGTGGGTGCGCGCTATCTTGGCCCCGCCATGCGACCGGTGCCCTGCATGCTCTTGCTCCTGGCGGCGCTCCTGCCCGCGGCCTCCTCCGCGTGGGCGATGCCGCAGGCCGACGACGAGGCGCCACGCGCGCGCGCGGCCTCCAAGGACGAGGAGGACGGTCCGTCCCTGCCGACGGCGCTCCCCGGCGGCGCGAGCCTGCCCGAGCCCGCGGTGGTGAAGGCGATGCGGGTCGACGGCGTCGCCGGGCGCATCACCGTGCTCGACCGATCGCTGTCGTGCCCGAAGTGCGCCGGCAAGGGCACCAAGGTGACGCGCAAGCGCACCGAGCGCGGCAACATGCTCGAGCCGGTCATCACCGAGTCGGTCGGCGCCTGCCCGGCATGTGCCGGCTTCGGCTTCACCGACGAGCCCAAGCGCGTCGGCCCCGTCCTGGACGCCGTGGTGTCCGCGCTCGCCTCGCTGCCCCATGACCTCCCGACCGCGCCGGTCCTCGTCGAGCGCGCCCGCGCGGCGCTGGTGCGGGTCGGGTCCACCGGTCCGCTCACGCAGGCGATCTGCGCCGTCGACCGCAACGAGCTCGTGGGCGAGCGGATGTCCAGGGCCGGCACCCCCATCGCCGTGACCGGATTCGTCGGCAAGCCCATCCTGATCGGCGGCGGCAGGCGCGCCTACCCGGTGCTCGTCGACGGGCGCGCCCTCCTCCTGCTGCGCACACCGACCATCCACTGCGCACCCGAGCGCGGCCCGGCCTTGGTGGGCGGGGTCCTCGCCGGCCCGGTCGAGGGCGTGGAGTGGGACTTCGGCCGCACCTTGGTGCTCGACGGTGGGTTCCTGGTGCCGATCACGCCGCCGGTGAACCGCGCGCCGGCGCCTGCCGATGATGGCGACGGCAACGCCGCCGGCGCCGCGGGTGGGAGCAAGAGCCCGTCCGGCACGGGCAGCAGCCGGTCCGGCAACGGCAGGAGCGGCAAGTGAAGGCAGCGCCGGACGGCACCGTCCAGCTTGTCTTCGACTTCGACAGCACGATCGTCGCCGTGGAGGGCCTCGACGAGCTTGCGCGCCTGGCGCTCGCGGACGATCCCGCGCGCGAACGGACGGTCGAGGCCATCGAGGCGATCACCCGCGACGGCATGAGCGGGGCGATCGGGATCGACGAGAGTCTCTCGCGGCGCCTGGCGATGCTCGTCATCGAGCGTCGCCACGTCGACGCGGTGGTCAGGCTCCTGCGCCGGCGCCTGAGTCCTTCTTTCCGCCGGCACCTGAAGGCCGTGCGCCGGAACGCCGCGCGGATCCACGTGGTCTCCAGCGGCTTCCGCGAGTACGTCGAGCCGGTGTGCCGCGACCTGGGCATCCCGGCCTCGCAGGTCCACTGCAACGACCTGCAGTGGAAGGGCAAGCGAGTGGCGGGCGTCGACCACACCAACCCGCTGGCGAGGCCCGGCGGCAAGGCGCACGTGGTGCGCGCGTTGCGGCTGCCCGGCCGGGTCGTCGCGGTCGGGGACGGCATCACCGACGCCGAGATCCGCGACGACGGCGCCGCGGCCGAGTTCGTGGCCTACTGCGAGAACGTCGAGCGCGAGCAGGTGGTGGCGCGCGCCGACCGCGTGGCCCGCTCGGTGGACGAGGTGCTCTGGCTCTACCGCCTGCCGGGATCGCCCTCCTTCCCGAAGAGCCGCATGACGGCGCTCCTCTGCGAGAACGTGCACGCCGACGCGGCGCGCATGCTGCGCGACGAGGGCTACCGGGTCGAGACGCTGAGCGATGCGCTCGGCGAGGACGAGCTGGTGCGCGCGGTGAAGGGCGTGAGCATCCTGGGGATCCGGTCGAAGTCGCGCGTCACCCCGCGCGTCCTGTCCGCGGCCGACCGGCTGCTTGCGGTCGGGTGCTTCTGCATCGGCACCGAGCAGGTGGACCTCGCGGCCGCGGCTGCGCACGGCGTCGCGGTCTTCAACGCGCCCTACAGCAACACGCGCAGCGTGGTGGAACTGGCCGTCGGCGAGATCGTCATGCTGATGCGCCGCGTGCCGGATGCATCGCGCCTGCTGCACGACGGCGGGTGGCGCAAGTCGGCCGCCGGCTGCGCGGAGGTGCGCGGCAAGGTGCTCGGCATCGTGGGATACGGGCACATCGGCTCGCAGCTCTCGACGCTCGCCGAGGCCATGGGGATGCAGGTCGTCTACCACGACCTCGAGGAGCGCCTCGCGCTCGGCAACGCGCGGAAGTGCCGTTCGCTGGCCGAGCTCCTCTCCAAGGCCGACGCCGTCAGCCTGCACGTCGACGGCCGCGCGTCGAATCGCCACCTGATCGGCGAGCGCGAACTGCGCCGCATGAAGCCTGGCGCGGTGCTCCTCAACCTCTCGCGCGGGCACGTCGTCGACCTCGAGGCGCTCGCCGCCTCGATCCGCGCGGGCCACGTCGGCGGCGCGGCGGTCGACGTCTTCCCCGAGGAGCCGCTCTCCAACCGCGACCCTTTCGACTGCCCGCTGCGCGGATTGCCGAACGTGCTGCTCACGCCGCACGTCGGCGGCAGCACCGCCGAGGCGCAGCAGGCGATCGGCGGCTTCGTGGCCGCACGGCTCGTCGACTTCGTGAACACCGGCAGCACCGGCGGCTGCGTCAACCTGCCGTCGATCGCGCCGCCGCCCGTCCCGCGCGCCCACCGCTTCCTGCACCTGCACCGCAACCAGCCGGGCGTCCTCGCCGCGGTGAATGCCGTGCTCGCGCGGCACCGCCTCAACATCCTGGGGCAGGCGCTGCGCACCGACGACGCGATCGGCTACCTCGTCACCGACGTCGACCGGCGGTACCCGGAGTCGGTGGTCGACGAGCTGAAGACCGTGGCGGGCACGGTGCGGCTGCGCGTCCTGTATTGATCGCTCACCCGGCCGCGGCCGGCGCGCCCGCGGGTGCCCGGTGCTCCGTCCCGCACTCCGGGCAGCGCGCCTCGCCGCCGCGGCGCGGGTAGCCGCACTCGGCGCACACCGAGCGCACCCAGCGCAGCCGCGCCTCGCGCGTGACCATGATCAGGAGCGCCGGCCCGCAGAGCAGCACCAGCGCCGTCGTGCCCGCAGTGATGGCGAACCAGCTGCCCCACGAGCACCAGCAGCTGTCGCGGCGCATCGCGAAGACGTAGGTGGGTGCGGCGATCGCCAGTTCCAGGCACGTGCCGCGGAAGATCCAGCGCACGGTGCGGTCGATGCGGTCGGGGCTCCGTGCCGCCCCCGCGCGGGAAAGGAGCCACGCCCACACGAGGCCGGCCGCGAGCCATGCGGGGAACAGCAGCAGGCCGTTCCACGACAGGAGCCCCGTGCCTCGGCCGATCACGTCGCCGTCGACGATTCCCAGGCCGTGGATCGCGAGGGCCGCGACGTCCCAGAGCACCATCAGCATCCCGAGCGCGCACGCGCCGCCGAGGATCGACGCTCCCGCAACCGAGGCGCGCAGCGAGCGGCGGTTCGGCTCGGCGTCCCAGCGCGCGAGCGCCGGCGCCGACATCAGGGCCGGCGCGGCCGTCACGAGCACCACGATGGCGAGCACCGCGATGCCCGTTGGCCCGTCAGGCACCATCTGCTCCAGGACCTCGCCCATCGCCGACCACCACCCACGGGCGAACTCCGGGACGTCCGACCATGCAAGGAGCGGGCGCAGCGGTGTCGATGCCTTGCCGTTCAACAGGTCCGCAAGTCGATCTCCGAGCACGCCGCACAGCCCGCCCACCGCCGTGCACGTCGCGAGCCCGACCACGAACGACCCCAGCACGATCGCCGCGAACGCCAGCGCGCGGCGGAGGCCGTTCCCGGGCGGGGTCATCGCGCGGAGCGTAGCGACGGCGCAGGCGTCAGCCTGGGCACGGCCCCCACGCGCCGAGCAGGATGCCGAGGTCGTTTCCGTCGACGATGCCGTCTCCGTTCAGGTCCTGTGCGGGCACTTCCTGCGCCCATGCGTTGAGCAGCACGCCCAGGTCGTCGCCGTTCACGGCACTGTCGCCGTTGAAGTCCGCTGGGCAGGGCGGACCCGACGGCCCGAACTCGATCACCGCCAGGTGCGGATAGGTCGCACCCGCGTTGTTCAGGTCGTTCCAGCGTCCGTTCGACCCCAGCATCTCCGCGTAGTGCTCGCTGTTGCTCGAGTTGTTCGGCTCGCCCGCGTTCCAGTTGGTGAACGATGCCGGCGTCCCGTCCGTCCACGCCCACGTGCCTTCGGAGGCCTGGTCGGTGAAGCCGATCCAGAGGCGGCGGTCCGAGCCGCCGAGGTTTCCGAAGTTCTGGAGCACCCAGTCGTTCTCGGCCTGGTCGCCGATCGACACGAGGTGCCCGCCGAGCTGCACCGCGAACGCCTCCGCCGACGTCCACGTGGTGGCGGCGACGGCGACGTAGCGGTGGTTGTTCGCGGGATTGGTGAAGTCCGCAAGGGGCGGCACCTCGGCCATGGTGAGCGTGCCGGTGCCGGAGGCGGTGCTCGAGTACGCACCGATGCGGATCAGGTACTGCTGGCCCGCGGCTGCGGCAAACTGCACCTTGCTCGCGTAGGCCGCGGTGCCGCTGCCGCACCCCGAGGCGCACGTGCATCCCGTGGAGTCGTCGTTGCAGCCGAGCGCGCTTCCTGCCGCCGGACACGTGCAGCCCGCGTAGACGGCCATCACGGTGTCGAAGGTGGTCGATCCGCAGAGGCTGGCCTCGGCGATTCCGGACGCCGGCGCCGTCCAGCAGAACCACACGTCGCGGTAGGGCTGGCCGCCTCCGCAGCCCGTCTGCAGGATGCCGTCGCTCGTGGCGTCGACGGTGGAGAAGGGCGCGCTGCCCCAGCCCTGGATCGGGGTGGGCGCGGCGCACGAGTCGCTCTGCGCGGAGGCGAGCGGGGCGAGCATGAGCACGGCGAGGGCGGCGGCAAGTCGATGCATGGATCGGCTCCTGGGTCGTGACCCGGTGCCCCGCGCACCGCGGGGTCCCTCTTAGTATGCCTGCATGCAACGATTCCGCATGCATCTGGCCCTCCTGGCGGTCCTGGCGCCGCTGGCCGCCTCCGGGACGCTCCACGCCCAGACCCCCGCCGAGAAGCCGCGCCTTGCCATCCGCGCCATCGCCGCCACCCCCGCCGTGCAGGCGCAGGCGAAGTCCGAGGGGACGGACAACGCCCTGATGCAGATCGAGCAGGGCGCCGATCCGCAGCTCATGGACGCGATCCAGGCCACGCGCCGCTTCGACCTCGTGGCGCGCAGCGACATGCCGAGCGTCCTGAAGGAGCAGGACCTCACGCAGAGCGGCAACGTCAACGTGATGGACCCGCAGGCCGCGCGTGCCTTCCAGCTCGCGGGCGCGCGCTACGTCGCTACCGTCACGATCGGCAACTTCCAGGACATCTCCGAGCGCACCGAGCTCCTCAACCAGTTCGGCACCTCGAAGGCCGAGCGGCGCACGATCGACCTGCAGGCCACGGTCAAGATCTTCGACACCACCACCGGCACGCTGTTCCGCTCGACGACGGTCACCATCTCCGAGGCCGCGACCAACGAGATCATGCCCGGCGTCGAGCAGAAGGGCAGCAA
The DNA here is from genome assembly GCA_964440815.1 of uncultured Chitinophaga sp. Classification (GTDB taxonomy): domain Bacteria; phylum Planctomycetota; class Phycisphaerae; order Phycisphaerales; family SM1A02; genus UBA966. The sequence goes on from CAYTYU010000006.1 coordinate 28,063, forward strand.
GACGAACGTGGTGCTGGGCGCGACCGCCGGCCGCCTCGCGCGCGAGGCCGCCGCAAGCATCGCCGACTCCATCTCGCCGGCCCGCGTGGTCGGCTACACGATGGGCAAGATCACCTTCAACCGCAGCGCCGACCAGGGCGTCGCGGCCGGGCAGGTGTACGAGGTCTTCTCGATGGGCGAGGCGATGGTCGACCCCGACACCGGCGAGCAGCTCGGTGCCGAGGAGGTGAGCGTCGGCTGGGCGCGCGTCCTCGACGCGGGCAGCCGCGTGTCGACCGCGCAAGCGATCGAGGACCGCGGCATCGACCGCGGGTCGGTGCTGCGCCTGCGGCCGGACGGCCTGCCTCCGGGCGTGAACCCGGACGGCAAGGCGAGCGGCTCCGCGGCGGGCGGAACGAATGCGTCCGGCGCGCCCGCGAATGCGGCGCCGTCGGCTCCCGGCGCCTCCGGCTCGCCGGCCACCGGCGCTGTCCCGTCAGGCGGAGCTCCCGCGCCCGGCGGCTCGGCGTCCGCGCCGGCTCGCCCCCTGCGCCTGGCGATCTTCGTCAAGCAGCGCCCGGGCTGCATCCCCGAGGAGAAGGTGCCGGTCTTCGAGGACCTGGTGACGGCGGCGGTCAGCGGTCCCTCGACCGAGATCATCCGCCGCGAGGACGTGGTGAACGCGGTGAACCGCTTCGCGCGCGCCGGGGCCAACGCAGGCACCGCAGGCCCCGATGCCGAGACCGTCGACCGACTGCTCTCCGACCGCACGTCGGCATCGCAGCTGGCGGCGCAGATGGGCGCGGACCTGCTGCTCACCGCATCCATCTCGCAGCTGCAGACGGCCAGGCGGCGGCTCGACGACCCCTCCACCGGCACGGCCACCGACGTCGAGCAGTGGACGCTCGTCGCCACCTACGGCGTGCTCGACGGCGCCACCGGCGCCAGCAAGGCGGCCGGCACCGTGCAGGCGGACTTCGCCAACCGGAGCACCCGCGAGCTCAAGGTGGAGGTGGATGCCCTCGACCAGGTCCTTCGCGATGCCGCCGGCCGCATGGGCCCGCCGGTGCGCGCGGCGATCGACTCCGGCCGCGCCGCCACCGCCGCCGCGGCCGCCGAGGTGCAGGTGCGCTTCAGCGCGGTGCTCGCCGACCTCAGCGTGCCGGACGTTCGCGTCGACGACTCGGGCCAGTACATGGTTGGCGCGAACAACTACCAGCTTGCGCCGATGGACGTGCAGGTGATCATCGACGGCATCGCGATCGGCAACTGCCCGGGCAGCCTTCCGCTGCGCCCGGGCCTGCACCGCGCGCGCTTCCAGCGCCCGGGCCTGGAGCCGGTCGAGATGATGATCAACGCCCGCGAGGGCCTGGCCATTTCGGTGCCCATGCAGCTCTCTCCCGAAGGGCGCGCCAACTGGCAGCGCGACGCCGCGTTCTTCAACGACCTGAAGAACGGCGCGGTACTGCGCGACGCGGAGCTCATCAAGGTGCGCGCCATCGCCGACTTCCTGAAGCAGAGCAGCGTGAGGATCGACACCTCCAACGTCCAGAACCTGAACGTGGGCGGCGAATCCCTCTGGTGGCAGATCATCCCGTGAGCCCGCGCGGACGGGCAGCCCGCGCCGTGCTTGCGCTGGCCGCGTGCGCGGCACCGGGCTGCCAGCAGGGACTGCGCCGCGACGCCGCCGCGATCGACCGCGCCTTCGCGGCGGGCAACTACCCCCAGGCACGCTCGCTCGCCGAGGATGCCTGCGAACGCAAGGGCGATGACCTGCAGGACCGGCTCGTATGGTGGCTCGCCGCCGGCCGCACCAGCCAGGCCGACATGGCGATCCCGGAGTCGATCGAGTGGTACGGCAAGGCCTACGAGGCGGTGCGCCCCTACCTCGACGCGAAGGCCGAGGCCACCTTCAGCGAGGCCGTCGTCACCACGGCCGTGAACCAGACGATGCGCATCTACCGGGCCACGCCCCCGGAGCGCATCATGCTCTGCACGCTGCAGGGGGCCAACTACCTGTGGCTCGGCGACGTGGCCAACGCCCGCATCGAGCTCAACCGCGCCGCCGACTTCCAGCAGGACGCGGTGGCCCGCTACGTCAAGGAAGTGAACGCGGCGCAGGAGCAGGCCAACGCGGACTGGAAGAAGGAGGGCTGGGACGCCGCGGTGGCGACCGGCGCCGTGGCGCGGGTGCGCACGGAGTGGGCCGCCGACCCCGCGACCCTCGGCAAGGCGTCGTTCGCCAACCCGTTCACGAGCTACCTGCGTGCCGTCACCATGATCGCGGCCGGGAGCGATGCCGGCGACCGTCAGAACGCCCGCACCGACCTTCGCGCGGTGCAGGAGATGATGCCGGGGCTCGCAGCACCGGCCCAGGACATCGCGCTGATCGACGGATCCGGCGACCCTGCGGTCACGTGGGTCTTCTTCCTCACCGGCCTCGCCCCCGACTACCGCGAGTTCCGGCTCGACATCCCCATTCCCGTGGGGCAGGTGAACTACGTCTCGGCGGCATTCCCGATCCTGCGCCGGCGCGCGGACTTCGTGCCCGAGGCGATGGTCGAGGGCGAGGGCGGCGGCCGGTCCGAGCTCCTCGCCGACATCGACGCGATGGTCGAGGTGGACTTCGACGGCCGCCTGCCGGCGATCGTCACGCAGGAGATCATCAGCTCGGCGTCGAAGGCCGCGGCCACGTGGGCCGCGAGCCAGTCGGCGTACCAGTCCAGCTCCACCGCGGGGGTCCTGGTGCAGATCGCGGGCATCGCCTACCAGGCCGGCTCGACCGCGGCGGACCTTCGTGCCTGGACCACGATGCCCAAGCAGGTCGCGCTGCTTCGCGTGCCGACGCCGCCCTCCGGCCGCATCCTGCTCCGGCGCGGCGACGGGTCGCGGCTCTGCCGGCTGTACGTGCAGCCGGGCGCCCCGAACATCGCGCTCGTGACGCTGCCGTCCGCATCGACCTCGACGCCCTCGGTCATGATGTACCGTGGAGGCGAGGTCGTCGGTCCGCCGATCCCGGCCGACCATCCCGACCCGTTCCTCGACGCGGAACCCACGCCGACCACGCCATGACGACCCTCGCCCGACCCGCCGTCCTCGCCGCCCTCTGCGCGATCGCCGGCTGCGGCACCGTCAATACCACGTCGACGCGCACCGAGCCGGCGAAGACCGCCGTCACCGCGCAGACCCGCGTGAACGACCTGCTGCAGCAGATCTTCCTCAGCTGCAAGGAAGTGCGCATGCAGCCGACCAAGGGAGGACCGCTCGAGGTGCAGGTCGACGTGGAGAACAACGGCTTCTCGTACCGCACGTTCGCGTACCGGTTCGACTGGGTGGATGCCAACGGCTCGATCATCCCGTCGATGACCAGCCAGTGGAAGTCGACCAACGTGCCCTCCGGCGGATCGACCGTGATCCGCTCGGTCGCACCCAACGAGTCCGCCACCGACTTCCGCCTCCAGGTCCGCCGAGCGGATACCTGACCACCGACCCATGACCCTCCGGAGCGCCACCATGCCGATCCGCCCCGTCGCCGCCGCCGTCGCGGCACTCCTCGCCCTCGCCGGCTGCGGCGAGCGCGCCCGCTACATCGAGACCGGCAGCACCGAGGGCATCGTCAGTCCCGGCGAGGTCGACATGCAGGACATCCTGAAGGCCACCAGCGGCATGCTGGAGTCCCTTGCGGAGACCGGCATCCTGAAGACCGGGAAGAACCAGCCCGCGCAGCTCGTGCTGAGCGACGTGGTCAACGACACCAGCTCGCGCTTCGACGTGGGCGAGCTGACCTACCGCATGCGCGAGCAGCTGGTGAACGGCGGCCAGGCCACCGTGGTGACCACCTTCGGCAACAACGCCGAGGACAAGACCGCGCAGGACGTCCTGCGCCGCGAGGCGTTCCTGAAGGGCGACGGCAAGGCGCAGCTGCCCGACCCCGACTTCTCGCTCACCGGCAAGATCACGCAGGTGAAGCGCTCGGCCGGCGACACGAAGCAGTCCACCTACACGTTCCGCCTGACGCTCACCAACCTGCGCACGGGCCTGGAGGCGTGGACCAAGACCGTGGACATGACCAAGATCGGCAACAAGCCGGCGGTCGGGTTCTGACGGGGCCTCGGCGCCGCGAGGGCAGGGCACCATGGCGATCGACCGTTCCCAGCTGACGGCGGTGGCACTCGGGGGGCTCGTCGTGCTCGCCGGCGTGGCGTGGCTCGTGACGCGGCCGGCGGACGATGCCGCCGATGGCGCGAGCCCCGAGGCCACGCAGTTCGCCGGGCCCGCGGCCGTCGCGGTCGAGCCGTCGAACCTCGAGTTCGGCGAACTCATCCCGGGCACGCCGTCCTCGCGCACGGTCACCGTGCGCAACGTGACCAACCGCGAGATCCGCCTCTCGTCCGCGCTCCCGAGCTGCGGTTGCACCACCGTCGACTGGCCGCGCGGGCCGATTCCCGCAGGCGGCACCGCCGAGGCCACCGTCACCATGACCGCCGGCGACTCGCAGGGCGAGCGGCTGGTCAAGAGCGTGGCGTTCCTCGTGCAGGGCGCCTCTCCCACGGTGATCACGGTGCAGGGCACCGTCGGCATGTTCGTCACGTGCGAGCCCCGCATGCTCGAGGCACCGCCGGAGCGCGAGGCGGTGCCGGCGGCGGGCGTCGTCCGCCTGCAGGCCGCCGACGGCGCGCCGTTCCGGGTCGTTCGCGTGCAGCCTGCGATCGCGGCAGCGCTTCCCGGGGGCGCGGCGGCCGAACACCCGGTTGCCATCGACTGGCTGCGCTGGCGCGCGCTCGACCGGCCCGACTACGTCGAGATCACGACCGACCACCCCAGGGCGCCCACCTTCACGGTGACGCTGCGGCGGTCGGTTCGGGCGCCCGAACCCCCATGACCACGTCGCGCCGCCGGATGGCGGCGCCGAAGTCCTCGGCCCCGGCGGCGCGCGCATCGAGGGTGACGTTGGCCTCGGCGCGCACGGCCTCGAACGAGCGAGTCCGGTCCAGCCGGCCCTCCTCCCACGCGCGTTCCTCCCAAGTGCCGTTGAGCAGGATGCGGAGCGGGGGAAACAGCGGCATGCGGTCTCCCCAGGCGGTGCGCAGGATGTCCACCCCGCAGCTCTGCGTCACCGCGTTGTACCAGCGGGGCTCGCGGGCCAGGGTCTCGGTCTCGATCGCGTAGCGCTCGAAGAGTACGCGCACTTCGTCCGGCGTCATCGCCAGCCGGTACCGGCGCAGGTCCTCGCCGCGGAACTTCGCGCGCACTCCCACCACGTCGCGCTCGGTGGCCCAGACGTAGATGAGGGTGAACTGCCTGAACATGCCTCCGACCGCGGAGTACGACTGCCCCTGGCGCTTGCGCACCTCGATCGAGACGGCCACGTGCTCCATGCCCCCGTCCGGGCGCTCGAACCCGAAGCTCACGAAGTTGTGGCAGATCAGCTTCGGACCCCAGGAGGAGAAGAAGAGGTCGGCGGTGCGGATCCGGTCGGGCTCGAACGCGCGGTCGATCCACCTCGGCTCCGCGTCGGTGTCGGACGTCCGGTAGTCGAAGTCGCGGATGCCGCGGACCGTCACCGTCCCTTCGCCCCACTCCACGGTGGGCGCCTCTGCGCACTCCGTCAGCCAGTCGGCCTCGGCGGGCGGCGGGACGAGGAGGAACCACCCGAGCACCATTGCCCAGGCCGCGGCCATGCCAGCGCGTGCCATCCAGCGCCGGCGCACGGAGGCCGCCCTGCGGGCCACCACCATGGCCGTCACCAGCAGCGCGGCGGCGCCCCCGGCCGCCGACGTGGTCACTGCCGACGGTCCCGATGGTGCGTAGGCGATGGCCGCCACGCACCACGAGCAGACCCCAACGGTGGCGAGCATCCGGGCAGCGGAGACGACGGTAGTGAACATCAGAATGAAAGATAGCACACTTTATTGGACATTTCGGGATGAGGGGATCGATCCCGAGATTCCGCCCCCGTTTCGTTTGCCCTCCCCCAAAGCGGGGCTATGTTCGCTCGACGGCATTGTTCCCGTTGGGTCTCGCGGTTCCCTCCGTGACGAGACCGACACCAAGCCGTCGTGTGTGTGTCGAGATCTTCCCGAAGACCAGTTGTTTCAATCGGAGTTTCCCCAATGCTGAACCGCACCCTGCCCGTCACCGCCGCTGCCGCCCTCGCCCTGAGCGGCGCTGCCTCGGCCGGCATCATCTCCTTCAACGACTCGAGCCTGTTCGCGCTCTTCGCGACCAACAACGGCAAGGCCGTTGCGACCGAGTCCTTCTCGTCCTACAGCGGCTTCTACACGTCGCCGCTCACCGGCAACTTCGTCGACGCCCCCGGGTACTCGTGGACGGCCACCGCGACGGGCGGGCTGTTCGCCGACGCCGGCTTCATGTCGACGAACGATCCCGTGTCCTTGACCTTCACGTTCAACCAGGGCGTGCACGGCGTGGGCGGACGGTTCTTCGCCACCGACATCAATTTCAACGTCCAGCCGACCTTCCTGCAGATCACGCTCTCGGACGGCTCGGGCTTCATCGGCTCGATCAACAGCGCCACGGCCTTCACCGGCTTCTACTCGACCGGGGCGCTCATCACGAGCATCACCATCTCGGTGGACTCGGGTGAGTACCCGACGATCGACAGCCTGTCGGTCGTGGTTCCGGCCCCCGGCGCCGTTGCCCTCCTGGGCGCTGCCGGCCTGGTCGGCCGCCGCCGCCGCCGCTGACGCCGGCGCTCCCTGAGGGAGCCCGGCCGGCACCAAGACTTCGGTCCTCACACACACTGCCGCAGGCAGCCCGAAACGGCTGCCTGCGGCGCTTTTGCCGTCTCCTCGCGGCCGCCGGGCGTGCACCTACGCTGTCCCGCCATGGACCTGGGCGCGCCCCCGATGCTCCCCGCCGGCCGCCCGTGGGTGCGCACGGCATGGACCGCCGTCGCGCTCCTGTGGCCGGTCGCGCTCCTCAACTACCTCGACCGCCAGATGCTGGCGTCGATGAAGTTCTCGGTGATGGCCGACGTCGCCGACATCGGCACCGACGCCAACTGGGGATTGATGCTCGGCCAGTTCAAGTGGGTGTACGCGTTCCTCAGCCCGCTCGGCGGCCTGGTCGCCGACCGCCTGGGACGTCGCCCCACCATCGTCGCCAGCCTGGTCGCATGGAGCGCGGTGACGTGGGCCACCGGCAGCGCCGCGACGTTCGGCGAGCTGATGTGGGCGCGCACGCTGATGGGGATCAGCGAGGCCTTCTACATCCCAGCGGCGCTCGCCTTGATCGCCGACCACCACGCCGGCGCGACGCGATCGCGCGCCGTCGGCGTGCACCAGACGGCGATCTACGCCGGCGTCATGCTCGGCGGCTTCGGCGGCTACGTCGCCGATGCCCCGGACCTCGGGTGGCGTTTCGCGTTCCACGTGGCCGGCGCGGCGGGCGTGCTGTACGCGCTGCCCCTGGCACTCCTGCTGCCGCCGGCACCCGTGCCGCACGCCGGCGACGAAGCCGGGTCCGGCACCCGGCTGGGTGCGGTCGCGTCGCTGCGCGAACTCGTGACCAGCCTGCCGTTCATGCTCCTGGTGGCATGCTTCACGCTCCCGGCGCTTGCCGGGTGGATCGTGCGCGACTGGATGCCGGCGATCCTCAAGCAGGAGTTCGGCCTGGGGCAGGGGGCCGCCGGCGTGTCGGCCACGCTCTACACCACCATCGCGATGATGGTCGGCGTGGCCGTGGGCGGCGTGATGGCCGATCGATGGTCGCGGACCACGCCGCGCGGGCGCGCCTACACCAGTGCCCTGGGGATCGCGCTCCTGGTGCCGGCGCTCTTCGGCGTCGGGAACGCCGCGTCACTCGTGGTGGCGGTGGCGTTCCTGGCGCTCTTCGGCCTGGGCTGGGGGCTCTTCGACTGCAACAACATGCCGATCCTCTGCCAGCTGGTGTCGCCGCGTTCGCGGGCCACGGGCTACGGCATCATGAACTTCGTCAGCATCGGCTGCGGCGGGCTCGCAGACTGGGGCTTCGGCGTCATGCGCGATGCCGGGCTCCCGCTCAACCTGTGCTTCGCGGCCTTCGCGTCGCTGGCGCTCGTGGCCGTCGGGCTCATGCTCTGGATCGCGCGCACCATTCGCGCCAGCACGCCCTGAGAGCGTCGTGGAAGCGGCGGCCGTAGGCGGGCGCGTCGGTGAGCGGCGACGCTGCGAGCGTGCCGCGCAGGCCGGACCGCATCCGCACGAGCCGTTCGCGGTCACGGACCAGCCCGGCCGCGATCCGCGTGAACGCCGCGGCGTCCGGCGCCACCAGCTCGCCCAGGCCGGCGGTGCGCAGCAGGCTGGTGCCGACCCGTGCCGCGTGCCGGTCGCCCTCGAGGGTCACCACCGGCACGCCCATCCAGAGCGCCTCGCACGTGGTCGTCGTGCCGTTGTAGGGCGTGGGGTCGAGCGCGACGTGCACGCGGGCGTACTGGGCGAGGTGCCCGCGCGTGTCGGCGGCGAACGGCAGGATGTCGATGCGTCCCGCGTCGATCCCCGCTGCGCCGAATCGCGCCAGGATCGATGCGCGGACGGCGGGCTCTGCGGCGCTGCGTGCCTTGATCGCCAGCCGCGACTCCGGCACCGCATGCAGGACCGGCGCCCACAGCGCGATGGTCTCCGACTGCAGCTTCTTCGCCTCGTTGAACGAGCCGAAGGTGGGAGGGGCGTCCTCGCCGGGCATGGCCGGCTCGGGCGCGTCCGCCGGCGGCGCGTAGCAGAGGAAGCATGGGTCGAGCCGGACCAGGCGCTCGGTGCACCGCGCCTCGGTGCCCGGCGGGTCGGTGACCGCGTCCACGAAGCGCCAGTCGATGCAGGGGTGGCCGGTCGTGTTCGGGTAGCCGATGGCCGTGGCGACGACGGGCGCGGGCTTGCGGTCGAGGGCCGGGAGCCGGTTGCCGCCGGTATGGCCGTTGAGCTCGACCAGCACGTCGATGCCGCGGTCGCGGATGGCGCGGTCGAGCGCGGCGTCGTCGAGCACGGCGACGTCGACCCATCCGTCGCACGCGGCGCGAAGGTCCGCGGTCATCGGATCGTCCGGGGTGGGCACCGATGCCGAGAAGGCCGTGACGGTGGTGCACGGGGGGCGATGGGCCAGGATCGCGCGCGCGAAGTAGCCCACCGAGTGCGTGCGCAGGTCGGCGGTCAGGATGCCCACGTGGATCGGTCGATCGGGGTCCGGGTCGCGTGACGGCGGCTGCGCCGGCGCCGTGACGCACCGCGCGTACCCGCGATGCGCCTCGGCCACCTCCTCCGCGGTGCCGCCCGTGCTGTTCAGGGCGAGGAGCAGCGAGCCGCGCAGCCCGGCGTGCGTCGGGAAGCACTCGGCCGACCGGCGCAGCTCCGCGACCCCGTCCTCCACCCGGTCGCACATCGCCATCGCGCCGGTGCGCGCCATCATGAGTTCCGGCCACGGTTCGTGGATGCGGAGCGCCGCATCCGAGGCCTGCACCGCGCCGGCGGCGTCGCGGCCGTGCATCAGTGCCGTGCACAGGCCAAGCCACGCCGGCCGGTATCCGGGGTCGAGCTCGGTTGCCGTGCGGAACTGCGCGGAGGCGTCCTGCCAGCGTCCGGACTGCATGAGCGCATTCGCGAGGTTGTTCCGGGCCCGTGGGTCCTTCGGCTGCGCCGCAACGACGCGGCCGAGGTGGTGCGCCGCCTGCTCGTGCTCGCCCGATTGCGACAGCAGGAACCCCAGCACCGTCCGTGCCTCGGCATCGCCGGGCTGGGTTCGCACGATCGTGCGCACCGTGGCGAGGGCGTTCGCCAGCCCGCCGCCTCGAGCCGACCGCATCGCCGACTCGAGGGATTCGCGCATTGCCGGTTGGCCTCAGCGGCCGCGGACGGTCAGGTCCACGCCCCGAGCAGCTGGCCGAGGTCGATGCCGTCGACGATGCCGTCGTCGTTCAGGTCGGCGGTCCCGTCGGTGCCCCACTGCGACAGCAGCTGGCCGAGGTCGATGCCGTCGACGGCACCGTCACCGTTCAGGTCGGCTGGGTTGGAGGCCGGGCTGGAGGGACAAAGGAAAGTTCCGACGATCGCGTTCGGCTGCCCGGCCATGCCCGGGCGGAACAGGCCGACGGTGCCGTTGGCCTCGGCCGGTCCGGTCGTGGCGTCGAACCAGAAGTTGTAGAGGGTGGCAAAGCGGAGGGCGTTGCCGTTGGGGGCGGTCGCGAAGTCGGCGCCCGTCCAGGTGATCTGGCCGTTGGACACGCTGATCGACCAGTCCGTCGGCGAGTACGGGTCGCCCGAGTGGTAGTCGATGTCCTTGAAGCCGGCGTTGGTGATGGTGACGCCTGCGGGGACCGGGATCGAGAACGACCGCGCCGAGCGGTGCGAGTTGATGTTCTGGATCGCGTACTCGTAGCGCCAGGTGCCGTTGCCGTTGTTCTTCACGGTGTGCGCGACCGTGAGGCGCCCGTCGCCTGGCACGTCGAGGTTCTCCAGCCGCACCGTCGGGTCGAACGTCTTCCACGCGTTGATGGCCGGCTGCTGTCGCTGCGTGGTGTTGGTGAAGGAGAGGTTGTACGCGCCGTTCGAGTTCAGCGATCCGACGCTGAACGTCCGCCAGGAGCAGTTGTTGTCGTCGTTGCCCGCGGCGGCGTCGTCCTGTGCGATGTAGTGGCCCTCGGCGAGGAAGATCGCCCCGGCGTTCTGCGCGGGGTCCAGGGCCGGGCGGGGCACCTGGATGCGCCGGTGGATCGAGGTGCCGGCGGTGGGCATGCCGGCGTTGATCGTGCCGGGGAACACGCCGGTGGCCGCGTTCACCTCGGAGCGGCACCCGAGGCCCGACTGGCTGCCGTTCAGGCCCGACGAGTACGGGTCCGAGCAGCCGATGCCGAGGTAGTTGCCGGTGCCGGAGGAGGTGCAACTGCCGCACACGCTGCCCTGCAGCGCCGTGAATCCGTGCTTGCCCCAGCCCATGCCGATCTGCTCGAGCCGGCCCGCCTTGTAGCGGTACATGTTCTGCGGGATGAACGGGTGCCGGTTGTTCGGCGAGGCGAACCACTCCAGCTGGGCGGTGCCGATGTTGCAGCTGGTGGTGCCGATCGCGTAGGCACCCACGCTGACGCCGTTCACCGTCACGGCCGGGTAGTTGGAGATCCCGACGAGGTCGCCGACGATCACGTCGGCACCCGTTCCGGAGGTCTGCTGCGACACCGAGAGCAAGCCCGGGCCTGCGTCCGAGTTGCTGAAGCCGCCGACCAGCACGCGGTAGGTGGTGCCGGCATTGAGGCGGACCGACAGCGCCGCCTGGTAGCCGCAGGAATCGTCGCCGCACTGGAGCACCGCCGCCGCCGCGGTCGAGCACGACGAAAGCACCGCCAGGCGCGTGTCCCACGACGCGCCGCACGTGCTGAAGTCGTACGTGGCGGTCTGGCTCGGCGTGAAGGTGAAGTAGTTCGCCTTGTGGACCGTGTGCGCCGCGCAGCCGCGGGCGGCCGGCAGGGTGACCGAGACGGTCGAGCCCGAGGTGTCGAAGGCATTGGCGCCGATCGATGCGGCCGTCGCGCCGGCGCAGTCGGTCGATCCGCCCGCGGTGCCTCCCTCGCCTGCCACGGCGTTGAACTGGCCGACGACCAGCGCGGAGGCGGTGAGGACGAACGACGTCGCGAGAATTCGGCTCTTCATGGATGTGGAGGGGGGGTGGGTCCCCGTCGACGGAGCGTATCGCCCCCGGGATGAAACGCCCAAGCGCATTCCCCCGCCGGGCGCCGGCGCAGCGGCACGCGGGGCCGGGAACCTCCGGGGGGCGGCGTCTGGGGCAGGGCTATCCTCGCCCGCTCCCATGGGCTGGCCCACCGGATTCCTCGGCGTCGCGGCGATCCTCGCCATCGCGTGGCTCGCCTCGGCCGACCGGGCGCGGGTCCCGTGGCGCACGGTGGCGGTCGGCGTCGGGACGCAGTTCGCGATCGCGTTCCTGCTGCTGCGGTTCCCCCCGGCCGTGGCGGCGTTCGATGCGCTCGCCCGGGTGGTCACCCGGGTCATTTCCTTCTCCGACGAGGGCATTCGCTTCGTCTTCGGTTCCCTCGGCGACGGTTCGGGGCCGTGGGGCTTCGTGTTCGCGGTGAGGGTGCTCCCCATCATCGTGTTCTTCGCCGCCATCGTCTCGATCCTCTATCACCTTGGCGTCATGCAGCGTGTCATCGCGCTCGTCGCGTGGTGCCTGCGGAAGTCGATGGCCGTCTCCGGCGTCGAGGCGCTCTCGGCCGCGGCGAACATCTTCGTCGGCCAGACCGAGGCGCCGCTCACGATCAAGCCGTTCATCCCGGCGATGACGCGTTCCCAGCTGATGGCGGTGATGACGGGCGGATTCGCGACGATCGCGGGCAGCGTGATGGCGGCATACGTGGCGATGGTCGGCGGCACCGACGAGGCGGCGCGCATCGAGGTGGCCAAGCACCTGATGACCGCATCGGTGATGAGCGCGCCTGCGGGGCTGGTGCTGGCGAAGATCATGGTGCCCGAGTCGGAAGTCGTGCCCGACGAGTCGACGGCGGGCCTGCGCGCCATGCCGAGGACGGCCTCCAACGTGGTGGATGCCGCGGCGGAGGGCGCCGCCGACGGCCTGCGCCTGGCGCTCAACGTCGGCGCGATGCTGGTGGCGTTCGTGGCGCTGATCGCGCTCCTGAACTGGCCGCTCGCGGCGCTCAGCGAGCTCGATTCACGGTGGCTGCCGATTGCCACGTGGCGCGCGGAACTCGGAGTCCCCGTGCTCACGTTCCAGAACATCCTCGGATTCGTGCTCCGGCCGATGGCGTGGCTCATGGGGGCCGGCGCCGACAGCCAGTCGCTCGCCGCACTCATGGGCACGCAGGTCGTGGCCACCGAGCTCGTCGCCTACATGGACCTGTCGCAGGCGGTGCGCGACGGCACGATGTCCCCGCGAGGCGTGACGATCGCGACCTTCGCGCTCTGCGGCTTCGCCAACCTGCCGTCGGTGGCGATCCAGATCGGGGGGCTGGGGGCGATGGCGCCGGCGCGGCGCGCGGACCTGGCGCGGCTCGGGCTCCGCGCCATGTGCGCCGGTGCGCTGGCGTGCTGGATGACCGGCGCCGTCGCCGGGATCATGGTCCGCTGACCGGGCGCGCCGTACGATCCCGCGGATGCTGCGCTCCTTGCCCCCGTTCGCGCTTCTCGCCATCGTCCTCCTCGCCTGCACCGGCTGTGCGCTGAACCCGTTCCTCGTGAATTACGCGGGGCGCCGCGAGGCCGCGGTGGAGTCGCCGCGGATCGTCACCGAGCCGCCGGCCGAGGGCACGGCCCTCGAACTGGGCAACAGCGAGTTCCTGTCCTCCTCCGAATCCGACGGCACCGCGGAGGCCCTTGCGGCGGCGGGCGAACTCGGCGCCGACCTGGTGATGGTCACCAAGGCCGAGGCGACCATGAAGGACTGGTCGGAGCACGACGACGTCTACCGTCGCCGCGCGTCCGGGCAGGGGCAGTTCTCGTCGTACGTGCCCCTGCCCGGATCGCGCGAGCGCTGGAAGTTCACGGCACGCTTCTGGCGAACCACGAAGTGAGCCGCGGGCGGGCGGTCAGCGCCGCCGTCGCCTGGCCCCGCTGACCGCCGCCAGCGCGAAGAGCGCCGCCGGGCCGGGCATCGGGACCGCCATGAGGACGAGCGAGTCGCCCCCATAGCCCTCGAAGGTTCCCTGCGTGATCCGCAGGTCCCAGGCGAGGCCGTCCGGCAGGTTGGGGAGGCCGGTCATC
>CAYTYU010000006.1:41856-44228 GCA_964440815.1 uncultured Chitinophaga sp.
GACGCTGAAGGTCCACCCGCCACCGGTCACGGTGACGCCGGACCACGCCGCGTTGGCCCACGCCGATGCGGCAGCCCATGTCAAAAGAACAGCCGAACGCATACACGCCACACTCCTTTGAGCTCATGCGAGCTCAGCCCATGGATCGCACGCACACAGGCACGGTGGCCCCGCACACGCAGGGGCCTCCGTCACCTCCATGAACGCGAAGCACGGGCGTCGCCCATCACCGGCCGGGTGGATTTCGGGAAGATTCCGCCGGGTGGCGGCCGATAGCACTCTTCCCGTGGAGTGCAAGCATGCAGAGGGTGCGCGATGGGGACTCGAGGTGCGTCGGGTCCGCAATGGCAGGGGGTTGGTGGCGCTCCGTCCATGGCGTCCGGGCGAGCGGGTCATGCCGATTCGCGGCCGAGTCGTGAGCGCGCGCACCGTGTGGCGGTGGTGGGATGCCACACCGCGCCGCGCCGCCAACTGCTTCCGTCTGGCGGGTGACCGATACCTCGACCCCTCCGGCACCCTGGGTGAGTTCGCCAACCACGGGTGTCGGCCCAACGTCCGCGTCGTAGCCCGAGGGACGAAGCTTGCGTTCGAGGCCATCCGCCCGATCCGGGCGGGGGAGGAGGTGCTCCACGACTACGCCACGCTGCTGGGGGCCGATGACATCTGGACGATGCGGTGCCGGTGCGGGTGGTCAGGCTGCCGAGGCCGAGTGGAGCGGTTCGACCGCTTGCCGATGCGGGTGATTCGTGATTATCAGGCAATGGGAGCGATTCCGGGCTACATCGTCCGGACAGCGGCGGAATCCACGCCATCTCGGCGCTGATTTTGGTGCCCGATTCCTTGTGCGGGGGGGAATCCGGGGCAGAGTGAACCGGATCGGTTCTCGGCGTTTCCCCCATCCGCCGCGTCCCCGGTCCGTCCCTCGTCTGACGAATCCAGATCAGTCCCCTAGGAGTTCCCTCCCATGCTGTCCCGAATTGCGCTTGCGTTCGTTTCCGCGGTTGCCTTCTCTGCGTCCTCTGCCAATGCGCAGGTGACCAGCTACGACGACGCGATCAACGACATCGGTTCGGGCATCGCCAATGCGGGCGGCACGCTCGACATCGTCCGCATGGAGGTCTCCAACACGGCGACCGACATCGTCTTCCGGATGACCGTCAACGGCTTCGTCGAGGGCCCGGGCTCCACGGACTGGGGCAAGTTCATGATCGGCATCTCGACCGGCAGCAACGCCGGCGACTCGGGCACGAGCGGCAATGGCTGGGGCCGGCCCATCAACATGGCCTCCCCGAACGGCGGCATGAACTACTGGGTCGGGTCGTGGGTCGACGGAGGTGGCGGCGCGCAGCTGTGGAACTACTCTGGCTCGAGCTGGAGCGGTCCGGGCGCCCTCGCCGCTTTCTCCTTCGTGAACAACCAGCTGACGTACACCATGAGCCTGGCATCGCTCGGGCTCTCCGTCGGCAGCACCTTCTACTTCGACGCCTACAGCTCGGGCGGCGGCGGAGGAGACTCCGCGATCGACGCGCTCGCGAACCCGAACGTCTCGGTGACCGGCTGGGGCGGCCCGTACACCTCGGGCGGTGCGAACCCCGTCCTTTCGTACACGGTGGTCCCGGCCCCCGGCGCGGTGGCGCTCCTCGGCCTGGCCGGCCTGATGGCCCGCCGTCGCCGTCGCTGAGACGTCCGCTCCTCGTGGACTGACGAATTCGCCCCGGTGCGAGCGACGCTCGCTCCGGGGCTATTCTTCGTCCCGCGCCCCGCATGAGGATCCTCGGCCTCTCCGCGTTCTTCCACGACAGCGCGGCCGCCCTCGTCGAGGACGGCCGCCTCGTGGCGGCGGCCGAGGAAGAGCGCTTCAGCCGCCGCAAGCACGACGACCGGTTTCCCGCCCAGGCGGCGGCGTGGTGCATTGCGCAGGCCGGGATCTCGCCCGCCGATCTCGATGCGGTCGTCTTCTACGAGAAGCCGCTCGTCAAGTTCGAGCGGCTGCTCGAGACGTCGCTTGCCTTCGCCCCGCGCGGGTTCCGGTCCTTCCTGGCCGCCATGCCGCCGTGGCTGCAGCGCAAGCTGCACCTGCCGCGCGAGATCGACGCCGGGCTCGGCGGCACCTACCGGGGCCCGATTCACTTCGCCTCGCACCACGAGTCGCATGCGGCGAGCGCGTTCTTCCCGAGCCCGTTCGAGCGCGCGGCGATCCTGACGCTCGACGGCGTCGGCGAATGGGCGACCGCCGCATGGGGCACGGGCGAGGGCGCGTCGCTCCGACTGCACGAGGAGATGCGCTTCCCGCACTCCCCCGGGCTCCTCTACAGCGCCTTCACCGGCTACTGCGGCTTCCGCGTCAACAGCGGCGAGTACAAGCTGATGGG
>CAYTYU010000007.1:0-36106 GCA_964440815.1 uncultured Chitinophaga sp.
CGGCTGCGCACGCTCGGGGACCTCGTGGACCCCGCGCTGCACGGCGCGGCCGATGCGGCCACCGCGCGCGCCGCGGTCGAGGACGCGGTGACGCGCGCCGCGCACGGGATGCGCGCCATGGCCGAGGGCGCACGCATGGCGCTGCGCGACGCGCTGCCGGAGTCGGTGCGTGCGCAGATGGTGTCGCCGGGCGGGCGCTTCCTGGTGATGGTCCACCCGGCCGGCGACGTGTGGGAGTCGGCGCCGCTCGACCGATTCGTGGCAGCGCTGCGCGCCGAGGACCCGCAGGCGACGGGGGTGCCGATGACGGTGTCGGAGTCCATGAAGAGCATGGAGCGGTCGTTCGCGCAGCAGGCCACGCTGGCCTCGCTGCTCGTGGCGCTCCTGCTGTGGCTCGACCTGCGCAACCCGCGCGAGACGGTCGCGGCGCTCGCCTCGCTCGCCATCGGCATCTCGTGGACGATCGGGTGCATGGCACTGGTCGGCAGCAACTTCAACCTCGCGAACTTCTTCGCGATCCCGATCCTGATCGGCCTCGGGATCGACAGCGCCATCCACGTCACCCACCGCGCGCACGAGGGCGCGCTCGACCACGGCTTCGGCTCGACGCGCCGCGCCGTGGTGGTGACCGCGCTCACCACCACGATCGGCTTCGGCGCGCTGGTGCTCGCCCACCACCAGGGGCTGAGGAGCCTGGGCGTGGCGATGGTGATCGGCAGCCTCTGCTGCCTGGCCTCCTCGGTATGGACGCTGCCCGCGCTGCTGCGGCTGGTGGGCCTTCGTCCGCGGCGCGCGCACCTCCGGCTCGCCGGCGCCGACGAGGCCCGTCGCGACGCGGCCTGAGCTCGCCTACGCTGCCGGCATGAGACGCTTGCTCGCCGCGGCAATCACCCCCGTCCTCGTCCTGGGCGCCTGTAAGCCGGGCGATCCCGCGCCGCGCGTCGACGGGCCGACCACGCAGGTTCGGTTCGTGGTCGAGGGAATGCACTGCGGCGGCTGCGCCGAGGCGATCGTCGACGAGCTGAAGGAGACCCCGGGCGTGCGCAGCGCGCAGTGCTCGTTCGAGACCAAGCTCGCCGAGGTCGAACTGCTGCCGGCCACCGATCCCGAGCGCGCCGCGGCCGCGATCCGAAAGCTCGGCTACACGGTGTCGCCGGCGCCGGACGCCGCGCCCGCATCCCCCGCCGACTCGAAGTAGGACGCGCACGCCGCGCGCACGCGGGCCGCGGCCTCGTCCATCGACCCCGCCACGCGCGCGCCGGCAGCATGCACGTGGCCGCCGCCGTCGAAGTGGCCGGCGAGGTGGTTGACGTCGACGAACGTGCCCCCCGCGACGGCCGGCGGCTTGGAGCGGAAGCTTGCCTTGACGAGCGTCGGGTCCGACTCCGTGAGCAGGACGCTCACCTCGACCGTGCCCACCGACATCGGCTCGTTCACCAGGCCCGCGAGGTCGTCGACCCCGGTGCCGGTGGCCTCGAAGTCGCGGCGCATGAGCCGCATCACGGCGACGCGGCCGTCGCAGCAGTAGTCGATCGACGAGAGCGCCCGGGCGACGAGCGCCAGCCGGCCGGGCGCGTCGCCCTGCTCGAGCATGCGGAAGAGCGCGTCCTTGTCGACGCCGGCGGCCAGGAGCCGGGCGCCCAGCTGGTAGACGCGGTCGTCGGCGCCGCTGAAGCGGAACCAGCCGGTGTCGGTGGCAAGCCCCGCGAAGACCGCCTCGGCGATGGTGCGGCGCATGCGCCGGCCGCCCGCGGGCGCAAGCGGCACGCCGAGCTCGTCGAGCACCTCGACCAGGAGCTGCGTGCAGCTGGCACACGAGGCGTCGACCAGGCGCACGGGCGCGATGGCGCTTCCGTTGGCGTGGTGGTCGATGCCGACGACGAGGTCCGGGTGCGCGCGCAGCCAGTCGCGGCAGTGCTCGAGCTGGCTCTCCGCGCCGGTGTCGAGCACCACCGCCAGGTCGCACCCCTCGCGCGGCTCGACGGGCCCGCGCGCGGCGTGGCGGAACTCGCCCTCGGAGGCCAGCCCCAGGATCGTGCGGTCGATCGGGCCGGCGACGGCCGCGTCGACCTGCGCACCCAGGCCCGCGAGCGCCCGCGACAGCGCGAGCACCGAGCCGAGCGCATCTCCGTCCGGCTTGAAGTGCGTGGTGACGAACGGACGGCGCGCGGCGCGCAGGCGCCGGGCGATCTCGGCATGGGCAGCGGTCGAGCGGTACTCCATCGGCGCATGCACCTTACGCGACGGCCGCGTCGCGCGCGCGCGACGCCGCCTCGGCGACGTCCTCGCGCAGCCTGGCCGCGAGCGCCTCGGGGCCGGGGAAGCGCCACTGGCCGCGGATCCACGCGTCGAAGCAGAGCTCGATTTCCCATCCGTAGTCGTCCGCGCCGCGGGACAGGCCGAGGACGTGCGCCTCGCACGTGCGCGCCGAGCGGCCGAAGGTGGGCTTGGTGCCGATCGAGATCGCCGCCGGGAAGGCGCGCCCGTCGACGAGCGCGCGCCCCGCATAGACGCCGTCGCGCGGCAGCATGGCCGAGGGCACGCCGATGTTCGCCGTCGGGAAGCCGAGCGTCCGCCCGCGGCGGTCGCCCCGCTCCACCGTTCCGCGCACCGCGTGCGCGCGGCCGAGGAGCCGCGCGGCGTCCGCCACGCGCCCCACCGCGAGCATCCAGCGCACGAGCGACGAGCGTGCCGCGACGCGGCCGCCGTCCGGGAGGTCCACGTCGACGTCGTCGATCGCGATCGCGCGGAACCCGCCGCGGGCGCCGAGGGCGCGCAGCGTGCCGATGTCGCCGCTTCGGCCGCGGCCGAAGCGGAAGTCGGTTCCCTCGACCACGGCTTCGAACGGCAGCGACCGGCGCAGCGAGGAGATGAAGGCCTCCGGGTCCTCGCCGAGGACGCCCTGGCGCGGATCGATGGTGCGCACCTCGTCGCAGCCGGCCTCGAGCAGGAGCCGCTCGCGCGTGCGTGCATCGGTGAGGCGCGGGGGCGCGTCCGCCGGCCGGAGCACCGACGCCGGCAGCGGCTCGAACGTGACCGCGACCGTCCGGCCCCCTGCCCCGGCCTCCCGGCGGGCCGCCGCGACCAGCGCCTGGTGCCCGAGGTGGACGCCGTCGAAGTTGCCGATGGTGGCGACGAGCATGCCCGCGCGGCCGATGGGCCGAATCGACAAGGATAGTCGTGCCCGAGGCGGGCAGCGGAATGCGCAGTGCAGGCCGGGATTCCGTGCATTGAACGCCCCCGCCGGGGCGTGGTATCACGTCCGGGATGCACCCTGGGAATCCCACGCTTGCCGCTGCCACGCCCGCGAACGCCGTGCCGGACCCGACGGTCCTCGCGAGCGACCTCGGACGGGGCTTCGCGCAGGCCGCCGAGACGATGGTGCCGTGGTTCGTCTCGCAGATGCCGCGGATGTACTTCGAGGACACGCCGCCCGCGCGCGTGTCGGCCCACCTGCGCGCCATCATCGCGGCGAAGGCATCCGGGCAGCCCCTCCACCTGACGATCCGCAGCGAGGACGGCCGTGAGTGGACCTACTTCCGGGAGGGCAACCGCCCCGGCGTCCTCGCCGAGGTGGTGGCGTCGCTTCCCATGCAGCCCTCGCTGCGCGCGGCGAAGATCCACACGTCCAAGGACGGCAACCTGATCGTCGACGCCTTCGAGCTCGGCGACCGCGAACCCTTCAGCCCGTCGAACCCCGCGCAGGCCGAGAAGCTGCGCGCGACCATCGAGTGGGCCCGCGCCAACGCGCCCGACTGGAGCGAGGAGGCGATCCGCGCCTACTTCGTCGGCTGCGCCGCCGAGTACGCGCTGACCCTCACGCCGCACCGGCTGAACCGGCACCGCAAGCTGTTCGCCGCCGTGAGCGGCACCGAGGGCACCGCGGTCGAGACCGAGCCCGAGCTCGCCGGGGAACTCACCCGGATCACGATCGCCTACTCCAACGCGCGCACGCGCACCATGCTCGAGCGCGTGGCGCAGGTGATGAGCCGCGGGCAGATCAACATCCAGCGCGCCTACCTCGACCAGGTCGCCGACCCGCCGCACGGCTCGGTGTCGCTCCTCGGCTTCGTGATCCAGACGCAGGACGGCCGGTCGGTGGACACCGCCGGTGCCGCGTGGAGGCAGCTCGAGCACGACATCACCCGAGTCAAGTGGGTGGACTCGGAGTCGGTCGAGCTCGCCAACCGGCATGCCGGCATGTCGATCGACGAGGCCGAGCTCATCCTCGGGCTCTGCACCCTCGTCCACCAGCGCCTGGTGCACCGTGACCGGCTCCTCTTCTCGATCGAGCGCATCGTGGCCACCGCCGAGCGCGCGATGCCGATCGTCTCGGACATCGGGGCCCTGTTCCGCGCGCGCTTCGACCCGAAGGGCGCCGTCGCCGACGCCGAGTTCGCAGCGCGCGCCGCCGCGATCCGCGAGCGCATCGGCACCAAGGAGGACCCGGACGGGACGGACACCATCCTGAGCTCGATGCTCGACGCAGTCGAGGCGACCTTCCGCACCAACTACTTCCTGCCGCGCCGCTTCGGCCTGTCGCTGCGGCTCGACCCGTCGTTCCTGCGCGACGACCGCCGCCCGGAGCTGCCCTACGGCACCTTCTTCGTGTTCGGGCGCGGCTACTTCGGCTTCCACAACCGCTTCAAGGAGATCGCGCGCGGCGGCCTCCGCGTCGTGAAGCCCGCCACGGCGGCCCAGCACGCCCGCGAGCGCGAGCGCGTCTTCGACGAGGTCTACGGCCTGTCGTGGGCGCAGCAGCAGAAGAACAAGGACATCCCCGAGGGCGGCGCCAAGGCCGCCATCCTGCTCGAGCACGACGCGGACATCAACCGCTGCGTGAAGAGCTTCGTGGACAGCGTGCTCGACCTGATCGTCGACGACCCGGCGGCCGGGCCGCTGGTGGTCGACCGCTTCGGCACCAAGGAGCTCATCTACCTCGGTCCCGACGAGAACATCACGCCCGCGCACATCGAGTGGATCGTCTCGCGCGCCCGGGTGCGCAAGTATGCGCTGCCCGACGCGTTCATGAGCTCGAAGCCCGGCGCCGGCATCAACCACAAGGTCTACGGCGTCACCAGCGAGGGCGTGAACGTGTTCCTGGAAGTGGCGCTGCGCGCCCGCGGCATCGACCCGCGCAAGCGGCCCTTCACGGTGAAGATCACCGGCGGCCCGGACGGCGACGTCGCGGGCAACATGATCCGGATCCTGAACCGCGACTACGGCGCCAACGCCCGCATCGTCGGGATCGCCGACGGCAGCGGCGTCGGCGAGGACCCGGAGGGGCTTGACCACGCCGAGCTCCTGCGGCTCTTCCGCGAGGCGCTTCCGATCGCGAGCTTCGACCCCTCCAAGCTCTCGAAGAAGGGTCGCATCGTCGGGGTGGACAGCCCCGAGGGCGCGCCGCTGCGCAACACGCTGCACAACCGCCTGGTGACCGACGCATTCGTGCCGGGCGGCGGGCGCCCGGCCACCATCAACGAGACCAACTGGCGCGACTACCTCACGGCCGACGGCAAGCCTTCGAGCCCGATCATCGTCGAGGGCGCGAACCTGTTCCTCACCCCCGTGGCGCGCGCCGAGCTCTTCAAGGCCGGCTGCCTGATCTTCAAGGACTCGAGCGCCAACAAGTGCGGCGTCATCTGCTCGAGCTACGAGATCGGTGCCAGCATGCTGCTCGACGAGAAGTCCTTCCTGGCGATCAAGGCCGAGTTCGTCGAGCAGGTGCTCGAGAAGCTGCGCGAGCTCGCCCGCGCCGAGGCCGAGCTCCTGATGGCCGAGGGGCGCCGGCACCCGAGCGTGCCGCTCACCGAGCTGTCGACCACGCTCTCGAAGGTCATCAACGACGCCGCCGACGCGATCCGCGCGTCGATGGAGCGCTGGGGCCCGGCCGACCGCGAGCTGGCCCGGGAGGTCGTGCGCGAGCACCTTCCGACGAAGCTGCAGGAGGCCGTCGGCGACCGGCTCTGGACCGGCATCCCGCAGGCGTACCTCGACTGGATGGTGGCCAAGCGCCTGGCGTCGGGCATCGTCTACCGCGAGGGCACGAGCTTCCTGCAGGGCATCGCGCCCGAGGCGGTGGCGTCCCTGTCGCTTCGCTACCTGCGCAAGCGCGACGAGACCCGTCGCCTGGTGGAGGGGCTGCGGCAGTCGAACGCGCCGGGCGCGGCGCGGGCCGCCGAGCTGCTGGCGCGGGCCGGGACCCGGGCGGCACTCGAGGATTTCGACTGAATCGGCGGCGAGGGCGGCCGTGAGGCCGAGCAGCCCGGCGAACCGACTCCGGCCGCGCGATAGCCTCCGCCGGCGGAGGATCGCCGTGCCCGCACGATTCAGCCGACTGACCGCCGCCACCGCCCTCGCCTTCGTGGCGATGTTCGCCCCGCGCGCACGGGCGCAGGACCCCGAGCCGCAGGTGGTGTCGGACGCCGGACGCATCGAGCGCGTGGTGCTCTACCCGCGCGGCGCCGCGGTGACGCGCGCCGTCCGCCGCGACCTGCCGCAGGGACTCTGGACGGTGCGCGTCACGGGGATTCCGGCCGGCGTCGACCCGGCGCAGGTCCAGGCGCGCGTCCGCGCGGCGCCGGGGTCGTCGGGCGAGGCACCGCGGCTCCTCGCCGTCGAGTACGAGGAGGCACCGGGCATCGACTTCGCGGGAAGCCCCGAGGGCGTCGAGCTCGCCACGAAGCTGAAGGACGCGAAGCGCCGGCAGGCCGAGGCTGCGCAGGACCGCGCGCAGCTCGAGCAGCGCGCCGCGCGCATCGACCAGGTGGGGGTGCGTGCCGCGGCGAACGCGACGGCAGAGGGCGGCACCGCGGCGGCCGACCCGGCGCGCGCGCTCGAGCAGGTCGGATGGGTGCGGGCGCAGCGGGCGAAGCTCCTCGATGAATCGCGCGCACTGGCCGAGCGGGCGGACGCGATCGGCCGCGAGCTGGCGGCGCTCGAGGCGGCGGCGGCGCAGCGCGGCCGCGCCGACCGCACGCAGCGCACGTCCGTCGTGCGCCTGGCGGCTCCGTCGGCGTGCGCACTCGAACTGGACCTCACGTACGTCGTCGACCGAGCCGGCTGGGCGCCCGCCTACGCGATCCGCGCGGCGGCCGACCGAAGCGGCACGTCGGTCGAATACGACGCCGTGCTGGCGCAGCATTCCGGCGAGGACTGGGCAGACGCCCGGATCACCCTCTCGACCGCGCGCCCGGACGCGAGCGCCGCGCCGGGGGAGGTCGTGCCGGTCTACGTCGACCTGGCGCCGCCGGTGGTGGCGGGGATGACGGGTGCCTACGGCAGGCCCATGCCCGGGTCCGCGAAGCAGGACCGCAGCCGGAAGTCCGCCAAGCCCCGGGGACCGGGTGGCGGCGGCGTCGGAAGCGGCGGCGGTCCGGACACCGCCGGTGCGCCCGCCGAGGAAGCCGAACGAGCCGATGCCCTGGAGGCGATGGCGCGCGGCGCGTCCGTCGCCGAGTCGGGCATCGCGGCCACCTTCGAGCTGCCGCGGCGCGTCAGCGTGCCGAGCGACGCCGCGCGCACGCAGCGGACGCGGATCGCCACGCTCGAGCCGTCGGTCGCGTTCGTGCACGTGGCGCACCCGTTGATGACCGAGGAGGTCTTCGTGCGCGGCGACCTCGTGAACGACTCCGGCTACCAGCTGCTGCCGGGCACGGCGCAGGTCTTCTTCGGCGGCGACCTGGTGGGCGACGCCGCGGTGCCGGCGGTCGCGCCCAAGGCGCCGTTCACCGTCTTCTTCGGGGCCGACCGCACGGTGCGTGCGCGGCGCGAGGTGGTGTCGAAGCTCCTCGGCACGGCCGGCCTCTTCGGCGGCAGCAGCGCGTGCACCTGGAAGTACCGAGTCACCCTCGACAACGGAAGCGGCCGAGAGCTGCGCGTCGAGGTCATCGACCGGCGGCCGGCGAGCCGCAACGAGAAGATCGAGGTGAAGGTGGCCGACCTCTCGGCGCCGCTCTCGACCGATGCCGAGTACCTCGCGGGCCCGCAGAAGTCGGGCATCCTGCGCTGGGACCTCACGGTGCCCGCCACGGCGCGGGGCCCCGCGGCCACGACGCTGACGTGGTCCGTCCAGGAGACGCACCCGAAGGACGTCCAGACCACCGCCATGCCCGACTGACCCGAGGCCACGCCGATGAACACCATGCACGCCCTGCCCCCCGTCCGACGCGCCGCGACCGTCCTCGCCGCCGCGTTCGCCGCGCTCCAGGTGCACGCGCATGCCCAGGACGCCGACATCCCGATGCAGCAGGCGAGCGACCGCGGCGCGATCCGTGCCGTGACGCTCTACCCCGACCGCGCCGCGGTGACGCGCGAGGTCCGCGTGCGGCTCGACCAGGGCCTATGGACCGTGCGCATCCCGGAGCTGCCGGCCTCGGTGGTGCGGGACTCGCTGCAGGCGCGCGTGCGCGGCAGCGCGCGGCTCCTCGGCGTCGAGTTCAGCGCCGAGCGGCAGGCGGACTTCGCCTCGAGCCCCGAGGGCACCGCCCTCGCCGAGCGCGTGCGCGACCTGCGCCGGCGCGCGGGGAACCTCGCGCAGGACCGGTCGGCGCTCGAGGCGCACGAGAAGCTCGTCGACGCGGTCGGCATCCGACCCACCGCCGGCGCCCTGCCCGACGGCGCGGCGCAGCCGATCGACCTGAAGTCGGTCGAGCGGCAGCTCGAGGCGATCGCCGCCGAGAAGGCGCGCATCCTTGAGGAGTCGCGACGGCTGGCGGACGAGAAGGACGCGGCCGATCGCGAGCTTGCGGTCGCCGAGGGCCAGCTCGCCGCGCGCGGCGGCGCCGACCGCGTCGAGCGTGCGGCGGTCGTCGTGCTGTCGGTGCCCGAGGCGGGCATGGCGGAGATCGACCTCACCTACCTCGTCGGACGCGCCGGATGGGCGCCGGCCTACGCGATCCGCAGCGAGGCCGACCGGTCGAAGGTGTCGGTCGAGTACGACGCGATGGTGGTGCAGCAGACCGGCGAGGACTGGCGCGACGTGCGCCTCTCGCTCTCGACCGCCGAGCCAACGCGCGCCTCGAGCCCGCCGCCGGTCGCGCCGTGGTTCGTGGACGTGGTGGTGCCGGTGCCCGTGGCGATGCCGTCGACGTCGGTCGCCATGGAGTTCGCGCCCGCCGCCGCGGCACCCGAGCCGATGGCCCCCGGTGCGCCGAACGAAGGCGGGGCATTCGGAAACGCGGAGGTCGAGAGGGAGCTGCTGGAACTCGCCGCCGACGCCGACGTCATCGACGCCGGCATCGCGGTGTCGTTCGAGCTTCCCCGCCCGGTGACGCTCGTCTCCGATGCCGCCAAGCGCCAGCGCACGCGGATCGGGACCGTGTCGCCCGAGACGGCCTTCGGCTACGTGGCGGCGCCGATCCTCGCCGAGCGCGTCTACCTGCGCGGCACGCTGAGGAACGCGAGCGCGTTCCAGCTGCTCCCCGGCCGCGCGCAGGTCTTCATGGGCGGCGAGTTCGTCGGCGAGACCCAGGTGCCGTCGGTGGCCCCGCAGGGCGAGTTCCGCGTGTGGTTCGGGCCCGACCCGGCGATCTCCGCGCGGCGCGAGGTGCTCTCGAAGGTCACCGGCGCGAGCGGCCTCTTCGGCGGGGCCGAGCTCACGACGTGGAACAACCGGATCACCGTCTCCAACGGCACCGGGCGCGACGTCACGGTCGAGGTGCTCGACCGACGTCCGGTGAGCCGCAACGAGAAGGTCGAGGCGAAGCTCGCCTCGGCGAAGCCCGCGCTGAGCGCCGACAAGGCGTACGTCTCCGAGCGACAGCCGCAGGGCATCCTGCGCTGGGACCTTCCGGTGCCCGCCGGCGCGCAGGGCCCGAAGGCCGCGACGGTCACCTGGACGGTCGAGCTGGTGCGCCCGAACGGGCTCGAGACGACGCCGGTCCCCGACTGAGCCGCGTCAGAACCACCACGCCTGCGCGGGGCGTTCCTCGACGATGCACTCCTGCAGGAACGCGACGGCGCGCTCGAAGCCCTCGTCGACCGACATCATGGCGTCCTCGTGCTCGATCGAGAGCACGTGGTCGTACCCGTGCCGGCGCAGCATGCTGACGAACGGCCGCCAGAACTCCGTTCCGTGGCCCCAGCCGCAGGTGCGGAAGTTCCAGGCGCGGCGCTTCAGGTCGCCGTAGGGCTTGGTGTCGAGGTAGCCGTTGAGCGGGCCCTCGTGCCGGTCGAGCTCCGTGTCCTTCGCATGGACGTGGAAGAGGAGCCCCGCCTCGCCGAGCTGCCGCGCCACGAGCACCGGGTCCATGCCCTGCCAGAAGAGGTGCGACGGGTCGAGGTTGGCGCCGAGCACCGGCTTCCCGCGCAGGCCGGCCTTGCGCTGGGCGAGCTCGCTCAGCCGGATGACCGTCTCGCCGTTGTAGGCGCAGAAGCCCGGGTGCGGCTCCCAGGCGACGCGCACGCCGTGGCGCGCGGCGAACTTCGCCTGCTTCGCCCAGTACGGCACCAGCACGGAGTCCCACTGGTACTTCAGGATCTCCGAGAAGTCACCTGGCCACGGGCACGTCACCCAGTTGGGCGTCGTGTCGCGCTTCGAGCCGCCGGGGCAGCCGCTGAACGTGATCACGATGTCGGTGCCGAGCTTCGGGGCCAGCTCCACCGCCGTGGCGAACTCGTCGTGGTGGCGGCGGGCGAAGCCCTTCTCCGGGTGGACCGGGTTGCCATGGACGGCGAGCGCGGAGAGCGTCAGGTCGTGGGCCTTCAGGAGGCCCTTGATGCGGTCCTGCTCCTTGCGGCTCGCGAGCACCTTGCGCGGGTCGAAGTACGGCCGGCCGGGCCAGGCGCCGACCGGCAGCTCGATCGCGCGGAGGCCGATGTCGGCGATGTGGCTGCAGACGTCCTCAAGGGGGCGGCCGGCGAAGAGCGCGGCCATGACTCCGAGCTTCATGGGGTCCTTTCGTGGGTGGCGTGGCGGGAGCAGCGTAGTTCCCGGCCAGCACCCGCGGCGGCGGTCCGCCGCAACCGTCCGCCCGGCGGGCGCGGACGCTCCGTGCGACAATGCCCGCGATGCTCGCCGCCGCCCTCGCCATGCTCTGCCTGCTGCAGGATGCGACGCCCCGGCAGGTGTGGGTGTTCATCGACCGCTGGAAGGAGTTCGGCGGCACCGTGGTCGAGGAGCGCGAGGCCGAGTTCACGGTCGAGGGCCCCTACGGCGAGCGGCGTTCGTTCAACCGGAACCAGGTGCTCGACGTCGTGGACCTCGTCCACCCCGAGCCCGGGCAGCGCGGGATCGTGCAGCTGCGCGACGGCACCATCGTCCGCGGCGAGATCCTCAAGGACGCGCTCGACGAGGTGGAGTTCCGCGTCGACAGCATCAAGGGCACGCTGCCGCGCGAGAAGGTCTACCGCGTGGTGCTCGAGCTCGACTTCGAGACCCGCTACCGGCGCATCCGCGCGTCGATCCTGCCGGAGGAGCACGGGCGACGCGTCGCGCTCGCACGCTGGCTCGCCGAGAACGACCGCCTCGACCTCGCGGTGGTCGAGCTGGAGGCGCTGCTTCGCGAGGCGGACAGCGACGCCGCGCGCGACCTGCTGCGCGAGGTGAACGCGCGGCTCACGCTCAAGCAGTCGATCGAGGAGTCGCGCCGGCGCGAGCGGGAACGGCGCGAGGCCGAGGGAGCGGCCGCCCCCAAGGCGCCGGGGACGGACGGCACGAAGGAGGCCCCTGCCGCCGGCGATGCCCCCGACGCACCGCCTGCACGCGCGATGCCGACCACCCGGGACATGCTCCCGGACAACCTGATCTCCGACGAGGACGTCAACCTCATCCGCGTCTACGAGATCGACTTCAGGGATCCGCCGCGGCTCTCGGTCAAGCCCGAGGGCATCCGGCAGCTCATCCTCCGGTACGGCTCCAGCGACCTCATCCCTGCCTCGCCGGAGCAGCGCAACCTGCTCTACACCAAGCCCGCCATCGAGGTGGTGCGGCTCATGTTCAACCTGCGCGCGCGCGACCTCTACAGCTACGTGCAGGTGGACGAGGATCCCAAGTCGCTCGCGCTGTTCCGCACGCGGGTGCACAATTCCTGGCTCACGGCCAACTGCGCGACGAGCCGCTGCCACGGCGGCCTGCACGCGGGACGCTTCTTCCTTCACACCGGCAACGCCAAGGACCAGCGCATCCGCTACACCAACCTGCTGGCGCTCCTGGACTTCGAGGTGGACGGGAAGAAGGTGGTCGACTTCGAGGACCCGCCGAGCTCGCTCCTCATCCAGTACGCGCTGCCGCGCACCATGGCGCGGTACCCGCACCCGCAGGTCAACGGCTGGAAGCCCGTCTTCAGCAAGAGCACGCCGCAGCTCCTCAACGACACCCTGGAGTGGATCCGCGGCATGTACCGGCCCCGCCCGGAGTACCCGGTCGAGTACCGCCGCCCCGACATGAACGCCCCGGACCGGCCCGTGCAGACCCCCGACGGCCCGGATCGCTGAACGCCCCCGCTACCCTGCACCCCCGGCCCCGCGGCCGACACCCACCGCCATGCACCACGTCCGAACCATCGCCGGCGCCTCGCTCGCCCTCTCCGTCCTCGCCGCCTGCGAGGGCCTGCACGCCCCGAGCCCGGAGGAGGCCGGCGCGCGCAAGATGGCGCAGGTCGCCGCCAAGGCCGCCGCGCTCTCGGCGCGCATCGCGCCGTCGCCGGACGCCGTGGGCAGGACCGTCGAGGAGGAGGGCGGCAGCCGCGAGCTGACGCAGACCATGCTGTCCCCGGCCGAGGCGGCCGAGCAGTTGCGCAGCCTCGCATCCGAGGTGTCCTCCGCCGGTGCGGGCGATGCGCAGCGCCGCGAGGCGCGCGACCTGGCCACGCGGATGCGGCGCGACGCGCTGATGCTCGACCTGATGGAACTCGAGCGGCTCGCGCAGGAGAAGGGCGCGCTGGCGCGCGAGATCGAGCGGCGCATCGCCGCCATCACGTCGATCGAGGCATCCGGAGACCTCACCGGTCCCGAGGTCGCCAAGGCCCGCATCGCGGGCATGGAGCGCGCCAAGGAGGCCTTCGACGCCGCGATCGCGGCGCTCCTTGCGATGCGTGACCAGGCCGGCGCCGCGCTGCAGCCCGTCGAGGCGGCCATCGCCGAGCGGACGCGCCGGGCCGACCAGATCGACGCCGAGATCGGCAGCCTGCGCGCGGAGGCGATGACGTCGTCGGCCGCGGACGCGCTGCCCAGGATGCTCGAGGCGCGCCAGAAGCTCGACGAGGCGCAGGACCTGCGCGTCGAGGCATCGCAGGCCGACCGCGACGCCGAGCCCATGCGCAGCGCGGTCCGGATCACCGAGCGCGCCGCCACCGGGAACGAAGACACCGAGCGCTTCCTGACGCAGCGGATCGAGGAGGCCTCGCAGGCCGCCGAGGGCGCCGCGGCACGCGCCGCCGCCGCGCGCGAGCGCCTCGGCCGGCTGGCCGCCGAGAGCGCCGAGATGACCAAGGAGTTCCTCAAGGTCGACGCCGAGCGCTTCCGGTCGGTCGCCACGGCCGTCGCCGAGGCGATCGAGTCCGGCGACCTCGCCTCGAAGAACCCGACCGATGGCGCGGCCCTCGCCATCGCGCGTGCGCGCTTCGCCGCGATCGCCGTCGACGCCATCGACCAGGCAGCGATGATCGCCGCGGCTGCGCAGGCAGCGGGCGCGGACGCCGCCGGCGCGGCGACGCAGGCGCTCGACGCCGCCCGCACCGCCGAGATCGCCAAGGCGAAGACCGCGCTCATCGCCGCACGTGACGCGCTCGCGGGCGCCGAGGCCGGCCCGGCCACGGCGATGCTCGCCTCGATCGACCGCCTCGCGGGCGCGCTCGGGATCGACCTCGCCACCCCGGCGCCCGCCGCGCCGCCGGCGGCCGAGGACGCGGCACCGGCGACCGATGCCGCAGAGAACGCCCCGGCGGACGATGCGCCCGACGCACCGCCCGCGGATGCCCCGCCCGCCGATGCGCCGCCCGCCGAGCCCGCGGGGGAGCCTGCGCCCGCCGATCCTGCGCCCGCGGATCCCACCGCATCCCCGGCCGAGCCGGCCGAGCCGGGCGAACCCAACAAGTGATCGCGTGACCTACGCCCCCGCTGCGCCGATCGCGGCGGCGGCGGCATCGCGCACCCACGGCAGCTCGCCGGCGTCCGACGCGCGCTCGACGAGCGCCTGGATGAGTGCCCCACGGTCGGCGCGCCCCAGATGCGGATCCGACAGCGCCGCCCCGGCCGCGAGTGCCGCGTTCCGTCGCCACATGGCGGCCGTCGCCCGGCGCAGCACGCCGTTGAGGCGCGCGGCCTCCAGGTCGGCATCGTCCCAGCCGAGCGCCTCCAGGAGCGGCACCGACGTCCGGTGCGGCCGGTAGGCCTCGTGCACCGGCGCGCGCCGCGCCCGGACGGTGGGCTGCGCGTGCGGGCACACCTCCTGGCACGTGTCGCAGCCGAAGACCCAGTCGAGCGTCCGTCCCGCGAATGCCCCCGCCACCTCGGCGCGCTCCTCGATGGTGAGCGCGCTCACGCAGCGCGAGGCGTCGACCGACCACGGCGTGATCGCCTCGGTCGGGCATGCGTCGATGCAGCGGGTGCAGAGCCCGCATGGGTCGGGAAGCGCCGATCCGGACGGCAGCCCATCGGCGCGATGCGGCGCGAGCTCGAGCGTCGAGACCACCACGCCGAGGACGAGCCAGGACCCGAGGCCGTCCGGGCCGATGAGGAGCGTGTGCTTGCCGATGCGCCCGAGCCCCGCGCGCTCGGCATGCTCGCGCTCCAGGATCGGCGCGGTGTCGACGCAGGTCCGGAACCGCTCGCCCGGGTGCGCGGCCGAGAGCTCGGACGACAGCGACTCGAGGCGCGCGCGGACCACCGTGTGGTAGTCCTCGCCGCGCGCGTAGCGCGCGATGCGCCCATGGCCAGGGATGCGCGCATCCGGCCGCCCGTCCGCGTAGCGGTCCGCCACGCAGAGCACGCTGCGCGCCCCCGGCACCAGCGCGCTCGGATCGAGCCGGCGCTCGACCGCCTCCGCGAGGTACTGCATGCCGCCGTGGCGGGCCTGGGCGATCCATGCGCGGAACTCGTCGGCGCGGTCGCTTGCGCGCGCCTCGGCGATGCCGGCAAGAGCGAATCCATGCTCGGCGCACCGAGCGAGCACCGCCTGCGACCGCTGCGCCGGATCCCCGGACGAGAGGCCGCCGGCGGCCGACGTCACCGCCCCGCCCCCAGGAGCCGGGCGAGCCGGCCGGGCGCAAGGTCCGGCACCAGCAGGCGCCGGCCGAGGATCGCGCCCGCCGCGAGGTAGCCCGAGCGCACCGCGCCCTCCATCGTGGCGGGCCATCCGGTGCGCGTCCAGTCGCCCGCGAGGTACAGGTTCCGGACGCCCCCGTCGCGTTCGGTGCCGTCGGCCATCGCGCGCGGGCGGATCGCCTCGAAGCCCGGCGTCACCGCGAACGTCGCGCGCTTCTCCTTCACGCTGCGCACCGACACCGGCTCGACGCCGCGCGCGGCAGGCAGCGCCCAGCGCACGTCGTCCAGGACGCGCTCGGCGATCGCGACCTCGTCGAGGTCCATCCAGGCGCGCGCGCCGCTGATCACCGCGTGGACGTGCTGCGACCCGTCCTCGCCGACCCCCTTGTCGAAAAGCCACTGCGTGCCGCGGCCCGGAAGGACCAGGTGCGGCACGTCCATGACGCGCGCGGGAAACCGCAGGTGCACGCCGACGATCGGGCTCGACCCCACCTCGCCAAGCCGCGCCAGGCGCCGGTCGGCGCGCACCAGCGCGTCGCCGGCCAGCTTCTCCAGCCGGTCGGCCGGCACGGCGCTCACGGTGACGTCCGCGTCGACCATGCCTTCGTCGGTGACCACTCCTGTCATGCGGCGGCCATCGAAGGCGAGCGCGCGCGCGCTCACGCCGAGCCGGAGCGTCCCCCCGGCCGCCGCGATCGCCTGCTCCGCCGGGTCGTAGAGCCGCACGAGCGGCACGGCCGAGAGGCCCATCACCGGCGCGTCCGGGCTGGCGAGGAACCCCTCCTGGAAGACCTGCATGGCGCTGGCCGCGCTCGCCTCGTCGACGTCGAGGTTGCAGGCGCTCACCACCACCGGGCTCCAGAAGAGGTGCACCGCGCGCTCGGGCTGCGCGGTCTCGCGCAGGAACTCGGCGAACGTGCGCCCTTCCCACCGCGCGCGTCCCGAGGTGCCCATCCTCAGCATCCGCCACATGGCGCGGGCGACGGCGCGCTTCTCGGCAAAGCTCAGCAGGCGCATCCGGAGGAAGCTGCCCGTGAAGTGCGCGGGCGCCGGCAGGCGACCCGGCAGCATGCGGTCGGGTGCATGCGGCGGGTTCGCCCAGCGCACCACCGGGTGCCACTCGATGGCGCCGTCGACGCCGAGGCGCGCGTAGAAGTCGAGCAGGTTCGTGCAGCAGCCCATCAGGACGTGCTGGCAGTTGTCGAGCACCTCGCCCGTGCGCGGGTCGACGAAGCTGGTGGCGCGCCCGCCGAGCTTGCGCCGGGTCTCGATCACCGTCACGCGGACGCCCGCCTCGGCCAGGCGGAGCGCGCACGCGAGGCCCGCGATCCCCCCGCCCACCACCGCCGCCGTGCGCGGCACGCTCATCGCGCGGCCTCCCGGCTCCGGCGCGAGGCGCGCCAGGCGATGAACGCCTTGCGCCAGGACGGCACGCGCACGCGTCGCGCACCGACCACCGCCGATGGGTTCGCCTGGATCCGCCCAAGGAGCGCCCGGTAGATCTCGGTCATCGCCCAGAGCGTCGGGACGCACGTCGGCGTCACCATGGCGTCGAGCGGCGCGCTGCGCTCGTAGAACTGCGCCGCACGGTCGCACTGCGCGCGCATGAACTCCTCGCACTGCGGGGCAGGCGACCAGCGCCGGAGCATCTCGGGCGTCAGGTCCATGCGCCGGAAGTCCTCGGCCGGCAGGTAGACGCGCCCCTGGTCGAAGTCCTCGCGGTAGTCGCGCAGGATGTTGGTCAGCTGGAACGCGATGCCGCGGTCGACCGCGAGGGCGGGCGCGGCAGGATCGGAGAATCCCCACACGCGGATGCACACGAGCCCCACGGTGCTCGCCACCCGGTAGCAGAACCCGCGCAGGTCGTCCCAGGTCTGGAAGCGCACCGACCCGACGTCCCCGAGCTGGCCGTCGAGCATGTCGTGGAAGTCGCGCGGCGCGAGGTCGTGGTGCGCCGCCACCCACGCGAGCGCGCGCCACGTCGGGCGGCCGCCCGGGGGGCGCCCGGCGAGCGCCGCGTCGGTGTCGTGGCGGAACTGCGCGATGCGGCGGACCCGCTCGTCGTCGGCGATTCCCTCGGCGTCGGCGAGGTCGTCCGCCTCGCGCATCCACGCGTAGATCGCGTACATCGCGCTGCGCTGCGGCTCGGGCGTGAGGCGCAGGCCGTACCAGAAGTTCCGGGCGCGGGTGCGCGTGATGCGCTCGCACTCGGCGATCGCGGGCAGGAGCGCGGCGGGCACGCCGGCGGGCGCGGCGTTCATGGCCGTGCTCCCGCGGCCGGGGCCGCCCGCACCGCGCGTCCCGAGGGCGTCCGCACCCAGCGCGGGGCGTTCACGTCCCACCACGCGCGCATCACGAGCGCAAGCTTCGTGGGACGCCCAAGCGTCGGCCGGTGCAGGCAGGTCTCGAGCCGCCAGTCCTCGATCGCGCGCAGGACGTGCTCGCCGCCCTCGACGAAGAGACGCACCACCGGCACGGCCTCGTCCGAGAGCGTGGGCAGCAACGCACGCCCCTCGGCGAAGAGCCCGTGGCAGCGGTCGACGACGGGGCGGACCGCCGCGCGGTACTCGGCGAGGAACGCGGGGTCGGGCGCGTGGCCCGCGCGCGCGGCGAGGCCGAGGCGGCGCTCGAAGTCCGGCACCGCGTCGGTGAACTCGCGCGGCAGGTAGATGCGGTCGCGCTCGAGCAGGTCGCGCTGCACGTCCTGCACGTGGTTCACCACCTGCAGCGCGGTGCAGATGCGGTCGCTCAGCGCCAGGCGGTCCTCGGTGGCCTGCCCGAAGAGCGCGAGCACGATGCGCCCGACCGGGTCGGCGCTCAGCCGGCAGTAGCCGACGAGGTCTTCCCACGTGTCCCAGCGCGAACGCACCTGGTCGAGCTCGAAGGCGCGGATCAGGTCGTCGAAGGGCGCGGCGGGAATCGCATGGCGCTCCACCACCGGCCGCAGCGCGACGAACACCGGGTGCCGAGGCGTCCCGGCGTAGCAGGCCTCGAGCTCGCCGCGCCACCACGCAAGCAGCCGCAGCCGTTCCTCGCCCGCCGTGCCCGCCTCGTCGCCGAGGTCGTCGGCCCACCGGCAGAAGGCATAGACGGCCGCGAAGTCGCCGCGCAGCCGCGCGGGCACCAGCGCGCTGAGCACGCTGAAGTTCTCGTACTGGCGTCCGGCGAGCGACGCGCACCACGCCGTCGCCGCCGGTTCGTCCATCGGCGGCGGCATGCCGGGCCCCACGCGCTCCGGGCCGAGCTCGCGCAGCTGTTCGGCCACGATCGTCACGGCGGGGGACTCTAGCGCCAACGGGCCGGAGGCGCGGGGGCGACTACACTTGCCCGCCCGATGAAGCTCATCCTCGCCAACCCCCGCGGGTTCTGCGCCGGCGTCTACATGGCGATCGACGTGGTCGACCAGCTGCTCGACATCTGCCCAAACGAGACGATCTACGTCTACCACGAGATCGTGCACAACCGGCACGTGGTCGACCGCTTCAAGTCGCGGGGCGTGCGCTTCATCGAGGAACTCTCGGAGGTGCCGGACGGATCGCTCGTGGTCTTCAGCGCCCACGGCGTCAGTCCCGCCCTGCGCGCCGAGGCCGCCGAGCGGCACCTGACGGCCGTCGACGCCACCTGCCCGCTCGTGACCAAGGTGCACAACGAGGCGATCCGCTACGCGAAGGCCGGCTACCAGATCCTCCTCGTCGGCCACGCCGACCACCAGGAGATCATCGGCACGCGCGGCGAGGCCCCCGACTGCACGCAGGTGGTCGAGTGCCCGGAGGACATCCCGGGTCTCATGATCAAGGACCCGAACAAGCTGGTCTACCTGACGCAGACCACGCTCTCCACCGACGACGCCAACGTCATCATCGCCGCGCTCAAGAAGGCCTTCCCGGGACTGAAGGAGCCGCCGAGCGAGGACATCTGCTACGCCACCACGAACCGCCAGCGCGCGGTGCGCGCGCTCGCCCCCAAGGCGGACCTGGTGCTGGTGGTCGGCAGCCGCAACAGCTCGAACTCCGTGCGCCTGACCGAGATCAGCCAGAACATGGGCACGCCCGCGCGGCTCGTCGACGACCGCAGCGAGCTGCGCAAGGAGTGGTTCGAGGGCGTGGGCACCGTCCTCGTCACCGCCGGCGCCAGCGCCCCCGAGGACCTGGTGCAGGAACTGATCCTCGAGCTCGTCCAGACCTACGGCGGCGAGGTCGAGCAGCACGACGTCTACCACGAGGAGGTCGAGTTCGGCCTGCCCGGGACGCTCAAGGAGCTCATGCGCCGCCGGGGCATCGACCCCACCGGCCGGCGCGTCCTGCGCAAGGACGCCGACCAGGCGATGGGCGCGTGGCTCGACCGCCATGGCGTCGCGCACCGCACCGTCGACCTCACGGTGAGCGCGGCGAAGTGAGCGCCGCGGCGACCGCGTTCTTCGAGCTCGACGCCGCCGGCCTCGAGTCCTGGTGCGGCGCGCGCGGGATGCCGCGCTTCGCGGCGCGGCAGCTCATGGAATGGGCCTACGGCAAGGGGACGGTCGACGTCGACCGGATGACCAACCTCTCGAAGGCGCACCGCGACCTCGTGTCGCACGAGATGCGCTTCCTGCAGGGCGAGGAGCTGCGCAGCCTGGAGGCGACCGATGGCACGCGCAAGCTGCTCCTGGGCTGGCCCGCGCCCGGCGTGACGCTGCCGGTGCTCGGCGTCGCCACCGGGCGCGAGACCGAGTGCGTGATGATCCCGGCCGACGACCGGCGCACCGCGTGCGTCTCCAGCCAGATGGGCTGCCCCGTCGGGTGCCGCTTCTGCGCGTCGGGCCTGGAGGGCATGGAGGGCAACCTCACCGCGGGACGCATCGTGGAGCAGGTCTGGCGGCTGGGGCAGCAGCCGGGCGTCGGACGCATCACGAACGTCGTCTTCATGGGGATGGGCGAGCCGCTCGCGAACTTCGCCGCGGTCACCGACGCGATCCGCACCCTGAACGCGCCCTGGGGCCTGGGGATCGGCGCGCGGCGCATCACCGTGAGCACCGTGGGCCTGCCTGCGGCGATCCGCAAGCTCTGCACCTTCGAGATCCCGGTGACGCTTGCCCTCAGCCTGCATGCGCCGAACGACGAGCTGCGCCGCAGGATCATCCCCTGGGCCGAGTACTCGACCGTCGCGGAGCTCCTCGATGCCTGCCAGGAGTGGTTCCGCAAGACCGGCCGCGAGATCACGCTCGAGTACATCCTGCTCGGCGGCTTCAACGACCGCCGCGAGCATGCGGAGGAGCTCGTGCGCGTCGCGCGCACCATCCGCGCCAACGTCAACCTGATCCGCTACAACGAGGTCGACGGCCTGCCCTTCGAGCGCCCGGGCGACGACGACGTGCTCGCCTTCCAGTCCGTGCTGCGCGAGGCGGGGGTCAACACCCACATCCGCGCGAGCCGCGGCCGCGACATCAAGGCCGCCTGCGGCCAGCTGCGCCACGAGGCGATGCGCGGCGCGTGACGCGCCTCATCCCGCGGCCTTCGCCTCGAGCTCGGCAGCCGGCAGGTCGCGCAGCCGGTGCTCGGATGCCAGCGCGTGGAGCCGGCGCACCTCCGCCACCCAGTGGTCCCGCCGGCCCGGCTCTGCCAGCGCCCGCTCGAAGACCGCGAGCGCCGCGGCCCGGAACCGGCGCTCGCCGGGCTGGCCGCGCAGCTCGTTCGGCACGATCCGCCACAGGATGAGGGCCAGCTGCGCGGGCCAGTCGCTCGAGCGCAGGTCGAGCCGCCACTTGGTGCGGCCGAGCACCACCTCGATCCGGTTCAGGTACCGGCGCGTCATCTGGTCGCCGCGCAGCTCGCGCACGCCCAGGCGCTCGCGGATGCGTCGCGCCTGGCCGACGCTCGCCTGGATCGCCGCCACGTACAGCGCATCGCGCATCAGGATCGACTCTGCCAGCGGAAGCAGCCCGTACGTGCAGAGCGCGCGCTCCGGATCGCGGTCGCCGGCCTCGTAGAGGTCGCGCACGAGGCCCACGTACCAGCGCAGGTGGCGCACCCCGCCCCACGCCACGCACCGCGCCGCGGCGGCCACGAAGTCGCGCAGCGCCTGGCGCCCGTCGTTGGTGGCGTAGAGCGCCGGCATCGCGTCGATCGTCTCGCGCACCAGCTCGCGGAACTGACGCGCACGCCGGCGGCCGCCGTGGCGCGACGCCTCGAGCTCGAGCGCGGTGCGCCGGACCAGCCGCCCAAGGCTCTCGCCCCGGCGCGCGTCGACCTGCGCGGTCTCCAGTCCCTCGGCCAGGCGCCGGCCGAACGTGAATGCCTCGAGCGACCGGCCGAAGCCGCGCGACTCCATGCGGCGCATCGCGGCTTCCATCGCCTCCACCGAGACGGGGACGAACCCGCGCTGGAACGCCGCGCCGAGCGCGACGAGGTCCGCCACGCGGTCGGTGAGGAACTCGCGCCGCGCGGTGCCGGCGATGTCCGCAAGCAGCGCACCCTCCGAGCGCGTGGCCATCGGCAGCGCGCGCGGCAGCAGGTCCACCGCGGCCGCGAGCTCCGGCACCACCTGGTCCTCGAAGGCGCCCAGGTTCGCGACGACCGAGGTCTTGTCGGGCGCCGCGACGCGCAGGTACGGGTCGGGACCGATCGCGCGAAGGGTCTCGACGGGGTCGAAGCCGAGCAGCAGGTCCGCCTCGCCGTAGGGGCACTGCGTGGCGTGCGTGCGCGCCTCGGCGCTCCGGTCCTCGCTCGTGAAGAGCACCTGGCCCCACGCGCGGCGGCCCGGGCCGACCGGCGTCGGGTGGTAGATCGACTGCACGCGGTAGCCCATCGCGCGCCCCGCCTCGCACAGGGCGATGGTCGCGAGTCCCGGAGGCTCGCCGCGGAAGCCCGCAAGGTGGCAGCGCCAGGTTCCCTCGCGCCCGTGGATCGCGCGCGGCGGCTTGATGCGCGCGTCGTCCTCGCGCAGGACCGGCGGCGGGCGGGTGCGCACCACCTCGACCTGCTCGAGGAGCGCGCGCACCTCGATGCGCACCGGCAGGCCGTCGCCCGCCGGGAACGTCTCGCGCACGAACTCGGTTCGCAGCGGGTCGAGCCCGCGCTCGAGCCCGCGCTCCATCAGCTCGGCCTGCGGGATCGGCCGCACGTCGCATCCGGTGTCGGCCGGCCACACCAGGCGCTGGCTCGGGGTGAACCCCAGCCGGTCGGCCTCGGCGACCGACGCCTCGAGCTGCCGGATGT
The DNA here is from genome assembly GCA_964440815.1 of uncultured Chitinophaga sp. Lineage (GTDB taxonomy): Bacteria > Planctomycetota > Phycisphaerae > Phycisphaerales > SM1A02 > UBA966. The sequence goes on from CAYTYU010000007.1 coordinate 22,398, forward strand.
CGCGACGCGCGGGCGGGCCGTCGTGCGCCACCACCACCCCGACGCCGTCGAGCCGCGCCGCCTGCGCCACCGCGGCCACCAGCGCGGGCCGGTCGTTCAGGTCGCAGTGCAGCACGTGCAGGCGCGGCGCGGCGCGCAGCGGCACGGCCGCGTTCGCGAGGCGCTCCACGTCGACCACGTCGCTGCCGCCGAGGTCCGCCACCACGAAGAGCGTGGGCTGCGGGTCGATCGCCGCCTGGCGGATCGCCGCGGGACCCTCGACCGCGAAGCGGCGGCGGTCCCAGAGCTCGACCTCGGTCACGATGTCGGCCTGCGGCGGCTCGGCGCCCTCGAGCGCCAGCGCCCGGGTCGGTGCGTCGGGGGCATCGGGGTCGACGCGCGCCACGTCGGCGGCGGCCTCGGGGAGCACCTGGCGGATCGAGTCGAGCGCGCCCGTCGGGCCGAGCCCGAAGCTGCGCCGCGGCACGGGCAGCGACTCGAGCGAGGGCACCGGCGCGGCCAGCCGCGGCGAGTGCTCGAGGCCGCTTCGCACCAGGCGGAAGAGGTGCATCGCCTTGCGCAGCAGGATCGAGGTGCGCACGGCGTCGTTGATCTCGAGGTGCACGTCCTCGCCGTCGCGCGGAGGCAGGCGGTCCCACCAGAGCCGCGCGGGGCGCTCGCCGCGCGCGCGCAGGCCTTCCGCGACGGCAAGCACGGCCGGCGCCACCGACCCGGGCCGCGGCTCGAGCACCACGGCGTCGTCGCAGCGGGTCAGGAAGCGCTCGAGGAGCGCGTCGTCCATCGGGTTCGAGCAGCCGAGGTCGAGCACCGGCACGCGTCCCTCGAGCCCGAACGCGCCGAGGATGTGGTGGATCGCCATGGATGCGGGGCCCACGGCGATGAAGGCGATGGGCTCCCGCTCGCCGGGGCTCGGCAGCGCCGACACGTGGTTGAGCTCCAGGCGCCGCACCACCCGCAGCGGGTCGTCGGCATCCTGCACGCGCGCCCCGCGCCGGGCGCGCAGGAGGGCGGCTGCCTGCTCGAGGCGGTCGAGCACGCGGTTGGCGCGCAGCGTCGGCGAGTCGACCGAGCGCAGGACCGCCGCATGCACCACGATCGCCGCCATGCGCGGACCGGCGTTGGCGAGGCGGAAGGCATGCTCGATGCCGTCGCGCAGGCGCTCGATCGAGTCCGGCGCGACGACCGGGAGCCCGAGCGACCGCGCGGCCTCCCACGGCGACGCCAGGCGCACCAGGTACGGGTTGTCCTCGATCAGGAAGACCACGCCGCCCGCGAGCGACCCGGGGTCGTCGAGCGACCGCCGCGCGACGCTCGTGGCCATCGCCAGCTGCTCGTTCGGCACGAGCGCCAGCACGCGCTTGCCCTCGCCGGCCGCACGAACCGCCAGGCTCACCGCGCGCGCGGCGTCGACGGAGTCGGTCACGGTCATCCGGTGCTGCTCGAGCGCGCGCGCCGCCGCGGGGTCCGACCGCAGCGCGAACACCGGCTCGAACGGCACCTGCCTGGGTGCCACGATCGCGTCGACCGCCAGCTCGCTCTCGAGCGCCCCCTTCACGATCGCCTGGTGCGCCGTCAGCAGCGCCGTGCCCTCCGCCCGCAGGAGCGGCGGGTTCCACTGGCCGGGCAGGATCGACGGGGACGCCGTCACCGCGGTGCGCCCCCGGGCGCGGCCGTGCGCGCGTCCCAGCCCGGGGCCAGCCGCCCCTCGAGCAGTGCCTCGATCGCCACCGCCACGCCGTCCTCGTCGTGCGCGGCGGTGTGCGCGGCGGCGACGGCGGCGATGCGCGGGTCGGCGTTCGCCATGGCGACGCCGATCGCGGCGCTGCGCACGAGCGACAGGTCGTTCAGGCCGTCGCCGAGCGCGACGATCGGCAGGCCGGCGATCCCGAGCCGGCGCGCGGCCTCGCAGGCCATGTCCCACTTGTCCGCGCGCGGCGAGAACACCTCGAGCATGTGCGTGCGCGAGCCGATCGCCTCCTCGGCGGTGAGCGCGCTCCAGTGCCGTACGGCAAGGCGCGTCCCCCAGCGCGCCTCGATGTCGCGCGCCACGGGCGCGATGCCGTCGTCGATCCCGATCGTCCCGACCCGCAGCACCGCGCCCTCCAGGTGCGCGAGCGCATCCTCGGGTGCGGCCTCCCAGTCGCGGCTCGAGATCGGGTGCTCGGCAAGCCACCACCGCGTCGCAGCATCGAGCTCGGCGGTGCCGACGAAGAAGTAGTCATGGCCGGCGCGGTCGGGATCGACCAGCACGTGCGCGCGGTGTCCGTGGGCGATGATCGCGTGCGCGAGGTCGAGCGCGTCGCGGGCGTCGACCGTCATGGTGGCGATCGTCCGGCCGGACCCGGCCTCGTGCAGCGACGCGCCGCCCGCACCGATGAAGAGCGCGTCCTCGGCGACGCAGTCGGTGGCCCGGTGGCTTTCCCGCCAGGTGCGGCCGGTGGCGATCGCCACGTGCCAGCCCGCCGCGCGCGCCGCGGCGAGCGCCGCGCGGTTGCGCGGGCTGACGCGCCCCCGCCGGTCGAGCAGGGTCCCGTCGAGGTCCGTGACGATGAGTCCCGCCATCGCTGCGCGCCGGAGGATAGGCGCATGCGGATACACTCCGCCCTTCCATGAGCCAGATCGACCGCCGCCTCCAGAACGTCCAGCAGGCCGACCTCTCGGAGAGCCGCGTCAACGACGACTTCGTGCTGTGGCTGAAGACCTGGGGGCAGAACATCCTGCTCGTGGTGCTGGCCGTGGCCGCGCTGGCCATGGGCTGGCACTGGTGGCAGCAGCGCCAGGAGCGCGCCGTGGACGCCGCGTGGGTGGAACTCGCGAACGCCCGCCTGCCGGCCGCCCTGCGCGAGGTCGCAGCCCGCAACGAGGGCAACGGCGCCATCAGCGCCATCGCCGAGCTGCGCGCCGCCGACGCCTACCTCGGCTCGATCGTCTCCAACCAGCGCTTCGACCGCGAGCCGGGCGCGGCGGATGCCGCGGTCACCCCCGAGCTGCGCGCCGAGTGGCTGAAGGAAGCCGACGCGCTGCTCGCGAAGGTCCAGGCCCGCACGTCGGTCGCGCCGGGCACCGGGCAGCTCGGCCTCCTGGTCTCCGCGCTCTTCGGCCGCGCCGCCGTCGCCGAGGACCAGGGCGACCTTGCCGCCGCCGAGGGATTCCTGAAGGAGATCCAGGCGCGCACCAAGGACACCGACTTCTCGAGCGCCGCCGACGTCGCGATGCGCCGCATCGACTCGCTGCGCATGGTGACTGCAACGATCACGATGCCGGCCAAGCCGGTCGTCGCCGCCCCGCCCGCGATGCCCGGCCTCGCGCCGATGGCACCCTCGGCCCCGGAAGCCGCGCCCGCCGACCCGAACGCCGAGATCCTGCGCCAGCTGCAGGGCGGAAGCGCCCCGGCGCCGGCTGCACCCGCGGCGCCCGCCGGCGCCTCCCCGTGAGCGAACCCGCCGCGCCGGAGGACGGCGAGGAGGTCGTCGGAACCGACCCGGCCGAGCTCTTCGACCGCTACGAACGCCAGCGCGAGGCCGACGACGAGGCGCCGATCACGGCGCACTTCGAGGTCCTGCGCAGCCAGGACACGCGGCTCGACCGGTTCCTGGCGCGGCGCGTTCCGTTCCTGAGCCGCACGCAGCTGCAGCGGCTCATCGAGGAGGACGCGGTCACGGTCAACGGACGCGTGCCGAAGGCGAGCACGCGCCTGCGCCGCGGCGACACGGTGGTCGCCACCCTGCCCCCGCCGCCCTCGAACGCGATCGATGCCGAGGAGATCCCGATCCACGTCCTCCACGAGGACGACCACCTGATCGTGATCAGCAAGCAGCCCGACCTCATCGTGCACCCGGCACGCGCGCACAAGTCGGGCACGCTGATCAACGCGCTGTCGTGGCACTTCCTGCACCGCTCGGGCGGCACGCTCAGCTCGGTCGGCGAGGAGATCGCGCGCCCCGGCGTGGTGCACCGCCTCGACAAGCACACCTCCGGCGTCATGGTGTGCGCCAAGAGCGACGTGGCGCACTGGCGCCTGGCGAAGCAGTTCGAGCTCCGGCGCACCGAGAAGCGCTACGTCTGCCTGGTGCACGGCGAGGTCGAGCCCGAGGCCGACCTGATCGACCTGCCGCTCGGCAAGCACCCGACCATCCGCGAGAAGTACGCCGTGCGCCACGACGAGCACGGCAAGCCCAGCCAGACCGTCTACCGCGTGCGCGAGGTCTACGAGGGCTACTCGCTGGTCGAGGTCGAGCTGCGCACGGGCCGCACGCACCAGATCCGAGTGCACATGAGCCACGTCGGCTACCCGCTCGTGGGCGACGACCTCTACGCGGGCCGGCACGTGACGGTCGGCGACCTCGACCCGTCGCAGCCCGATGCCGCGGACACGCTCCTCGACCGCCAGGCGCTGCACGCGGCCCGGCTCGGGTTCCACCACCCCGTCTCCGGCGAGCGCGTGTCGTTCGAGGCCCCGCTCTGGCCCGACCTCGCGCGCGCCGTGGAACTGCTGCGCCGCACGCGACTCAAGCGCGTGCTGGCCGCCCCGGGCGCGGTGCTGGAAATCGGTGCCAGGAACGCCTGTCCCTGATTTCTCCGAAATCAGGGACAGGCGTTCCTGGCACCGATTTACCGCAGCTTGAGCGTGACCAGCGCCGCGATCGCCAGCGTGATCGCCAGCAGGTAGAAGCGCCCCACCACCTGGGTCTCCTTCCATCCGCCCATCTGGAAGTGGTGGTGCACCGGCGCGCAGCGCAGGAGCCGCCTGCCCTCGCCGAATCGCATGCGGGTGAACTTGAACCACCCCACCTGCGCCATCACGCTCACGGCCTCCAGGTAGAAGACGCCGCCGATCAGCACCAGGAGCGCCTCCTGCCGGATGCACACGGCGACCGTCGCGAGCAGCCCGCCCATCGCCAGGCTCCCGGTGTCGCCCATGAAGACCTGCGCCGGCGCCACGTTGAACCAGAGGAACCCCAGGCACGCGCCCGCCATCGCCCCCGACACCACCATCAGCTCGCCGGACCCCGGTACCCACGGCACCATCAGGAAGTACGCCGCACGCTGGCTGGAGGCGATCCAGGTGAGCACCATCATCGCGAAGCACGCGACGAGCAGCGTGCCGCCCGCGAGGCCGTCGAGCCCGTCGGTCAGGTTCACCGCGTTCGAGGTGAACGCGATCATGAACGTCCCGAGCAGGACGAACGCGAGCACCCCCATCTGCCACACGCCCGGCGCGAGGTCCACGGGCGCGATGGCCCCCTCGGTGCTCGCCGGCAGGTAGGTGCGCTGGAACGGCAGGTTGAGCGCCACCGCATCCGGCACCGCCGCCGCGTCCCAGATGAACCAGCTCGCGATCGCGCCGATCGCCAGCTGGAACAGGAGCTTCTCCCACGCCTTGAGCCCGTCGCGCGAGCGCTTGCCGCCGTTCAGCCGCGCGCGCGAGGCCTCGGTGAGCTTCATCCAGTCGTCCCATGCCCCGACGCCGGCAAGCCACGCCAGCACCACCAGGCACACGTGCACGTACCGGCTGTGCGCGACGTCGGCAAGCAGCGCCACCGTCACGAACACCGATCCGCACAGCAGGATGCCGCCCATGGTCGGCGTGCCGCGCTTGCCCTCCATCAGGGCGTTGAGGTCCTTGCCGTAGAACTCGGGGTCGTCGCCCACCTTCACCGCACGAAGCACGCGGATGAGCCGCGGCATGAGCGCCAGCACGAGGGCGAAGGCCAGGAGCACCGCGAGGAAGGCGCGGAACTCCAGCTGGAACATCACCTGCACCAGCGGGTACAGCCCGACCTCGTCAAGCCACGTCTGCGAGCGCTCGACCAGGTTGAAGAGCATCCGTCACCTCGACTCGGCTGCGGCGCCGGCGGCGGCGGCCGCGCGGGCGGAAAGCGCCTGCACCAATCGTTCCATTCGGCTTCCTCGGCTGCCCTTCAGCAAAAGGTGGTCGCCGGGCAGGAGCCGGGCGGCGATCGCCCGGACCCCCGCGTCGTCGAGGGCGTCGACGTGCACCACCTCGGTCGCGGGGCCCGCGAGGCTCCGGGCCTCGTCCGCCCCATGCCGGCTTTCCGGGCCGACGAACACGGCGACCGACGGCCGCACCCCGACCGCCGCCCGCGCCGTCTCGCGGTGGCAGGCGGCGGAGGCCTCCCCGAGTTCCAGCATGTCGCCGAGCACCGTGACCCGGCGAGCCGGGTCGGGTGCCAGTTCCGCGAACGCCCCGAGCGCCGCCGCCACCGCGTCCGGATTCGCGTTGTAGGCGTCGTTGAAGACCACCACGTCACCGACCGGCTGGCGCGTCATCCGCATCGATTCCGGCCGGATCGCCGCGAAGCCCTCCGCGACGGCCTCCCACGGCACCCCGAGCATGCGGGCGCACGCCGCGGCCGCGAGCGCGTTCATCGCGTTGTAGTCGCCGGGCAGGCCCAGCGTCCCCGACCACGCATCGCCGCCCGGCCCCGCGATCGATACGCGCTGCAGCTCGCCGTCGGGCGCGCGGTCGACCAGCCGCCACTGGCACCCCTCGCCGCGCCCGAACGTCACGACGCGCACGCCGGGCTTCACCCGGGCCTCCACCGCCGCGACGAGCGCGGGCTGGTCGCCGTTCACGATCGCGATCCCGAGCGTGCCGAGCCCGTCGACGAGCGAGCTCTTCTCGACGACGATCGCCTCGACGCTCCCCATGCCTCCGAGGTGCGCACGCCCCGCCATGGTGACGATCGCCACGTGCGGCGCGGCCATGCGCGAGAGCGGCGCGATCTCGCCGGGATGGTTCATGCCGATCTCGGCCACGAGGTAGCCGTCCGTCGCCGATGCCCCCAGGATCGTGAGCGGCACGCCGATGTCGTTGTTGAAGCTCTTCGGCGACGCCGTCCCGCGCATCGTGCGCGAGAGCACCGCGTCGACGAGCCGGCGCGTCGTCGTCTTGCCGCTCGAGCCGGTGATGGCCACGGTCTTCGCGCGCAGCCGCCCGCGCCACCAGCGGGCCAGGTCGCCGAGCGCCACGCGCGTGTCGCCCACCTCGATGAGCGGGAAGCCCTCCGGGCGCTCGAACGCACCCGCGCGGCGGTCGACCACCGCCGCCACCGCACCGCGGTCGCGCGCCTGCGCCAGGAACGCGTGCGCGTCGAACGACTCGCCGCGCAGGGCGACGAAGAGCCGTCCCGCGAGGTCCTCGCGGGTATCGGTCCCGACGCCATGCATCAGGAAGGGTGCCGGCGCGAACCCGGGACGCGCGGCCGCCACGGGCGGTGCCACCACCCATTGCCCGGCGATCGCCCCACGCAATTCATCCGCAGTGACCTGCATGCCCGCTCCGTCGGTGAATTCGGGCGGCCGCGCGTTCGCGCCGCCCGGCTGGCGCCCGTCCGTGGGCGCGGCGGAAGGATAGCGCTGGGGTCCGACTGGTCCGTCCGTGCGAATCGCCCGCGGATCCGCGATGAACCGGAACGGTTCCGGCTTGCCTCCGCGGCGAAGGCATCGCATCTCTATGACGCATGAGCCAGTTCCATCGCCACGTCCAACGCGTGCTGGCGGCCGTCTGCGCCCTGTGCGTGGGCATCCTGCTGGCGCGCGCCGCCGGGTTCTGAGGCGCCCGCACCCCCTTTTCAGGCTCCCCGGACCCCCGGACCGATATCTCCGGCGTGGGGCGACGCGGCTCGCCCGTTGGCTGACCCCGAATACGAGGAGAACCGCATGAAGGGCTTTGAAATGGTCAAGGGCTGGGCTCGCGAGCTGGTCGACATCATGCTCCTGTTCATCGCCATCGGCGTGCTGGTGCAGATCATCTTCGGCAGCGACACCACCAGCTACTTCGGCAAGATCACGAACAACCTGATGACGTTCATCAACCAGCTGGGCAACGGCGGCTTCGTCGGCCTGATCGCGCTGCTGATCATCATCGGCATCTTCAACAAGCGCGCGATGACGCAGCAGAACTGAGCGCGCACGCTCCCTGGAAGTGACGGACGGTCCCGGCATCGCGCCGGGGCCGTCTTTCTTTCAAGCAGCGCCCGCCGCCGGCCGCACGCTCAGGCCCCGACCGCCGCCGCCACGCGACCGAGCGCCTCGCGCGCCACGACTCGGTCGTCGAAGGGCCGCCGGTCGCGCCCGATGATCTGGTAGTCCTCGTGCCCCTTGCCGGCGATGAGCACGATGTCGCCGGGCCCGGCCCCGCCGACCGCGAGGCGGATCGCCTCGGCGCGGTCGGTGCGGCGCACGACCTCGGCCAGCGCGCCGGCCGGGCGCCCCGCGACCACCTCGTCGATGATCGCCTCCGGGTCCTCGGTGCGCGGATTGTCGCTCGTCACCACCACGCGGTCGCTGCGCGTGCACGCGACGTCCATCATGCGCGGACGCTTCGAGCGATCGCGGTCGCCGCCGCAGCCGAACACCGTCACCAGCCGGCCCTTCGGCCCGACCAGCGGCCGCAGTGCGGTGAGCACGTTGAGGAGCGCATCGTCCGTGTGCGCGTAGTCGACCAGCACCGCAAACGCGTCGTCCGGCCCGGTCACCGGCTCGAGCCGTCCGGGCGGTGCCGCGCACGAGGCCAGCGTCCGCGCCACCGCATCCGCGCCCACGCCCACCGACCACGCCGCGGCGGCCGCCTGAAGGGCATTCATCGCGTTGTGCCGCCCCACCACCGGCAGACGCACCCGCGCGCTGCCCCAGGGACCCGTGAAGGTCGCGTCCTGCCAGCCCAGCCGCGCCTCGTGGACCTCCGCCGTGCAGTCGGCGTTCCCCTTCAGGCTGCAGCGCAGCACGCGCCCGCGGCAGGCGGAGAGCATCGCCGCATGCCAGGCGTCGTCCACGTTGACCACCGCCGTCCCGTCCTGCGGCAGGAGCGCGAACAGCCGGGCCTTCGCCTCGGCGTAGCGCTCCATGGTGCCGTGGTAGTCGAGATGGTCGCCGGTCAGGTTCGTGAACACCGCCGTGCGGAACCGAAGCGCGTCGGCGCGGCCCTGGTCGAGGGCATGGCTCGAGACCTCCATCGCGCACGCCGAGCATCCGTTGCGCACCATGCGGCCGAGCACGGCGGCCGTCTCGATCGCGCCGGGGGTCGTCAGCGCAGCCGGGCGCGCCTCGGCACCGTCGTCGATGAGCACCGTCCCGATCACGCCGCAGCGGCGGCCCGCCGCGCGCATGAACTGCTGGACCAGGAAGGCGATCGTCGTCTTGCCGTTCGTCCCCGTCACGCCCACGAGGTCGAGCCACTGGCTCGGACAGCCCTCGATTCGGTCGGCGAGCACGGCGGCGAAACGCGCCAGGTCGGTGCCGTCGGGCAGCCGGATCCGCGCCACGTGCGCGGCCGCCGGGTCCGCGCCGAGCGGGTCCTCGCCGACGAACATCACCGCGGCCGCCCCGCGCCGCACGGCGTCGGCCGCGAAGGCGCGCCCGTCGGCGGCCGTCCCGGTGCGGGCGACGAAGAGGCAGCCGGGACCGGCCTGCCGCGAATCGTCGGTCACGAAGGCGACGTCGACGGACGAGCCGCGGAGCGCGGGGTCGAGGCTGACGAGTTGGGCGAACAGCGGCTGCAGCTTCATCGGGGAACTCCTCGCGCGCGCGGGCGCGTCCCGCCCTTCATCGGCACCCGGCCGCGCGCAAGCCCAGCGGCCGGCCGTGTCAGCCGGGCGCCACCACGCCGGTCGAGTCTCCGAAGCGGTCCATCGGGATGCCCGCGGCGCGGGCGATGCCCACGTGCAGGTTGCACAGCGGCGTGCCGGGTGCGGACCGCACCAGACGCCCGCCCAAGACCCCGGCGGCCTGGCCGCCGGCCACGAGGATCGGCAGGTCGTCGTGGTTGTGGCGGTTGCCGTCGTTGATGGCACTGCCGTACAGGACGACGGTCGAGTCGAGGAGCGGCCGGCCGTCCTCGGTCACCCGCTCGAGCGCCCGCAGGAACGCCGCCAGCCGCTCCGACTGAAAGCGGTTGATGCGCGCGAACGCATCCATCTTGTCCGCCGCGCCGCCGTGGTGGGAGGCGTCGTGGTGGCCCATCGAGACGCCGATCTCCGGGTAGGGCCGGTTCGAGCCCTCGTTCGCGAGCATCAGGGTGGCCACGCGCGTCGAGTCCGTGCGGAAGGCCAGCGCCAGCACCTCGCCAAGGAGGTCGATCCGGCCGGCGAGCGACCGGGGGGCGTCGTCGAAGTCCGGCAGCCGCGTGCCGCGGTCGAGGTGCGCGGAGGCATCCTCGTCCAGGCGGCGCTCCAAGGCGCGGATGCCGTCGAGGTACTCCTCGAGCCGGGCACGGTCCTGCGTGCCCACCTGCGCCGCGAGGCGTCCCGCCTGCGCCGCCGCCCCGTCCAGGATCGAGCGCCGGCTCCGCGCGCGCGCCGCCGCTTCCTCGGGCGTCTCGCCGCGTCTGCCGAAGACGCGGTCGAACGCCGCGCGCGGGTCGGTCTCCTTGCCGTTGGGCAGGCGCTCCGACTTCCACGAGATGTTCGCGCTGTAGGCGCACGAGTACCCGGAGTCGCAGTTGCCTGCCGTCATCGCGGGCTCAGAGCCAAGTTCGAGCGAGCGCAGCCGCGTGCGCCTGCCCTGCCCCTCGAGCGCCTCGGCGATCGCCTGGTCGACCGACTGCCCCGCACGGATGTCGTCGCCGGCGGTCTTGCGCGGGTGCGCACCGGTCAGGAAGCACGCCGCGCTGCGCGCATGGTCGCCGGGCCCGTCGCCGAGCGCGGCCGCGTTCGCGTGCGCGAGGCCCACGTGCATGCTGATGCGGCCATGGAACGGCGCCAGCGGCTCCAGCGCGCCCGACGCGCTCCACGTGGACTCGCCGACCGCGGGCGCCCACGCGTTCACGTTCACGCCGTTGGGGAAGAACACGTACGCCACGCGCACGGGCGGTGCGGCAGGCGCCCCGCCCGCAGCCATCGCCGCGCGCGTCACGATCCCGCGCGGCGCCATCGCGTCGAGCCACGGCAGCGCGATGACGGCACCGACACCCCGGAGCACCGTGCGGCGGTCGACGAGGGGCGCGCGCATGACGTCATTCTAGGGCCGCCCGCCGCGGGGACGGCGTTCACCGCACCCCATGGGCATCGGCCACGCGGTCCCCCACCGCCGCGCGGACGCGGCGCACGGTGCGGGCGCGCAGCTCCGCCTGGTCGTAGGCGAGGTCGTCGCTGGCGAGCGCGGCGCGCTCCATCTCGCTCGGACCGCCGTCGTCACCGTCGGCGAGCATGTCGCCGAACATGTCGGCCATGGCCCGGTCGGTCTTCGCCGACTGCGCGATCAGGCGCTCGGCGATGCCCTCGAACCGCGTCTGCGACTCGCCCCACGCGGCCGCGGCCGCGCCGCGCTGGTCCGGCGTGAGCGACGGATCGCCAAGCGCGGCGTCGATCGCCGCGTCGACGCGGTCCTGGTCGCGGTAGACCTCCGGGTGCATCTGCCGCCGCACGCCCCGTCGGAAGACCGCGCCCTGGGGACGCGGCATCGCCTCGGCCACCGCCTGGGTCGACGCGGCGAGCGTCGCCTCGGCACGGCGCGACACCTCGTCCACCTCGCGCTGGTAGTCGGCCTGCGCCTTCTGGAAGCCCTCGAACGCGGCCATCGACGCCGCATTGCCGTCGGCCGCCGCCGCCTGCATCGCCTCCTGGGCAGCCACCATGCGCTCGACCATCCGTTCCGAGCACGCGATGAGGTCGTTGACCGCCGCCGCCTGCGCGCCCCGCCAGTCGGCGAGCGGCCTTGCCGCCGCGCGGCGCGCATCGGGCGAGCACCCGTCGGCCGCGCGGTCGAGGTCCGCATCGATCCATCGGTTGCCGGTCATGCGCGCCTGCACGAGGAAGATCGATCCGCCCTCGACGGCACGGCGCACCGCACGCCGCCCACGCTCGGCGTCGAGCGCCTCCGCCGGAATCGACGGGAATGCCGCGGCCACCGCGTCGAACCACGCCGTCTCCGCCGCCTCGCGGCGCCTCGCGATCGCCCGGGAACGCTCCACCATGCCACGACCCTCCGCTGCGGCCTGGACGATCGACTTCATCTCCGATTCGATGTCGGCCGACTTCGCCACGAGGTCGTCGCAGAGCTGGTCCCAGAGCGTGGCTCCCTCGTCCGGGATGCCAAGCCGCGCACGCACAAGCTCCAGGTCGGCCCGGCGGATGGTCCCCGCCGACGCGATCCGCTCCATCATGGCCGGGTCGAACGGATCGGCGTCTTCCGAGTCTCCCGCATCCGCCGCCTCGTCGCCGCCGAGCGTCGCGATCGACCGCTCCATGGCACTGCGCATCATCGATTCGCCCGAGAACCGCGCGTCGCCGTCGTCGTCCGGCCGCCGCTTCCACGACTCGGCCATCAGCTTCGTCTCGAGCGCATCCTTGTCGAGCGACGGATCGGCGATGAGCGCCGCGAGGTCGGTGAGCGCCGCCTCGGAAAGCTCGCGATCACGCATCATGAGCGCCATGCGGTCCGAGGCAGCAACGCCGTCCACCGGTGCCGGCGGCGGTGCCGCGGCCTGCACGACGAGCGCATCGCGCTCCTCCGCCCAGCGGTCGATCCGTGCGCGCACTTCGGGGGTCGCGCGGTCACCGAGCGCCGACTCCAGACCCGCGGCCGGATCGATGCCCCACAGGCCCAGCGCGTTCGCCGCCCGGCCCCGCACGCCGCGAACCCACCGCGTTCCCACCTCATCCGGCATCATGGCCGCCACCTCCACGGCCGCCGCGATCCGGCGACTGCGGAACTCGTCGGCCGTGCCTCCCTGCTCGAGCGACGCGGTCGAGGCGCGCTCCCACGCCATGATGCACGCATCAATGCGGGCACGCAGCGCCTCGTCTGCCGGCACGCCGGCGGGAAGCGCCGGGAACGTCAGCGCCAGCCCGAACGAGGCGCGCAGGTCCGGGCGCGACGCCACCGCGATCCGGCGCCGGCGCACCAGTTCCTCGCGCTCGACGACGGCACGCTGGGCATCCGAAGCCGCCGTCGCACGCAGGAGTTCGAAGAACGCCCGCTCCGCCGCGCGGACGTCGTTCGGCACCGCCGCGGCACGGGCGCGGAACGGCTCGAGCGCCGCCGCACGCGCACCGTCGCGCGCTTCCATCGCACGCCGGTACTCTTCGATCTCGGCGGACATCGCCGCGGCCGCCGCCTCGGCCTCGGCGGGCGTCTGCGCATCGCCGGCCGGCGCGTCGGGAACGCCAAAGTCCATCTCCGTCCCCGCCGTCCCCGGCGCCTTCGCCAGCGCCGCGGCCATCGATGCCTGCAGCGGCCGGATGGTCTCGTCTCGCAGCCGCTGCCATCGATCGACATAGGCGTCGAACGCCGCCACCGCCGCCGCGCGCGCCTCCGCACCCGCCTGCATCGCCTCCAGCATGCGATTGAGGTCCTTCGAGCGAATCGGCGGAGGCGTCTGCGGGATGCCCTGGGCGCGGGCCGTGCCGCAGGCAAGCGCGAGCACGCACACGACCGCGATCGTGCCCAAGCGCCGGGCAACCATCCTTGCGGCACGATGAATCGAACGGCTCGTGGTCACGGGATCTCCTTCGCGCGCTTCCGGCGAAACGCATCGCTCGCCACAATATCTCCCACCAGTTCCGCAAACGACCCGTGCGCCCGCGCCCGCGACGCGAGCGCATCGAGCAGCGGGTCGTCGGCGTCGGCCGTGCCCCGGCCCAAGGCGTAGACCAGGAGATGCCGCGCCAGCGCGCGCTCGAATGCGTCCCCTTCGCCCACCATCGCCTCGACGCCGGACACGCCCTCGAGCACGCGGCCGTCGGGAA
>CAYTYU010000008.1:0-33813 GCA_964440815.1 uncultured Chitinophaga sp.
GCAGCGCCGCCGCCACCACCGAGATCGCAAGCAACGCGCGCCCCGCCTGCGAACGGCGCACGGCGCGGCCGACCGGCCAGCCGAGCGCCGTCGCGGCGAGCGCGATCGCGACGCTCCAGAGCGACGTGGTGCGCACGGTGGCCAGCGCGTCGAAGGACGCCGGCACGGCGCCGCCGCCTGCGAGCAATCCGACTCCCGCCGCGAACGGCCACGCGACCGCCGCCGCGAACGCCGCCGCCGCGGCAGCCACTGCCGCCACGCCCGCCCCGCGCACCTAGTTTCCCTGTCCTGCCGCGCGCCGCGCGGCGAAGAACCGCTCGACCGCCGCGTCCGCGTTCGCGGCCACCGCCGCCGGATCGACGCGCAGCGCATCCGGAACCGAGAGATCCCCCTCGCCCGAAGGATGGACGAGCGGCACGTGGCGTGCCGCCACCGTGGCAAGCTGCCGCTCGGTCGCGGCGTCGAGCATGAACGCGACGAAGCGCCGGGCCTCGTCCGGGTGCGGCGCCCCGGCGACGATCGCCACGGTGTTCGGGATGACGTACGTGCCACCGCCTGCCGCCGACGGATCGGCGAGGTGCCGCGGCATGACCATCGCTACCTGCAGCCCGCGCGCCTGCGCCGCCAGCACGTCGTCAGTGTCGGTCATGCCCAGGTCCGCCTCGCCGCGGGCCACGGCATCGACGACGCCCGCGTTGCCGCTCGTCAGCACCTTCGGCTCGTTCGCCACGAGCCGCGCCATGAAGTCGTCGAACGCCCCCGGGGCCGACGCGTCCCACGCAGCCTCCATGGCGCCGAAGTGGCTGCGCGTCGTCCCGAAGCGCGGGTCGGCCATCGCGATGCGTCCCTTCCATGCCGGGTCGCCGAGTTCCTGCCACGACGTGGGCGGCGAGGGCACGCGGCCGGGGTGATGCACGATGACGCGCGCGCGCCCGGCGAACGCGAACCACCGGCCCGACGGATCGCGCCACTGCGGCGGCCACGATGCGACCGCCGCGGCGAGCGCCGCATCCGCGGGCCCGGCCTCGAGCGGCACCGTCACGCCCTCGGCGCCGAGCGCGACGTTCGCGGCCTGCTCGTTCGACCAGAAGACGTCCGCGCGCGGGCGCGCACGTTCCGAGCGCAGCGCGTTCGCGAGCGCCGTGGTCTTGGTGGCCTCGGTGTCGAACTTGGCGTCCACGCGGATCCCGGTCTCGCGCTCGAAGCGCTCGAACACCGGGCGCGCGACCTCTTCCTGGTCGGCGCTCGTGTACACGGTCACGCTCGGCGAGTCGCCGCATCCGGCGAGGGCCGTGAGCGCCACGAGCGACGCGACCGCCCGCGCGGCACGGGCCGCCCCGCGCACGCGGTCACTTGGCATTCGACGGGCCCGGCGCGGGCGGTGCGGACGGGGCCGCGGCACCGGGCGCGGCGGGCTTGACGCCCTTCTCCGCGAACTTCTGCCGCAGCTCGCCGAAGTAGCGCTTGTGCACCTCGCGCAGGTGCGCGGGCACGGGGTCGTCCTCGGACCCGCGCTCGTAGCCGGTGGCGATGGTGCCCGCCACCTCCTCGAGCGCCACGCGGCTCTCGCCGACGGGCGCCTGCCCGGCGACGAGCTGGCGCGCGATCACGTCGCCCTCGCCGCGCGCGCCCTTCTGCTTCTGGAACTTGGTGCCGAAGGCGGTCTCGCGGATCGAGCGGTCGCCGCCGGAGGCCTGCGCGCGGCCACCGCCGTTGCCGTCCTTCCTGCCGCCGCTTCCCTGCGACTGCCCGTCGCCCTCGGCGCTCGCGCGCAGCGCGCTGTCGGCCTCCGACTCGCTCATGCCGTCGCCGCCCCCCTGGCACTGGCTCTTGGCGCCCTCGGCGGCCATCGCCATCTGCCGGTCGGCCTCGGCCTCGCTGAGCATCTGCGACATGGAGGAACTCGAGTCCTGTCCCTCGGACTGCTGGCTCGAGGCCTGCTGCTGCTCGCTGCCGGACTGGCCTTGCGACTGCTGGCCCTGCGACTGCTGCCCCTGGGACTGCCCGGGATTGCGGCACTGCGAGGCGCTCTTCTGCATCTCCTGGCTCATCTGCGCGAGCTTCGACTGCGCACCCTGCATCGACTCGGCCATCTTCTGGAGCTGCTCGCGCTGCGACTGGTTGAGCTGCGCGGCCTGCTTCATTGCCTCCTGCAGCGCGGCCGGGTTGTTGGCAAGCGACGGATCCATGCCCGCCTGCTTCAGGGCCTCGGCGAGCTTGGCGGGGTCCTTCGAGAGCGCATCGAGCTGCTTGGAGGTGTCCTCGAGCGCCTTGGCAAGCTGCTCGCGCTCCTCCTGCGACAGGCCGCTGTCCTTCGCCGCCTGCTTCTGGAGCGACTGGAGCGCCTCCTTCGCGGCCGCGAAGTCGCCTTGCTTCAGCGCCTCCGCCAGTTCGCGCGCGGCATTCGCGTCCTTCGGCAGCTCGAGCTTCGCCAGGGCATCCTGAAGCGCCTTGGATTCCTTCGACTCGCGCGAGTCGGACACCTCGTCGAGCCGCGCCTGCAGCTCGGCCATGCGCTTCATCGCCTCGCGCGCGGCCTGCTCGGGCGTGCGCACCGGCCCGGTCGCGCCCTCGTCGATCGCCTTGCGCGCCGCGTCGAGCTCGGCGTCGAGCTTGGCGGCGAGCTCCGGCGACTGCTCGATCTGCTTGACCACGTCCTCGAGGCGCTTCTCCTCGAGGGTGGGCACCCGCTCGGCCGCGGCCGCGCGCACGTCGGCATCCGTGGTCCGCGCCGACTCAAGCTGCGGCACGGTGGCCCAGAGGAGCACCGCCGCCGCGAGCACCGCCGGCCCCGTCCACCATCGGGCGGGTGCGGTCACCGGGAATGCCTCGCGCACGCGCGCGGCCACGTCGGGATCGGAGGCGTGCCGGACGGCGTCCGCGATCGCGGCACGCGCGAACGGGTCGGCCGCCGCCGACGCGTCGGCCTCGAGCGCAAGCGCCGTCGAGAACCGCTCGCCGGTGCGCACGCGTGCATCGAGCTCGATCGCCACCGCATCGTCCGTCGGGCGCACGGCGCGGGCGCTCCACCAGCCGTAGGCCGCCGCCGCCGCCGCGGCCGCCAGCACCGCCAGCGCCAGCCACGCCATGCTGCGGCTCGGCACGCCGATCGCCGACGACGCGCCGAGCAGCCGCCGTTCGAGCACCAGCAGGGCGACGAGCGCCGCCGTGAACGGCAGCGCCGCCAGCGCCGCCGACAGCAGCGCCTGCAGGTGCATGCGGAACCGCGCGTGACGGACGAACGACCGGATTCGATCCAAGGCGATCCTCCTTGAAAAGTCTAGCCGTCGATGCCATCCGTATGATCGCAGGCCATGCGAATCGCCCCGATCGCCCTCTTCGCCGCCGCCGTCCTGGCGCCAACCGCCCAGGTCCCCGCGGGCGCCCCGGCCGCACCCCAGGCCACGGACCAGTCGACCGCCGACCTGCGCCAGGAGATCGACCGCCTCCGGCGCCAGCTCGCCGACAGCCAGGCCGAGCTCGATGCCGCCAAGGCACGGATCAAGGAGCTCGAGGCCAAGCTCGCCGCCGCGGCGGCAGGCGGCGCGCGCGGGGGGGAGATCCCCGCCCCGCCGCCGCCCCCGGTGCCGGCCGATCCCTCGGTCGGGCCCGGTGGCCTGCTCGCGTCCCTGCAGGCCGACTACCTCGCCGCGTTCCCCGACGACCCGCCGCCGCGATCCGCACAGCGGCTGTTCGACCAGCACCTGCAGGCCTTGCGCGCCTTCGCCACGCGCGCCAACCGCGACTACGTCCGGCAGGTCACGTGGACCGGCCAGCTCGACCCCAACATCCCCCCGAGGGTCAACGCGAGGCAGGTGGGCTTCACCATGGTCTTCAGGAACGGCGCGCGGGAGTTCCGCGTCCCGGCGACGGTCTCGCAGGGCACCTTCGAGCGCATCGTGACGAACGGCCGGCCGACCGACGGGCCGATCGCCGTCACCGCGATCGTCACGCCGCGCGTGCGCGTGAACGCAGAACGCCCCGACCGCGGCGCCTTCGAGTCGATCCCGATGGTGGCACCGTACGTCGAGTTCCTCTACGACCTCGACGTGAAGTCGGTGATGCCCGCTCCGCCCGCCGATGCCACCGTGCCGGCGAACCCAGGCGCCCCGGCCGGCAACGCCCCCGCGCGATGAGCGCCGCGCCCGACGATCCCGGCGCGACGGTGCGCATCCCGCTCACCCAGCTGCAGCGCGGGCAGCGGGCGATCGTCCACTGCGCCGACATCGCCGACCTCCCGGAGGGCGACCGCTGCCTGCTGCATGCGATGGGCATGCACCACGAGTGCCAGATCCGGGTGTGCAGCCCCGGCACGCCGTGCATCGTGCAGATCGACTCGACGCGCCTGGGGATCTCCACGGACGTCGCGCGCCGCATCCTGGTGACCCCGATCGACGACGCGGGCGCGGCACGATGACCCCGGCGGGCGGCGACGAGCGGCGGGCCGACGCGCGCATGCCGCGCATCGCGGTCTTGGGCAACCCGAACACCGGCAAGACCACGCTCTTCAACCGGCTCTGCGGGGTGCGGGCGCGCACGGCGAACTTCCCGGGATCGACCGTCGAGGGCCGCGTCGGCACGCACCGTTCGCCGGCGGGCGCCGCCGAGCTCGAGCTGATGGACCTGCCGGGCACGTACTCGCTGTCGATCGACGTGCCGGAATCGCAGGTGTGCCGCGACAGCCTGCGCGGCGCGCTCGACGGCCGCGTGCCGGATGCCATGCTGATCGTGGTCGACGCCACCAACCTGCGCCGCAACCTGCAGTTCGCGGCGCAGGCGCTCGCGTACCGGCTGCCGGCGGTGGTGGCGCTCAACATGTGGGACGCGGCGAAGGCGCGCACGCCGTCCGTGGACCCGGCGGAACTCGCACGCCGCCTCGGCTGCCCGGTGGTGCCGGTGAGCGGCCGCACCGGCGAGGGCTTGCCCGCGCTCGACGTGGCGCTGGACACCGTGGCCACCCTGCCCTTCGGCAACGACGCGCTCGTCGCGCGGCTGCAGAAGCTGCCCGCCGCCGACGCGTCGCAGGCGGCGCTCGCCGCATGGGCCGACGGCGTGGCGCGCGCGGTGGCGGGCCCGCCGCCCGAGTCGGCCGCCGAGACGCTGGTGGACCGCATCGACGTCGCGCTCACCCATCCATTCCTCGGGATCGCCGTCTTCGCCGCCACGATGGCGGCGCTCTTCTCGGCGATCTTCATGGTGGCGAGCGTGCCGATGGACCTGATCGACCTCCTCTTCGGGTCGGTGGCCGAGGCGGTGCGCGCGCGCCTGCCGGAAGGCATCCTCGCGGAGCTGGTCGCAGACGGCATCGTGGCGGGGATCGGCGGCGTTCTCGTCTTCCTGCCGCAGATCTGCCTCCTCTTCTTCCTGCTCTCGCTGCTCGAGGACTCGGGCTACCTCGCGCGCGCGGCGTTCGCGGTGGACCGCGTGATGCGCCGCTTCGGGCTCGCCGGGCCGTCGTTCGTGCCGCTCCTCTCGAGCCACGCCTGCGCGCTGCCCGGCATCATGTCGACGCGGCTGATCCGCGACGACCGCGAGCGGCTCGCCACCATCCTGGTGGCGCCGTTCATGAGCTGCAGCGCGCGGCTTCCGGTGTACGTGCTGCTGATCGGGATCCTCTCGGTCGGCAGGCCGGCATGGTTCGCGGGCGCGGCGTTCGTCGGCTGCTACGCGCTCGGCGCGGCGGCGGGGCTCCTGACGGCGCTCCTGGCGCGGCGCACCATCCTGCGCGGGCCCGGGCGGGCGCTCGTCCTGGAGCTGCCGCCCTACCGCGTGCCGAGCCTGCGCAACGCGTTCCTCACCACGTGGGACCGCGCGAGCGTCTTCCTCCGCAACGCCGGCACCACGATCCTGGCGATCTCGGTGGTGATGTGGTGGCTCAGCGCCTTCCCGCGCGCCGGCGAGGGCGACGAGCGCACGCAGCAGGCCTCGAGCTTCGCGGGACAGCTCGGCGATGCGGTGCAGCCCGCCTTCGCGCCCCTCGGCTTCGACAGCCAGCTCACGGTGGGCGTCCTGACCAGCTTCCTCGCCCGCGAGGTGTTCGTGAGCACGATGGGCGTGCTGGCCGGCGCGGGCAGCGACGCCGACCCGGGCGACGGCTCGGTGCTCGAGCGCGTGGCCTCGATGCCGCGCGCGGACGGCACGCCGGTCTTCGACGAACCGACCACCGCGACGGCGCTCGTCTTCTTCGTCCTCGCGATGCAGTGCCTGCCGACGCTCGCGGTCACGCGGCGGGAGACGGGGTCATGGAAGTGGCCCGCGATCCAGCTCGGCTGGATGACGGCGGTCGCCTATGCGGCCGCGCTCGCCACCCATGCGGCGGTCGCCGCCCTGAACGGAGCCCCGTGATGCCGATCGGCGACTGGCAGTTCTGGATCGCGTCCCTCGGCGCCCTCGCGGCGCTCTGGCTCCTGGCGAAGCCTCTGCTCGGCACGCGCGGCGGCGACGCCGGCGCGCCGGCACGGCGCACCACGCTCACGATCGGCCGGACCGACGGCGTCAGCGGCGAAGGATCGCGCGCACGAGCGCCAGGTCCGCCGCCGTCGTGACCTTCACGTTGCGCGGGTCGCCGTCGACCACGATCACCTCGGCGCCCAGGCGCTCGACGAGCATCGCGTCGTCCGTGGCGCCGGCCAGGTCCGCCTGTGCGTAGGCGCGCCGCAGCAAGTCGGCCCGGAAGACCTGCGGCGTCTGCACGGCGACCAGCCGCTCGCGCGGCACGGTGCCCACCACGCGGCGGCCCTTGATCTTGGTGGTCTCGGAGATCTCCCCGAGGATCGAGTCGGCCACGGCGTCCGCCTCCTCCGCATCGACCGTCTCGTCGGAGACGCGCTTGAGGGTCGAGGTCACCGGGTCGCCCGGGATCACGGCATCGTGGACGCGCGCGGCGTCGAAGACGCGGGCGAGGAGTTCCTCGCTCGCCGCCGGGCGCGCCGCGTCGTGCACCGCGACGTGCGTGCACTCCTCCGGCACCGCCGCGAGCGCATTGCGCACCGTCTCCCAGCGCTCGACCGTGCCGCCGGCCACGATCCGCGCGCCGTGGAAGCCAAGCTGCGTCCCCCACCGCTCGCGGAACTCGTCGAGCGCGTCGGGCGGCGCGGCCACCACGATCGCACCCACCTCGTCGCGCTTCGCGAAGAGCTCGACGGAACGCAGGAGCATCGGCCGCCCGCCCACGTCCTGGGAGATCTTGTCGCCGAGGCCGAAGCGCGTGCTCCGGCCCGCGGCGGGGATGACGACGCCGACGCGGAACTCGCTCATGGCTCGGTGGGGGCCGCCCACGCGGCGGGCTCGGGGAGCGACGGGCGACGCAGCGCCATGATGGCCATCGCGGTGCCGAAGCTGCGCGAGCGCGGGAAGACGCGGTCGTCCCACGTGCCGTCCGCGTCGCGCACCGCGGCCAGGAGCTGGACCAGCTGCCGGCGGTACTCGCCGCGCTCGGCCTCGGGGAGCATCTCGACCGCGTCGCTTGCGTGGAAGAAGCCGAAGAAGAAGTAGTACGGCGCCACGCCGTAGGGTGCCACGTGCGTGCCGTTCTTCCGGCGCCGCTTCTCGAGCTCGGTCCAGTGCTCGAGGAACGCGTCGACCGCCGCACGCACGCGCGCCGCATCGGAACGTCCCGCGCGCATCAGGACCGACTCGCCGCACACCATGCGCCCGATGGCGCCGGGCATGGTGCGCGCGGGTTCGCGGGCCTGGCGCTGCGCGCTGTAGGCGAAGTTCCCGTCGCCGGTCCGGCAGCGCTCGAGCGCGTCGAGGGCGCGCGAGACCACGGCCGAATCCACCTTCAGTCCCTGCGCATGCGCCTCGAAGAGGACCTGCAGGCAGGGCGCCGTCATGAACGGCGACATCGGGCACGGCGTCTCGATGCCCGGCTGCCGCGCGTAGTTCCACCCGCCGACCTCGGGGATCTCGGTGCGCTGCATCGCGTCGAGGTACCAGCCGAGCGCGCGGTCGACCTCGGCCTCCTGCCCCGCCGGCACGGCCTTCGCCGAGCGCAGCGCAAGCAGGAACCGCGCCCCGTAGCAGTAGCCCCAGCCGCGCACGTCGTAGCCCGCGTCGTAGACGGGGTCCATCAGCGGCTCGGCGGTGCCGGCGCACACGAAGCGGCACGCGCGCGCGACGGCCTCGCGGCGCGCCGCGTCCGACCCGTAGCCCGGCATGCGAACGAGGCACTCGCCGACGATCGACGTGCCGCCGATCCGGTAGCCGAACGGGATCTCGCCTCGCACGCGGTAGACGCCCTCGTAGGGCCACTGAGCCCGCGGCTCGCCCTCCTGGGCCGAGACGAGGAACGCGAGCCCCTCGCGCACCATGGCATCCACCTCGGCGCCGGTCGGCGGCGAGGCGGGGCCGAACGGCGCGGGTGCGGCGTCCGCGGCGGGTGCGGGAACGGCGGGCGACGCGGCCCCGCCGACGTCGGCGGCAAGCCACAGCATGACGGCGGCGGTCGCGATGATCATGGTTGGGTCGCCTTCACGGACCAGAGGTGGACGTGCATGTCGCCGAAGGAGCGGATCTCCGGGCCGTCGAAGCCCGGCAACGGGCGTTCCTCCGGCGCCAGTTCGTAGGGCAGGCGCACCAGGAGCCAGCCACTCTCGGCCATCACGCCGCGGATGCGCGCGCACTGCTCGAGGATCTTGCGCCGGCCGCTCGCCTGCTCGGCCAGCGGGTACGGCGGGTCCATGAAGGCCACCGTCACGGGCCCGGGCAGGTCGGCGAGCGCCGCGGGCGAGAGCGCATCCGCCTGCACGGCGACGGCCTTGCCCTCGAGGTGCAGCGCGCGGATGTTCTCCTCCAGGCAGTCGATCACGTCGCGGTCGCGCTCGACGAGCACGGCCGCGCGCGCACCGCGGCTCATCGCCTCCAGGCCCATCGTGCCCACGCCCGAGAAGAGATCGAGCACCACCGCGTCGTCGAACCAGCCGCGCAGGATGTTGAAGATGCTCTCCTTGACGCGGCCGGTCATCGGACGCGTCACGTCGGCGCCGGCCGGAGTGCGCAGGACGCGCGAGCGGTGCTCGCCACCCATGATGACCACGCGCGAATGCATGGCGCCGAGGATACGGGCTGCTACAGTCCGCCGCCCGTGCCGCAGCCCTTCGGACAGCTCCCGTCGTCGCTCGCGGCGATGTCGCGCACCGTGCGCCTCGCGGGCGGGCACGTGCCGGCGCTCCTCGTGCATCCGCACCTCGACGCGACGACCGGACGCGCCGCGCGCCCGGCACCCATCCTGGTCTGGATGCACGGGCGCACGGTGACGAAGGAACTCGACCCCGGCCGCTACCTGCGCCTGGCGCGCGCGGGCATCGCCTCGTGCGCCCTCGACCTGCCGGGACACGGCGAGCGATTCGACGCCGCGCTGCAGGACCCCGCGCGCACGCTCGAGGTGGTCGAGCGGATGGCCGGCGAGATCGACGCCGTCCTCGCCGACCTCGATGCCTCCGGCGAGCACGCCGGCTGCGGCCGCGCGGTCGGCGGGATGAGCGCCGGAGGCATGGCCACCATGGTGCGCCTGTGCCGCCCGCACGCCTTCGACTGCGCCATGGTCGAGTGCAGCATCGGCAGCTGGCGGTGGCAGGAGCGCCGGGCGATGTTCGACCCGGCGCGCGTGGCGTCCATGGACCCGATCCGGCACCTGGAGGCGTGGCGCGACATCCCGTTCCTTGCCCTCCACAACGAGCTCGACGAGTGGGTGCCGGCCGAGGGCCAGCGCGAGTTCGTCGACGCGCTGCGCGGCCGCTCGGCCCATCGGGATCGCATCACCATGCACGCCTACGGCCCGACCGGCGCGCCCAACGAGCACGCGGGATTCGGCCGATTCGCCTCCGACGCGAAGGACCGCGGCACGGCGTTCCTCTCGCAGTGGCTCCTCGACGGCCGATGACGCGGGTGGATTCCCGCCGTGCACCTGCCGGGATGCCGTCCCGATCCCGTATCTTCAGGAGCCACACCATGCGGAACCGCCTGCATCCCACGACCCGCCGACCCGCCTTCACGATCGTCGAGCTCCTGGTCACCGTCGGCATCATCGCGCTCCTCACCGGGATCATCGTCGCCGGCGT
The DNA here is from genome assembly GCA_964440815.1 of uncultured Chitinophaga sp. GTDB lineage: Bacteria > Planctomycetota > Phycisphaerae > Phycisphaerales > SM1A02 > UBA966. The sequence goes on from CAYTYU010000008.1 coordinate 10,062, forward strand.
CCGCAGCGCCCTCGGCACCGCGCGCAAGACGAAGGAACTGAACCTGATGCGCGGCGTGCACGCGGCATGGAGCCAGTACGCCAACACCTACGAGGAGCAGCTGCTGCCCGGATTCATCGATGAGCCGACGCAGGCGGCGTGGCGCGTCACGTACCGGAACATGTCGGGCGCCCAGCTCCCGACGAGCGTGTCGCAGACCTACCCGTGGCGCCTGGCGCGCTTCCTCGACGACCCGTACGGCACGCTCCTGGCCTACCGCGCCGAGGAAGGATCGGTCGAGCGCCAGAACGACCTGCCCGAGGACTGGGTGGGCGAACCCGCGATCCCGGCGTGGATGTCGAACGCCGTGACCGTCGGCGGCAGCGGCCTCGCCCTGCAGCCGGCCTTCGGCTACAACGCGTTCTACGTCGGCGGCTGGTGGCAGAACTCCACCATGGCCTTCGAGAACGCAAGCTGGAACGCGCAGGGCGGCACCGGCACGCGCAACGGCGGGGTGACGGCGACGCGCCTCTCGCACATCTCGCGCACCGGGGAGCTCGGCATCTTCTTCTCGAGCACGCTGCGCGCACCCGGCACCTACCGCGACTCGACTTCGGGCGAGGACTCGCTTCCCGGCAGCGCCTGGGTGGTGCCGCCGATGCTCGGGCAGCAGGTGGTGTGGGGCCCGTTCATGGGCAACATGCAGGGGATGAGCGTCGGCGCCACCGGCGCGAGCCTCGGTCGGCCGCCCTTCCTCGCCGCGGCGCCGCAGGGCGGCACCGATACCGGCGTCCTGCAGGTCAACGTGAACCAGAGCGTGCCGCTCAGGCGCCACAACGGCAAGACCGCCGTGCTGCGCGCCGACGGCAGCGTCGGCAGCGCGTCGATCGGCGAGCTGCTCGACATGCGCACGTGGATCGACGCGGCGGACACCGCCGACTTCAGCCACCAGAACTGAGGGACGCGCGCGGCGCGCTCATGGGACGCGCGCGGCGCGCTCACGGGACGCGCCGCACGACGAGCGCGGTGCGGTCGTCCTCGAGCGGTGCGCCGCCCGTGAACGCCTCGACCGCGCCCTTCAGGGCCGAAAGCACCTCGTGCGCACTGCCGTCGCGCGCGCCTCGGATCGCCTCCATCACCCGCGCGTCGCCGAAGCGGTCGCCGCCATCCGCCGCCGGCGCCTCGAAGTAGCCGTCGGTGAGGGCCACGATCAGGTCGCCGGCCTCGAGCCGGAACCGCCGCGACTCGGCGTCGTCGTAGGGAACCGGCACCACCCCGAGGGGCGGCTGGTCGGCGCCGTGGACCTCGAAGGAATCCGCGGAGCGGCGGTAGACCAGGATCGGCCCCTGCCCCGCGGACACGGCGTGCACCTCGCCCGACGCGCAGTCAAGGCGCGCGAACCACGCGGTCACGTTGCGTCCATCCGGCAGGTCGCGGCAGAGCTGGGCGTTCACCTGCTCGGCGATCCGCACGATCGGCCGTCCCGTGCGCAGCCCCAGGCGAAGCATCGCGCGCACCTGGACGCTCGACAGCGCGCTGGCCACGCCGTGGTCGGTCGCGTCGGCGATCGAGAGCACGTACCCGTCCGGGTCGCCGCCGTCGTCGTCGACCGCGTCGCCGCGCATCGGCACCACGTCGAACGCGTCCCCGCCGCAGGAGTCCGCGGGGCGGCTCTCCGCGGCGATCTCCCACCCGCGCGCGACCGCGTAGCCCGACGGGAAGGTCCCCGCCTGGATGCGGCGCGCGACGTCGATCTCGCGCTCGAGCCGCTCGCGCTCGATCCGGTCCTCGCGCCGCTCGAGCGCGGCGATCGCCAGGCCCGCAAGCTGCGCCACCATGTCGGCATACGGCACGGCCGCGTCGCCGAGGCGTCCGCCGGCACGCGTGTCGGCGTACAGGAAGATGCGCGGCGGATCGTGCGCCGGCACCGGCGCGCACATCGCCGTCGTGGCGCCGGACGCCATCAGGCTGTCGGACATGCGCACGGCCGCGGCGCCGGCGCGCGAGGCCTGCACCGTGGATGCGGTCCGCCCCGCCTCGGCCAGGAGCGTGCGGCTCACGGGAAGCGCGCGCACGTGCTCCGAGGCGGCCCAGGCGGCGATGGGCGTCCAGGTGCCGTCGCCGGCGGCCCCGGCGGCCTCCGTGACGCCGCCGCCCCCACGCACGAGGAGCGCACGGTCGAAGTCGCCGCTCTCGGCCAGCGTGTGGACGACGGCCTCCGCGAGCGCATCGAGCTCGTCGGCCGCGCCGATCCGGCGCGCGGCGGCGATGAGCGCGGAGAGGCGCACCTCGGCCGACTCGAGCCGCTGGCGCGGGATGGCCTCGGCACGGTCGCCGATCCCGTCGTCGAGCATCAGCGTCTCGGCCACGGTGGCGGCCGCGTCGCCGAGCACGAGGCGCATCCGGTACGGACCGATCGCAAGCGTCGCGCCCGACGCGAGCGGCGTCCATGCTTCCGCCGCAAGCGGCTGCCCGTCGAGCGATGACCCGCCCTTGCCGACGCTGCGCACCTGCCAGCACCCCGCGCGCCAGGCAAGCTCCGCGTGCCGCCGGCTCACGGACGCGTCCTGCAGCGCGACGTCCGGCGCCGGGCCGGCGCTCGACGGTCGCCCGACGGCCACGACCACGCCGTCCGCGGCGGGGAACGCCGCGGCCGGCCGACCGGTCCCGGGAAACGTCACGCGCAGCGCGGGCGGCTGCGTCGACGCCACGTCAGGCGACCTCGACCGGCACCTTGTTCGTCGCCGGGGCCGGGCGCGGCGTGTCGACCGCGGCGCCGGTGCGCCCGAAGGCCATCTGCGCCACCGAGATCAGGCTCTCGAGGCGGCCGAGCGTGTTCTCGCGCATCGCGCCGAAGGCCATGTAGGGAAAGAGCGCAAGCAGGGCGACCACCAGGCCCGACGCGGTCGCGACCAGCGCCTCGGAGATGCCGCCCGACACCGCGCGCGGGTCGACCATCGCCTCGCCGCCCGAGAGCAGGTCGAAGCTCGTGATGATGCCCGTGACCGTTCCCAGGATCCCCAGCATCGGTGCCGCGGTGATGATGGTCGAGAGCGTCGCCATGAATCGGTCGATCCGGATGCGCTCCGTCTCGACGCTGCCCACGCCCACCGCGTCGGTCGCGCCGTCGCGCAGCAGTGCGCGCGCGACGCGCGCGTAGACGGTCTCGGACGTGTCGGCCAGCGCGTTCGCCCGGGTGGCGTCGCCGCGGCGCATCGCATCCATCATGGCGGCGAAGCCGCGCTTGCCGGCCGGGCCGTTCTGGCGGGCCCAGAACACGGCGCGCTCGAACGACACGGACAGCGAGACGATGCTCAGGCAGAGCAGCGGCCACATGACCAGCCCGCCCTTGTGCATGATGGTCTGGAATTGGACGAGCATTCGCTTGGGGCGCGCGGCGGCGCGGAAGGCCCGGAATCATACGGGGTGGCGCTACACTCGCCGGAATGACCGCGCTCGGCTCGCACGCCCCCGACACGACGCTTCTCTCAGAGGTGGAGGAGGCGCTCGCCGGCACGCTCGATGCCCACGGACTCGCACCCCGGCTGCGCGAGGCAATGCGCTACGCGGCCCTCGGCGGCGGCAAGCGGGTGCGCCCGGTCCTGGTGCTGCGCGCCTGCGAGGCGGTGGGCGGACGCCGTGCCGACGCCATGCCCGCGGCGGTCGCGCTCGAGTTCGTCCACTGCTTCAGCCTGGTGCACGACGACCTGCCGGCCCTCGACAACGATGACCTGCGGCGCGGCCGCCCCACCACCCACAAGGCGCACGGCGAGGCGCTGGCGATCCTCGCCGGCGACGGCCTGCTGTCGGTGGCGGTCGAGGTGGCGCTCGACTCCCCCCGCCGCGGCGCCGAGGTGGCCCGCGAGCTGGCCGCCGCCACCACCGCGATGATCACGGGACAGGTCTACGACACGCTCGGCGGCTTCCCGGGATCGCCCGACGCCGCCACCCGCCTGCGACTGATCCACGACCACAAGACCGGCGCCCTGCTGCGTGCCGCATGCCGCATGGGCGCGATCGCGGGCAATGCGTCGGACGCCGACCTCGCCGCGCTCACCGAGTACGGCCGCGCGATGGGGCTCATGTTCCAGGTGGTCGATGACATCCTCGACGAGACCCAGTCGACCGAGCACCTCGGCAAGGCATCCGGGAAGGACCGCGACGCCGGCAAGCTCACCTACCCGGGGGTCTTCGGGGTCGAGGAAAGCCGCCGGCACGTCGAGCGGCTGCTCGACGAGTCGCTGGCCGCCGTCCGACCGCTCGGCGAGGCGGCCGCGCCGCTCGCCGAGCTCGCCCGGAACCTGGCCACCAGGACTCGATAACCACGGAAGGCGCTACACTTTCGGCGCTCCCCTCCCCATGAAGATCCTCCCGACCATCGGTGGCCCCGCAGACCTCAAGAAGCTCTCCATCGAGCAGCTGCCGGCCCTTGCCAAGGAAGTCCGCCAGGCGATCTGCGACCAGGTCGCCAAGTCGGGAGGCCACCTGGCCCCGAACCTCGGCGTCGTCGACCTGACGATCGCCATGCACTACGTGTTCGACTTCGGGCATGACCGCCTGCTGTGGGACGTCGGGCACCAGTGCTACACGCACAAGCTCCTCACCGGCCGCCAGCACCTCCTGGGCAAGCTGCGCCAGCGCGGCGGCATGGCCGGATTCCCCGAGCCGCGCGAGTCCGACTACGACCTCTTCTCCGTCGGCCACGCCGGCACCGGGATCTCGACCGCCGTCGGGGTGGCGCGCGGCGACACCCTCGCCGGCCAGGGATGGGCCCCGGACAACGACTCGGGCCGACGCGTGGCCGTGGTCATCGGCGACGCCAGCATCGTCAACGGCGTGGCGATGGAGGGCCTGAACAACGCGGGCGTGCTCCACCGCCAGTTCCTGGTCGTCCTCAACGACAACGGCATGAGCATCGCCAAGCCCCAGGGCGCGGTCGCGGCGTACTTCGACCGCGTGCGCATGAGCCCCGGCTACGGCGAATTCAAGAAGGCCGCGCGCGAGTTCGTGAAGCACGTGCCCGGCGGCCAGGCGCTCGCCGACCTCTACCACCGCGCCGGCGAGGTCTCCAAGACCCTCGCGCACGAGGTGCACGCCAACGGCTGGTTCGAGCACTTCAACATGGTCACCGTCGGCCCGGTCGACGGCCACGACATCCGCGCGCTGGTCGAGGTGCTCCACGAGGCCAAGCAGTTCGACCGCCCGATCGTGCTCCACGTCAAGACCGTCAAGGGCAAGGGATTCGCCTTCGCCGAGCAGGACAGCTGCACCTTCCACTCCCCGAGCGCCTTCAGCATGCTCGAGGACATGGAGAACGAGGGCTGCCGCGTCGAGCTGAAGAAGGGCGGCCGCTCGTTCACCGCCGCCTTCGGCGACGCGATGGCCGACCTGATGGCCCGCGACCCGAAGGTGGTCGCCTGCACCGCCGCCATGCCCGACGGCACCGGCATCAGCAAGGTGATGCCGAAGTTCCCCGACCGGGTCTGGGACACCGGCATCTGCGAGAGCCACGCCGCCGACATGATGTGCGGCCTGGCGAAGACCGGCTGGAAGCCGTTCATGGCCGTCTACAGCACGTTCCTGCAGCGCGCCTTCGACCAGTGCTTCCAGGAGGCGGCCCTCCAGGGGCTGCCGCTGCGGCTCTGCCTCGACCGCGCGGGGCTCGTGGGCGGCGACGGCGCCGTGCACCACGGCTTCTGCGACATCTCGATGCTCGCGGTGCTGCCGAAGGCCGTGATCATGGGCGCCCTCGACGAGCCGAGCATGAAGGCCGCGCTCGACTTCATGGCCTCGCACGACGACGGCATCACCAGCCTGCGCTACCCGCGCGACGGCGTCAGCGACCGCTTCACGGGCACGCCCTGCCCGCCCTTCGTCCTCGGCAAGGCGCGCGCCCTCGTGCGCCACGCGGCCCCGGACGCCGCGATCCTCGCCTTCGGCACGATGGCCCACGAATCGGCCGAGGCGATCGCCTCGCTCGGCGAGTGCACCGTCGACCTCTACGACGCGCGCTTCGCGAAGCCGGTGGACGTCGAGCTCCTGAAGGACCTCCTCGGCCGCGGCATCCCGGTCATCACCGTCGAGGACCACTCGGTCCGCGGCGGCTTCGGCGCCTGCGTGCTCGAGGCCTGCAACGAGCACGGCCTCGACGCGCGCCTGGTGACCCGCCTGGCGATCCCGGACCACTGGATCCACCACGGCGAGCGCAAGGAGCAGCTGGTCGACGCGGGGCTGGACCCGGCGAGCATCGCACGCGCCGTCCACCAGGCGATCGACCGCGCCGCGGCCGCGCCCTCCCCGGCGCCCGCCGCCGCCGCGCGGCACGCCGCGGGCGTCGCCTGACGCCCCGCGCCGCGCACGGAACCCCACCATGGCGATCCTCCTCATCCAGCACTCCCGGCACAGCGAGGCCGGCCACCTCGGCGAGTCGCTGCGCAGCTTCGGCCAGCGCGTGCGCACCGTCCGCCTCCACGAGGGCGACGCCCTCCCCGCGGACCTCGACGACGTGCACGGCGTGGTGAGCCTCGGCGGCCCGCAGTCGGCCAACGACGCGGACGCCTGGGTGGCGCACGAGCAGGCGCTCCTGCGCGAGGCGCATGAACGCAAGATCCCGGTGCTGGGCCTCTGCCTGGGCGCACAGATGCTCGCCAAGGCGCTCGGCGGCGAGGTGACCCGCATGGCCGCACCCGAGCTCGGCTGGGTCAAGGTGCGCGCGGCGTCGATCGGCGTCGAGGACGCCCTGTTCGTCGGCATCGGCTGGGAGCAGTCGGTCTTCAGCGCGCACGGCGAGCACGTCTCGAAGCTGCCGGCCGGCGGCACCGTCGTCATGAAGGGCACGGCCTGCCCCGTGCAGGCGTTCCGCGTGGGGCCGTGGAGCTACGGCATCCAGTACCACCCCGAGTGGACGCGCGAGGCCATCCTCGCCGAGATCGAGCGCTGGTCGGACGCGGAGCTCGCCGCCGCCGGCACCTCGCGCGACGCCATGCGCCGCGCGACCGCCGAGCACGCCGAGGCCGCCGCGCGCAACGCCAGGCGGATGTTCGAGCTGGCGAACCTGATGCTCTTCCCGGCCTCGCGGCAGCAGCCCGGGCTGGTGGCGCCGTCGGTCGTGCACCACTGAACGGCGAGCGCCGCCGCTCGCGGCACGAACGAAATTCGGCACGGATTCCGGGCAGCGGCGCGCGGCGAACGTACGGTCGTCCCCATGGATCCCGCACGCGATGCCGCGCCGGCGCGCGACCACCTCGACGCCGGCAACGCCGGCGAGGGGGCCGCGGCGGCGCACCTCGAGTCGGCCGGCTACCGGATCATCGCGCGCAACGTGCGCGCGGGCGGCGTGGAGGCGGACCTCGTCGCCGAGGCCCCGGGCGGCGCCATCGCGGTGGTCGAGGTCAAGGCCCGGCGCGGGCCGTTCCATGCCGAGGAGCGGGTCGGCGCGGCCAAGCGTGCACGGCTCGTGCGCTTCGCCGAGGCGCTCGCGGCGCGCCGAGGCTTCGAGGACCGGCTGTTCCAGTTCGACGTGGTCGCGGTGGAGCTGCGCGAGGGGCGGCCACCGCTCGTCGAGCACTGGCCGCACGCCTTCGACGCGGACGGGTGAGCGGGCGAGGCACGCGGCACCCGCGACGCGCGCGGGGCGTCAGCGCGACGCCGGGCCGCGCAGCTGCTTCAGCGGGTCGAGGTAGCGCTCGCGCGCCATCTGCACCAGGCGCAGCTCCATCTTCTGGATGCTCGCGCCGAGCCATCGCTTCTGGAGCGACTGGATGTAGCGGCCCTGCTCGACGCGTTCCTGCGTGGCCTGCAGCTCCCCGCGCAGGGAGAGCTGGAGCTCCGGGTCGAAGATCGACACGCTCGGCGGCGACTCCACCCCGAGCACCGCGAACCACTGCACCGACGACCGCTGCTCGTAGGCGGCCGAGACCTCGCCGGGCCCGAGCGGCCGAAGCACCGCCTGCAGGTCGTCGGCCAGGTCGTCCACGTGCATCTGGCCGTCGTGCGCGGGCACGCTGCGCCAGAACCCGCCGTCCGGCGCGGCCACCGCGGCGGCGACCTCCTGGAACGACTTGCCCTCGGCGAACATCCGCTTGGCGAGGTCGATCTTGTCCGCCTGCACGTCCTTCAGCAGGCGGATGCGGCCGAGGCGGTACTCGGGGTCCGGGGCATACGCCTGGCGGCGCTGCGAGTAGAGCCGCTCGACGTCGCGCCAGCTGACCACCACGCGCGGCTCCACCTTGCGTCGCAGGATGTCGCGGGTGAGCTCGCGGTTCTTCTGGAACTCGACGAACTCCTCGACGCTCATCTGCAGCTCGTCGCGCAGCGACTCCTCGGCGGCGGCGCGGCTGCCGCCGCGCTGCGCGATCGCCGATTCCTGCATGTCGCGCAGCCAGCCCAGGAGGCCCTGCTTCATCTCCGGCGACAGCCGGCTCTCGGCCTCCGCGAGGATGAGCTCCGACTCCACCTGCTGGCGGAACGCGCGGCGCACCAGCATGTCGACCTGCGCGCGCGCCGTGTCGGGGTTCGGGTCCTGCGCGGCCAGCAGCACCGCTGCCTCGATCTGCCGGAACACCTCCTCGGCGAAGATCGGCCGGCCGTTGATCTGCCCGACCAGGCTCTCGACCGGCCAGCGCTGCCCGACGCGCAGCGCCGGCGTGCTGCCCTGGTCGATCACCTCGGTCTCGACGCGCTGCGTGGCCGGGTTGAGCGCCGTCACCTCCTCGGAGCGGCGGACGATCTCGGTGCCGTCGGCGAGGACGTCGGTCTCGGTCACCTCGCGCGTCGAGGGCGGCTCGACGTCGGGCATCGGCGTGGCCACCACCTCGATGCCCTTCCCGGCGGCGGGGTCGCTGAAGGAGGAGATGCCGATGTCGCGCACCTCGCGGCCGTCCTCGGCCGGGACGCGGGTCGGGGCGCAGCCGGCCAGGGCGGCCAGGCACGCGCATGCGGCAAACGTGGCCCATGCGGCCATGCTCGGGCGGGCGCGTCGGGCGCTCTCGGTGCGGCAATCCATGCGCAGGACGAGTGTACGCCGCGGGCGTCCTATACTTCTTGGCCCACCGAAGGAGCCGCATGTCCGACCCCACGCCGAAGCCGCCGTCCGACGCATCCGCCCCGAGCCTCCACGTCGACTCGGACTGGAAGGCGCAGGCGGAGGCCGAGCGCGCGAAGCTCGCCGAGCGCGAGGCCGCGATGCAGGCGCGTGCCAAGGACATGCCCGAGGGACTGCCGCCCGCCGACTTCCGCGGGCTGGTCGGGCTGCTGGCCTCGCAGGCCGTGATGGGCCTGGGCACGATGGCCGACCCGCAGGGCCGCGTGGTGGTCGACCTCGAGGGCTCGCGCTTCGCGACCGAATTGCTGCAGGTCCTGAAGGACAAGACAAAGGGCAACCTGACGCCCGAGGAGTCCGGCGAGCTCGACGAGATCCTGCGCGAGCTGCACCTGCGCTTCGCCGCGATCACCCGGATGATCGCCGAGCAGATGAGCAAGGATCCGTCGTCGGTGCGCATGGCCGCCCCGGGATCGCCGGGCGCACCGATGGGCGCGGCCCCGGCGCCCACCGCCCCCGCGAAGCCCGCCGGCGGCGCCAGCAAGCTGATCATTCCCTGACCGACCGAGGCCCACCACCCGTGACCACGATCTCCCACCACGAGGCGACCGGCGCGCGCGAGCAGGGACTGCTCGCCAAGCACTACTTCCTCCTGCGCCGGCTGCATTCCCTGAGCGGCATCGTCCCGATCGGCCTGTTCCTCTTCCCGCACCTCTTCACCAACAGCTCGATCATGTGGGCCCGGTGGACGAGCCCGTCGAGCACGGAGTCCCCGGTGGCGAAGGGCGTGCGCACGTTCCAGGAGGAGGTGGACTTCATCCACTCGCTGCCCTTCCTGACCCTGATCGAGGTGTTCGGGATCTGGCTGCCGCTCGCCTTCCACGCGGTGTTCGGCGTCTACTTCGCCTCGCAGGCCAAGGTCAACGTCCAGCGCTACGCCTACCAGGACAACTGGCGCTACGTCTGGCAGCGCATCACCGGCTACGTCGCCTTCGCCTTCATCTTCTTCCACGTCTCGAGCCTGCGCTGGGGCTGGACCTACGGCGGCGTGTTCCCCGGCTTCGACGCGCACCACGCGGCGTCGACCACGGCCGCGCACTTCCAGCAGGGAAAGCTCGGCCTCGCGATGGCCGCCATCTACCTGGTGTCGGTGCTCGCGGTCGTCTTCCACTTCGCCAACGGGCTGTGGACCGCGGGCATCACCTGGGGCCTGACCCTCAGCGTGCCCGCCATGCGCCGCTGGGGCCAGGTCTGCGCCTCGATCGGCGTGGTCCTCGCCGTCGCCGGCGTCCTGAGCGTCTACGGCTTCTCCACCCTCGACATCGCCACCGCCAAGGAAGTCGAGGCGACGCACGCCTCGGACAAGTGAGTTCCACCCCATGAGCACCAAGAACCAGCGCGTCATCATCGTCGGCGGCGGCCTCGCCGGCCTCGCAGGCGCCGTCAAGTGCGCCGAGCTCGGCCTGCACGTCGACCTCTTCAGCGTGGTGCCCGTCAAGCGCAGCCACTCGGTGTGCGCCCAGGGCGGCATCAACGCCTGCAACGAGGTTGCCCGCCAGCAGGGCTTCAGCGAGTGGGAGCACTTCCAGGAGACCGTCTACGGCGGCGACTTCCTGGCCCAGCAGCCCCCGGTCTACGAGATGGCCCACTGGGCGCCGCGCATCATCGACCTCTTCGACCGCATGGGCGTGCCGTTCAACCGCACCTCCGAGGGTCGGCACGACCTGCGCCTCTTCGGCGGCTCGCTCTACAAGCGCACCCACTTCGCGGGCGCAACGACCGGCCAGCAGCTCCTCTACTCGCTCGACGAGCAGGCCCGCCGCGCCACCGCCGACGGCAAGATCACCCAGTGGATCCACTGGGAGTTCCTGCGCCCGATCGTCGACCAGGACGGCCGCTGCCGCGGCATCGTTGCCCAGGACCAGCGCACCATGCAGGTGCGCGCCTTCCGCGCCGACGCCGTGGCGATGGCCAACGGCGGCCTCGGGCTCGTCTTCGGCAAGAGCACCAACTCGGTGATGTGCAACGGCGCCGCCACGGCGCGCTGCTACCGCGCGGGCGTGACGTTCGCCAACGGCGAGTTCGTGCAGGTGCACCCCACCGCCATCCCCGGCGCCGACAAGCTGCGCCTGATGTCCGAGAGCGCCCGCGGCGAGGGCGGCCGCGTGTGGGTGCCCCGCAAGAAGGGCGACACGCGTGACCCGCGCCAGATCCCCGACGCCGAGCGGTGGTACTTCCTGGAGGAGCGCTACCCGTCCTACGGCAACCTGGTGCCGCGCGACATCGCCACCCGCGAGATCTTCAGCGTCTGCGTGCATGACGGCATGGGCGTCGGCGGCAAGCGGCAGGTCTACCTCGACCTCTCGCACCTCGAGCGGGGCTACCTCGAGCGCAAGCTCGGCGGCATCATCGAGATCTACCGCAAGTTCGTCGGCGAGGACCCGGCCGAGGTGCCGATGCGCATCTTCCCGGGCGTCCACTACTCGATGGGCGGCATGTACGTCCGCTACGAGGCGAAGCCCGACCAGAAGGGCCTCGTGCAGGGCGCCGAGACGAACCTGATGACGAACGTCGAGAGCCTCTACGCCCTCGGCGAGTGCAACTACCAGTACCACGGCGCCAACCGCCTCGGCGCCAACGCCCTGCTCTCCTGCACCTTCGACGGCCTCTTCGGGGGCTTCTCGATCGTCAACCACGTGCGCGCGAAGGCAGGCGCGGCCGAGCCCTCGGCGTCGCTCTTCGACGACGCGGTGCGTGCGGAGGAGGACGGCGCCCGCCGGCTCGCCGAGTCGAAGGGCACCGAGAACCCCTACGCGATCGGCCACGAGCTCGGCGACCTGATGACCGACGCGAGCACGGTGGTGAAGACCGCCGAGCGGCTCGCCGACGCGCGGCGCGCGCTTGAGGGGCTGCGCGAGCGCTACGCGCACGCGCGCCTCAGCGACACGGGCACCTGGACCAACCAGAACCTGGTGCACGCACGCGCGGTGGGCGACATGCTCATCCTCGCCGACGCCATGCTCGCCTGCGGCGACCTGCGCAAGGAGAGCCGCGGCAGCCACTACCGCGCCGACTTCCCCGAGCGCAACGACGCGGAGTTCATGAAGACGTCGATGGCGAACTTCAACCCCTCCACCCAGCGCTGCGACGTGTCGTGGGAGAAGGTCGAGGCCCCGCTCGTCGCGCCGCGCGCCCGCACCTACGGCAAGAAGGACGGCACGGCGGCGAAGGCGGAGCCGGCGACGGCGGGCGCGCGGTGACGGCCGGCGCGGCGGGCCGCGCCCGTCGCGCTACGGCGCGGCGAGGAACGCGACCGCCCAGTAGTTCGCGGCGCTGATCGCGAGCTGCGCGAGCGCCAGGAGCAGCATGCCTGCGCACGCCTGCGGCGCGTCATGCGTCCCCGTCCGCGGGGCGCCGAGGGCGGCCAGCCACGCCAGTGCCACCAGGATCGAGGGGTCGAAGTAACGCTCCCAGACCTGGCTGTTGGCGCTCTGCACCGCAAAGAGTGCCAGGAGCGACATGACCACGACGGTCGCCATGCGCCCGCGCCCGGCAGCCGCGGCACGCGTCCAGAGCACCGACAGCACCACGGTCCCGGCGGCCGCGCCCAGGACGATGACGGGAGAACGCCCGCTGACCGACGGCACCAGCGCGGCCAGCCGCCAGAGCGCCCCGCCCCACCGGCCGGCGTCACGGTCGGTCGCGCTCTCCGGAACGGCAGCCACCACGGCGACCAGCGCGGCGATGACCGCGATCGCGCGCCCGTGGGTTCGGAATGCCTTCCCGACGGACGCGGCCATCGGCAGCAGCAGGAACGCGCCCCACAGCCCGACGAGCGCCAGTCCGTACGCGGGCGCCACCGGACTGAGCCCGGCGTCGTGCAGGTCGCGGAACGCGGGCGGCGTCAGCCCGCCCCACGCGGCGACGAGGACGGCAAGCGCGGCGAGGCCGGGCACGAGCGCCGCCACGGCCATCGCCAGTCGCGACCACCGTCGCGGCTCGTCGCCGTGCCACTGTTCGCCGCCGGAGACCGAGCGCCCGAGCGGGCTTCCGAGGATCCCGGTGGCGACGACCGGCACCGCGAGGTAGACGTTGGTCTGGCGCACCAGGAGCGCCGTCGCGAAGAGCGCGCCGAGCGCGAGGAACGTGCGCGGCTCCGGCCGCCAGCACGCGGCGATCGCGATCGCCGCGGTGGCGAGGGCCATCGACGCCATGTCCGTGGTGAGCCATGCGGAGCCGCTGAGGACGTAGGTCGACGCGGCAAGCGGCGCGACGAGCGCCACGGCGGCCCACGGCCCCGCGGTGCGCGCGGCCACGCGCCATGCCACCAGCACCAGCGCCAGCCCCGCAAGCGAGCTGATCAGGCGAAGCCCCTGCACGCCGACGCCCAGCCGCGCGGGGATCGCCATCGCCACGTGATAGCCGGGCGCGGTTGCGCTTCGGTAGCCGACGAGGTCCGGCCGCGGCAGCTCGGCCGCGAACTGGCGGATGACGGGCAGGTGCGCGTCGAGCTCGTCGATCGCCTCGCTCGCCGCGCGTTCGCCGAGCACGGTGGCGTCCTTGCCGAAGAAGGCGACCGGCAGCACGGCCAGCGCGAAGAGCGCCGCGACGAGGACGGGCGCCAGGCGCCAGGCGCGCATCGGGCTGGTGCGGGACGCATCCACGCCGTTCCTAGCGGAAGACCGCCGCGATGGCCTGCTCGGCCGGCGGCCAGAAGAGGACGATGCCCACGCCCGCGGCGAAGAGCGCGGTGGCGGCGCGTGCGGCGCCGTCGGCGATCACCGCAGCCACGGGGCTGTCGGCCTTGCCCTGGTTGGCGCGCAGGTACAGCCGGTGGATCACCACGAAGACGAAGGGCGCCAGCAGCGCGAGCCCCGTCGCACGCACGCCGAAGATGCCGCGCGCATGGTCGCTCAGCGTGTAGACCAGATAGGCCATCATGGTGACCGCGCCGGTGACGGCCAGCAGCCAGTTGAGGTCCTCGGCGCTTCCGTATCCCGCGCGCGGCCGCCAGCCGGCGTCGGCCACGGCCTCGGCGGCGCGCAGGTCGCCCAGGCGCTTGACGAACCCGAGGAAGAGCGTGAGCGCGTACACGACGACGACCAGCCAGGTCGAGACCCCGATCCCGATGGCGAGCGCACCGGCGACCGCGCGCAGCACGAAGCCGGCGGCCACGGTCACCACGTCCACCAGCCGCACGCGCTTGAGCCGGGCGTTGTAGGCGACCTGCAGCGCCACGTACGTGCCGATCACCCCGAGCACGGCCGGCCGCACCCACCAGGCCAGTGCCAGCGCGCCCGCGATCAGCGCCAGTCCGATCGCGACCGCCGTCGACGCCGCCACCTCGCCCGAGGCCACCGGCCGCCGGCACTTCACCGGGTGGCGGCGGTCTTCGTCGGCGTCCAAGGCATCGTTGACGGCGTAGAACCCGCTGCCGGCCATGCAGAAGGCCAGCGCCGTCAGGAGGGCGTTGCGAACCTCGTCGCCCGCGTCCGCCTCTCCCCGGCCGTCGCCGGCCAGCCAGAAGACCAGCGGAACCAGGACGAAGGCGTTCTTCGTCCAGTCGCCGGGGCGCAGGAGCCGGATCGGGCCGGGAAGCATGCATCTCCACTATCGGAATCCGCCTATCATTTCGTCGCCAAAGTTGCGGAATTCCATGGTTGCCCCCACCTCCCAGACCCCCGCGTCCAAGACCGTCCTCGTCCGCATCAAGCGACAGGACACCCCGCAGTCGGCCCCGCGCTGGGAGGAGTTCCGCGTCCCCTACGGCGAGGGCGCCAACGTCATCAGCGTCCTGCAGTGGATCGCGGCCCACCCGACCACGGCCTCCGGCACCGCCACCACCCCGGTGGCCTGGGAGTCGGGGTGCCTGGAGGAGGTCTGCGGCTCCTGCACCATGGTGATCAACGGCCGCGTCCGTCAGAGCTGCTCGGCGCTCATCGGCAACATCGTCCAAGAGGACGGTTCGATCACCCTCGAGCCGATGACCAAGTTCCCGGTGGTGCGCGACCTCGCGGTCGACCGCCAGCGGATGTTCGACAACCTCGAGCGCGTCAAGGCCTGGGTGCCGATCGACGGCACGTGGTCGCTCGGCCGCGGCCCGCTCGAGTCGCCGGCCGCCGCGGACGCGCGCTACGTGATGAGCACCTGCATGACCTGCGGCTGCTGCCTCGAGGCGTGCCCGCAGTTCGAGCGCGAGGACGACCCCGCGAAGTGGGACTCCGCCCTGCAGGGCGCCCAGGTCTGGAACCAGGTGCGCCTCTTCAACATGCAGGCCACCGGTGCCACGCTCGCCGACCAGCGCCTTGACGCCGTGATGGGCGAAGGCGGCATCGCCGACTGCGGCAACGCGCAGAACTGCGTCAAGGTGTGCCCCAAGGAGATCCCGCTCACCGAGTCGATCGCCGAGGTCGGACGGCAGGCGACGATCCGCGGGATCAAGCGCTACCTCGGGCGCTGAGCGGGACGCGAGTCCTGCCGACGCGCGCGTTCACACCAGTTCCGACAGCGTCACGTTCGCAGTCATCATCCCGCGCGCGGTGAAGCGCAGCGCGCCGGCGGGCCGCTCGAGCAGGCCTCCCGCGATCGCGCGATCGATCGCGGCCCGACGCGCCGTTCCACGCGCGCCGAGCGACAGGATCTCGGCGACTTCTGCATCGGGCATGCCGTCGACCAGGCGCAGTCCCATCATCAGTCGTTCGCCGGCGACGGTGTCGGCATCGGCCCGCTCGACGTCGACCACGGGACTCGTGCCACGGCTTGCCAGCCAGTCGCCGAGCCTGGGCACGTTCTTCCAGCGGACGCCCTGCGCGTGGCCCGACGCGCTCGGCCCCGCAGCCAGCCAGTCGCGGTTGCGCCAGTACAGCATGTTGTGCCGGCAGCGCTCGGCGATGCGGTCGCCGTCGCGCACGCGTGCCCAGTTGCTGACCTCGTAGCGGTCGAAGCCGGCACGCGCCAGGCGCGCGACCGCCTCCTCGAGCATCGCCGCCTCGACGCCCTCGTCGCAGGGCTCGAAGTCGCCGCGCGACATGCGGACGGTCATCGCCGTGTTCGGCTCGTAGGTGAGCCCGTAGCAGCTGAGGTGGTCGGTGCCGAGGTCGATCGCGCGGGCGAGGTCGCCGCCCCACTCCCCGATCGTCTGCCCGGGAATCCCGAAGATGAGGTCGATGCTGATCCGCGGAATGCCCGCCGCGCGCAGCCGGCCGATGGCGCGCGCGACCGACGCCGGATCGTGCCAGCGCTCGAGCGTCTTCAGGTGCCGTGGGTCGAAGCTCTGCGCGCCGAGGGAAACGCGGTTCACGCCTGCGGACGCAAGCGTGCTGGCCACGGCGTCATCGACCGTCTCGGGATTCGCCTCGACCGTCCACTCCACGCCGGGCGAGAGCGGCAGCCGCTCGCGCACGGCGCGCAACGCCCGCCCGAGGAGCGGCGGCGCAAGCAACGTCGGCGTGCCGCCGCCCACGAAGACCGTGTCGAGCGGTGCGCGCACCCACGCCGCCAGCGCCCTGAGCTCCTCCTCGAGCCGCGCGACGAACGCCTCCTGGCGGTCCTCGGTGTCGACGAAGCTGTAGAAGTCGCAGTAGTGGCACTTGTGGAAGCAGAAGGGAACGTGGACATAGAGGCCCTCGAACCGAGGGTCGGTGCCGCGCAGCGCGTCGGCAGCGGATGCCATCGCGACGGCGGCCGTCACGCCGGGACCCAGGACGTTGAGCGACGTTCCCATGTGGCGCGGCCATCCTAGGCCCGGGGTACCATCGCCCCTTTCGGGCCCGGGCCCGACCCAGAGGCTCCCCCGCCGTGAACACGCACGCCGCCAGCACCCCTCCCCACACCGCCATCGTCGGCCTGCAATGGGGCGACGAAGGCAAGGGAAAGATCGTCGACCTGCTCACGTCGGAGCATGACGTGATCGTGCGCTACAACGGCGGCGCGAATGCCGGGCACACCGTGCAGGTGGGCAGCGAGCGCTACGCGCTGCACCTGATCCCGTCCGGCATCCTGTACCCCGACAAGGCCTGCGTCATCGGAAACGGCGTCGTCGTCGACCCCGAGAAGCTGCTGCAGGAGATCGACACGCTGCGCACGCGCGGGATCCACGTGGGTTCGAACCTGCGCATCTCCGACCGCGCGCACGTGGTCATGCCCTACCACAAGGAGCAGGACGCGGCGCTGGAGGAGTACCTCGGCGCGAAGACCTCCGGCGCGCGCGGGAACCTCTCGATCGGCACCACGCGCCGCGGCATCGGCCCGGCCTACGCGGACAAGGTCCGCCGCTCGATGGCGATCCGCGTC
This sequence comes from uncultured Chitinophaga sp., assembly GCA_964440815.1. GTDB lineage: Bacteria > Planctomycetota > Phycisphaerae > Phycisphaerales > SM1A02 > UBA966. The sequence continues at coordinate 27,373 of CAYTYU010000008.1, forward strand.
GGCGACCTGCTCGACGCCGACTACCTGCGCAGCCGGCTGCACGTGATCTGCACGCTGCGGACCGCCGAGCTCGAGGCACTGGGCGTTCGCACCGCACCCCTCGACGCAGACGACCTTGCGGCCCGCTACGCCGCGCTCGGCGAGCGCCTGCGCCCGCACGTCGACGACACCGTCTACGCGCTGCACGACGCGATGCGCGCCGGCAAGCGCCTCCTCTTCGAGGGCGCGAACGCGAGCCTCCTCGACATCGACCACGGCACGTTCCCCTACGTGACGAGCAGCAACTGCTCGACGCTCGGCATCCCCGCCGGCACCGGCGTGCCGGGCCATGCGATCGGCCGCGTGCTCGGCATCATGAAGGCGTACTCGACGCGCGTCGGCGCGGGGCCCTTCCCCACCGAGCTCGACAACGAGATCGGGCAGCGGATCCGCGAGCGCGGCCGCGAGTACGGCACCACCACCGGTCGGCCACGACGCTGCGGATGGCTCGATCTCGTGGCCGTGCGCTACAGCGCGATGGTCTGCGGGGCAACCGGCATCGCGTGCACGCTCTTCGACGTGCTCGCCGGCATGGACGAGGTGCGCATCTGCGTCGCCTACCGCCTGCCGGACGGCACGGTGACCGACCGCTTCATCCCGGACGCGCACCGCCTCGAGGGCGTGACGCCGGTCTACGAGACGCTTCCCGGCTGGGCCGAGGACATCCGCGACGCAAGCGACCGCGACGCGCTGCCGCGCGCGGCCCGCGACTACCTCGAGCACGTCGAGCGCGTGGTGGGCATCCCGGTGGAGGTGGTGAGCCTGGGGCCCGAGCGGACGCAGACCCTGGTGGACGGCCGGCGCGCGACGGTGCTTGCCCATGCCTGAGGCGGCCGACGAGCGCGGGACCGGGGACCGCGTGCCGCGCCACGTGGCGATCATCATGGACGGCAACGGCCGCTGGGCGAACGCCCGTGGGCTGCCCCGCATCGCCGGCCACCGCGAGGGCGCACGCCGCGTGCGGACGGTGGTCGAGGAGTGCGCCCGCGCCGGCGTCGAGGCGCTCACGCTCTACTCGTTCTCGAGCGAGAACTGGAAGCGGCCGGAGGAGGAGGTGACGGCGCTCATGGAGCTCGCGCGCCACCACCTGCAGCTCGAGCGGCAGATGCTCATCGCCAACGGCATCCGCTTCCGCCGGATCGGCCGTCGCGAGGGCCTTCCCGCCAACCTGCTCGCGGAGTTCGACCGCACCGAGGACGAGACCGCGCGCGGCACGGGCATGACCCTCTGCATCGCGATGAACTACGGCGCGCGCCAGGAGATCGTGGATGCCGTGCAGTCGATCGCCCAGCGCGTCCGGCGCGGCGAGCTCGATCCGCAGCGCATCGTCGAGTCGACGATCGCCGGCGCGCTGTCGACCGCGGGGCTCCCCGACCCCGACCTCCTGGTGCGGACCGCCGGCGAGCGCCGGCTCTCGAATTTCCTGCTCTGGCAGCTCAGCTACGCCGAGATCCACGTGACCGACGTGCTGTGGCCGGAGTTCCATGCGCCCGAGCTGCGCGCGGCCTTCGCGGACTTCGCCGCGCGGCACCGCACGTATGGCGGCCTCGCGCGGGGCACGTGAGCGCCGGACACGACCCCAAGGACCGAGAATTTCGCAAAAACGGTCCCGGTCGGCGCCTCGCCGGGCACCCTCGGAACGTATATCTGTACGGAATCACGCACGCCATGCGCAGTCCTTTTCGCTGCCTCCCCGCGATGCTCGCGCTGTGGGCTGCCGCATGGATTGCGGCGGCGCCGGCCGCCCGGGCGCAGGGGGCGTGCACGGACCCGAACCCCTGCCTCACCGCCGGCAAGTCGATCTGGCTCGGCGACCTGAACAACGACCAGTTGGTCAACGCCGCGGACGTGTCCTTCTGGACCGACTGCATCCTCAACACCCTCGCGGCGAGCGGGGGCTACTGCGCATCCGCGGACTTCAACTTCGACGGCCGCATCGACAACGATGACCTGCTCTACCTGAACAACATGGTGGCGCTCTCGGCCGATCCGGCCGTCGGGCGCCTGCCGAAGGTGCGCATCAACGAGACGCGCTCCGGCAAGCCGGCGTCGCAGACCGCCCCGGGAATCCCGCAGTCGCGGTACGTCGAGTTCCGCGTCCCGCCGGCGGCGTTCGACGCGATCCCCGCCGCACCGAGCGTCAACCAGCCCGGCATCAACCCGATCGGCCGGGCCTTCAGCTCAGGCTGGTACTACCTCAAGGTCACCCGGGCGGTTCGGCTCGCGCCGGACGGCCAGTCGGCCTCGATCCTGTGGGGCGTGATCGCGGTGGACGCGCCGATCTCCGGGATGAACTGGTGCGTGGACGTCGGCAACACCAGCTCGACCGGCCTGTCGCTCCTGGTGGACGGCTCCTTCGCGCTCAGCCCGATCCAGAACGCCGTGCCGCCCGGAGAGGTGTCGGACCTGGTGTTCACGACCCCCGGCTCGCTGCGCGTGCCCGACCAGTCCGGGGACCTGTTCTTCATCCAGGACGACAACGTCACCCACCTGCTGGTCTACCGCAACCCGGTGGCGTCCAACCCGCGTGCGTTCCCGACCGTCGGGCAGTCGGTCAACAGGCGCGACCCGACGGCAAGCGACCCGAGCACGCTCGGCATCTGCGTGCTCCCGTTCGCGCGCCCGAGCGATCCGACGCTGCCGCCCTGGGACGTGATCGTCGATGCCATCACCGTGAAGGCGGACGACGCCGGCAGCGGCTGCGTGTTCACCTTCGCGCCGGAGTGGAACGTCGGCCCGATCGGCTGCGACGGCGTGCCGACGGCACCGGTGCACGTCTACCGCTGCCGTACCGCCGGGACGCTGATCGTCGGCCCGTCGGCCGTGTCGACCGAGGGCACGTGCCCGTCGCCGTCGGAGTCCGACAGCGAGTGCCGCAACCGCTGCAGCGACACTCCCTTCGTGCGCAACCCGCTGTGCACCACGCCGGTCACCGGTTGCGGCGAATACAACCTCGACTGTTCGCCGCGCAGCTGCTTCTCGCCGCAGGTCGGTCGCGGCTGCACCGACAGCGACTGCTGCAACTCGGTCTGCGACGTGGACCCCACGTGCTGCTGCGTGGAGTGGGACCAGTCCTGCGCGGACCTGGCCATCGAGCGCTGCCGCCAGTGCGGGACCAACGCCGCCAGCTGCCTGGAGGTGCACCCGACGCCCGGCTGCGAGGACGAGAAGTGCTGCCAGGCCGTCTGCAACGTGCTGCCGGAGTGCTGCGCGATCGACTGGGACGAGGCGTGCGTGCAGCGCGCCGTCCAGCTGTGCGCCGGCTGCGGCGACCCGGCCGCCGGCCCCTGCGACCAGGCCCACGGCACCCCCTACTGCTCGGACGCCGCCTGCTGCCAGACCGTGTGCGAGCTGCGCCCGGAGTGCTGCGAGGTGGCCTGGGACGTGGTGTGCGTGAGCCTGGCCGACTCGCAGTGCTCGACGTGCGGCGCGGTCGGCACCGGCGACTGCTGCATCCAGCACCCGACCCCCTATTGCGAGGACGGCGCATGCTGCGCGGCCGTGTGCGCAGTGGACCCGTTCTGCTGCACGGTCGCCTGGGACTACGGCTGCACGCAGATCGCGGCGACGCGCCCGCAGTGCCAGCAGCTGCAGTGCGCGTGCGGCTCGACCCTGCCGAACGGCGACGCGCTCAGCTGCTATCTCGAGCACCGCGAGCCCGGGTGCACCGACGCGTTCTGCTGCCAGCTGGTCTGCCAGCGCGATCCGTACTGCTGCTACGCGGGCTGGGATGCCGCGTGCGTGGCCGGTGCGGAGGACTCGTGCGCCAACGACCCCCGGTGCATCGGTCCCGAGGGAGTCCCGGTGAACGGCAGCTGCTTCATCCCGCGCACCTCCCCGGGCTGCGACCTGCCGGGCTGCTGCAGCCAGGTGTGCGAGCAGCGCACCGAGTGCTGCGACGTGGCGTGGGACCTCGCATGCGTGGAACTGGCCGTCCAGCTCTGCGACCGCTGCGGCGACCCGTACTCGGGAAGCTGCTACACCGCGCACGGCACCCCCAACTGCGCCGATGCCGCCTGCTGCAAGGCCGTCTGCGCGGTCGACCCGTTCTGCTGCGACAAGGTGTGGGACGCCTCCTGCGCCGACCGCGCCGGCACCGTCTGCCCCGATCCGGTCGAGGGCTGCGGCGAGTCGCCGCGGAGCTGCTGGGTGGCATCCTTCTGGAGCACCGGCTGCAGCGACCCCGCCTGCTGCCGCAACGTGTGCGAGGTGGACGTGTTCTGCTGCGAGGTGCGCTGGGACGCGGTGTGCGCGCGCCAGGCCGACCTCTACTGCATGCCCGACTTCCCGAGCCAGGTGGGCCGCGACGGCTGCCTGTCGGTGCATGCAAGCCCCGGCTGCGCCCAGCGCGAGTGCAGCAACGCCGTGTGCAGCACCGACCCGACCTGCTGCACCGAGGACTGGGACCAGCGCTGCGTGGTGCTCGCCGGCGCGCTCTGCCCGGCACCGTACTCCTGCCCGGCCCTCGGCCGCTGCGACGCCGCCCACGAGAACCCCGGCTGCGACGACGTCGCCTGCTGCAACGGCGTCTGCAACGCCGACCCGACCTGCTGCGACGCGGCCTGGGACGCGGATTGCGCCACCATCGCCCGCGCCATCTGCGAGACTCCCGCCGGGCTGCCCTGGAACTGCCCGTGCATCGGCGACTGCTTCTCCGAGCATGACAACCCCGGCTGCGAGGACGGTTCCTGCTGCAACATCGTCTGCCAGCTGAAGCCCTCCTGCTGCACCGAGGCATGGGATGCCGAGTGCGCCTCGTTCGCGTCGTTCGTCTGCTGCGGCCCGGTCGGCTGCGACTCCGGCTGCAACGGCCCCTGCACCGAGCCGCACGCATCGCCCTTCTGCTCGGATCCCTACTGCTGCGCCACCGTCTGCGCCCAGGACCCGCTCTGCTGCTCGTTCTCGTGGGATGGCCTGTGCGTCGAGATCGCGCTGCAGCGTTGCGCCTCCTCCTGCGGCATGGCCGATGCCGGCAACTGCTTCGCACCGCACGACCTGCCCTCCTGCCGCGACGGCCGATGCTGCGCCCGCGTCTGCGCGGACGACCCGGTGTGCTGCAACTCGGAGTGGGACGACCTCTGCGCACAGGCCGCCAAGGACAAGAAGAACGAGGACGTCTGCGTGCTGCCGCCGTGCGGCTCGGCCCTGACGGGCCCGCCGTGCGTGGCCCACCCGACGCCGGCGAGCGACAACCTCAAGTGCTGCGAGGAGGTGTGCAAGCAGGACAGCTACTGCTGCGACACCGAGTGGGACCAGTCCTGCGTCGAGATCGCCCGGCAGACCGGGTCCTGCGACTGCTCGTACGAGTGCGGCGAGCCCTGCGCCGGCAGCTGCTGCCGTGCGCACGGCAACGGCGGCTGCGACGACGCCGAGTGCTGCAAGCTGGTCTGCGCGCAGGATGCCTTCTGCTGCGACGAGCAGTGGGACTCCGTGTGCGCCGAGTTCGCGCGCGCCCAGTGCAACGGCGCCGACGAGGCGTGCCCGCTGCCGGAGTGCGGGTCCTCGCTCCTGCCCAGCTGCTGCGTCCCCAGCCCCGCCCCCCGCTGCTCCGACGAGGACTGCTGCGAGGCGGTGTGCGAGGTCGACCCGTTCTGCTGCTCCTCCAGCTGGGACGTGGCCTGCGTCCAGCGCGCCCGCGAGACCGACGACTGCGACTGCGACGAGGACGGCTGCGGGTCGAGCTCGGCCGGCGACTGCTTCAGCAAGCACGGGACTCCCGGCTGCGACGACCTCGGCTGCTGCCAGACGGTGTGCGCGTTCGACCCGCTCTGCTGCGAGCAGGCCTGGGACGCCGAGTGCGTGGCGCTCGCCGAGTTCTTCTGCACGTCCACCTTCAAGCCGCTCCTCGACCACCATCGCGGCGGCCCTGCCGTCGACCCGCCGGGACGCTTCCGCGGCGAGCCGAAGGTGCCGCCGGCGGTCGGCCCGCGCGCGCTGCCGCGCCAGCGCATCCCGATGCCCGGGGTGAAGCTGCCCGAGCGCGCCCCCGCCGCGCCGTTCCAGGGCCCGCGGCGCGCGGCGCCGTCGTCGGGCAAGTGAGCCTGCCTACCTGAAGTCGCGCGAGCGCTGTGCCGGGGCCGTGCCGTCAGCCCGCCGCGCCAGCTCCGGGCCGAGGTCCGCCATCCTCCGCACCAGGAGGTGGGTGACCCCGTCGCGGTGCTCCACCTGGCCCTCGGCCAGGATGGCGCCGGCATGGCGGCCGATCCGCCGGCAGCGCTCCCAGGTGCGCGGGCGAATGATGAGGTTGGCCACGCCCGTCTCGTCCTCGAGGGTCATGAAGACGATGCCCGAGGCGGTCGCCGGACGCTGACGGCACAGCACCAGTCCACCGACCATGGCGGTGCGGAAGCCCGCAAGCCGCGCACACTCGATTGCGCCGCGGCGTGCAAGCGACTCGCGCAG
>CAYTYU010000008.1:34001-36018 GCA_964440815.1 uncultured Chitinophaga sp.
CGGCACGGCGTCGAAGAGCGTGGCGCCGTCGCCGGCGGCCGCCTCGAGCACGGGCTCCGGGCGCTCGCGCAGGGCGCGCACCTGCCAGAGCGCCTGCTGGCGGTCGATCCCCATCCCGGCGAGTGCATCGGCCGAGGCCAGGCAGCGAAGCGCCCGCACGCCGCAGCCGGAGGCGCGCCACAGGCGTTCGATGCCGGGTGGGTCGCCCGCCCCGCCGCCAACCACGCCGCCATCTGCCCGCATCGCCGCCACCGCCTCCGCCACCGAACGGCCGTCGTGCTCGGCCAGGCCGGACACCATGCGCAGCCCCAGGCGCACCGCAGGCATCGCGCCGGCACGGTCCTCGAGCGTGCAGTCCCATGCGCTGCGCAGCACGTCGACCGCGCACACCTCGACGCCGTGCGCGCGCGCGTCGCGCACCAGCTGCGCCGGCGCGTAGAAGCCCATCGGCTGGCTGTTGAGGAGCGCCGCCAGGAACGCCGCCGGGTGGTGGCGCTTCAGCCACGCCGACACGTAGACCAGGAGCGCGAAGCTCGCCGCGTGGCTCTCGGGGAACCCGTAGCCGGAGAAGCCCTGGATCTGCCGGAACACCTGGCACGCGAACTCGTGCGAATACCCGCGCTCGAGCATGCCGCGCTCGAGGCGCGCGCCGAACTCGGCGATCCGGTTGCCCGAACGCTTCCATGCCGCGATCGCGCGCCGCAGGCGGTCGGCCTCGCCCGGCGTGAAGCCCGCGGCGACCACCGCGAGCGCCATCGCCTGCTCCTGGAAGAGCGGGACGCCGAGCGTCCGGCCGAGCACCGTACGCACGGCGTCGTCCGGGTACGTGGCCGGGTCGATGCCGTCGCGGCGCCTGAGGTACGGGTGCACCATGTCGCCCTGGATCGGGCCCGGGCGCACGATCGCCACCTCGATCACCAGGTCGTAGAAGCACCTCGGCCGAAGCCTGGGAAGCATGCTCATCTGCGCGCGGCTCTCGACCTGGAAGACGCCCACCGTGTCGGCGCGCGAGACCATCTCGTAGGTGGCCGGGTCCTCGGGCGGCACGGTGCGGTACTCGAGCGGGTGCGGCACGCCGGGCGCCGGGTGCGCGTTGGCGAGGTCGATCGCCTTGCGGATCGCGGTGAGCATGCCGAGCGCCAGCACGTCCACCTTGAGCATGCCCATCGCCTCGACGTCGTCCTTGTCCCACTCGATGACGGTGCGGTCCTCCATGGCCGCGTTGCGAACGGGCACCAGCTCGCAGAGCGGGCCGTCGGTGACCACGAACCCGCCGACATGCTGCGAGAGATGGCGCGGGAACCCGAGCAGGTCGCCCGCGAGCGCGAAGAGCCGGCGGAGGCCGGGGTCGCCGGGGTCGAGCCCGAGCTCGCGCAGGCGATCCAGGCGCGGCCCGTGCGTGCCGCCGTCGCGGACGCGCTCGCGCAGTCCCTCGATGCCTTCGGCCTCTCCCCACCAGTCGGCGGCGCCCGCCAGCAGGCCGACGAGGTCGTCGGGCATGCCGAGCGCGCGGCCGACGTCGCGGATGGCGCTGCGCCCGCGGTAGCAGGCGACCTCGGCGCAGAGCGCGGCGCGCGCCCGGCCGTAGGTGGCGTAGACGTGCTGGATCACCTCCTCGCGGCGCTCGTGCTCGAAGTCGACGTCGATGTCCGGCGGCTCGTCTCGCTCGCGGCTGATGAAGCGCTCGAAGAGCATCTCCGAGCGCGTGGGGTCGACCGCGGTGATCCCCAGGCAGTAGCAGGTGGCGCTGTTGGCCGCGGCGCCGCGACCCTGGCAGAGGATGCCGCGCCCGCGCGCGAACGCGACGATCCCGTGCACGGTGAGGAAGTACGGCGCGTAGCCGAGGTCGGCGATGATCGCGAGCTCGTGCTCGAGCTGCGCGCGCACCCGGGCGGGCACGCCGCCGCCGCCGTCGCCGGGCCATCGCGCGGCGGCGCCCGCCTCGACGAGCGCCCGCAGGTGCGCATCCGGCGTCCGGCCGGGCGGCACCGACTCCGCCGGGTAGCGGTAGCGCAGC
>CAYTYU010000009.1:0-35931 GCA_964440815.1 uncultured Chitinophaga sp.
AACGTCAGCGGGCGTCGGGGCGACCGCAGCCGCGACCGGCGCCGCAACAGGCACCACCGCGGGCGCAGCAGCAACGGGCAAACTGCCGCCGAGCGGCGTGGGCGCAGCGGCGGCGATCGGCGCAGGGGGCGCCGTCTGGGGGACGCTGGCGGCGAGGGTGGTCGCGGAGCCCGGCAGCGCACCGGGCGCGGTCGGTGCAGCAGCTTGTGCGAGCTCCGTGGCGGTGGGCGGCGGCGGCAGCTTCGGCGCGAACTTGCGCTCGTAGGTGTCGTAATTGATGTACAGCGCCATCACGAGGCCGAGCCAAAGGAACATGCGGGCGTTGGTGGTGGTCACGGGGTCTCTCGGGCTGCGGGCACAGGGTCACAGGTGTAGCACTCGGCGCGGGCGAACGGATGGCAGCGGCCGATGCGCTTGAGGGCGAGCCAACTGCCGCGCGCGGCGCCGTGGGTCTCGAGGGCTTCGAGCGCGTAGTGCGAACAGGTGGGGTGATAGCGGCAGCTCGTGCCGAGCCAAGGGCTGAGCACGACCTGGTAACCGCGGATGGCGGTGCGGATCAGAGCGCGGGCGGCGGACATGCGTGGACGGCCTTGTTCCAAAGTGATTCGAGGCTGGCGCGGATCTGCGGGGCCGGTGCCGTGCGCACGCCGGCGCGAGCGCCGACGATGAGGTCGGCTGCGGGCAGGCGGGCTTGGGCAAGCCGGAATGAGTCGCGGATTATGCGACGAAGTCGGTTACGCGCGACGGCATTTCCGACGGTTTTTGCAGCGAGCGCCACGCCGAGGCGGGGGTGGCCCAGGCCGTTCGGACGCAGCACGAGTGTCAGTAGGGGGTCGCCGACCCGCCGGCCTTGTCGAAAGGCGGTATCGAAGTCGACTTTACGGAGTACCCGGCGAGAAGGCGGAAAACCCGCGGGGGCTCCCGGGGGAGTGGCCATGGGCTGCGCCCTTGTCGGTCAGCAGATCAGCAGATCAGGGGATCAGCCTCTTCCGGCCTTTGGCGCGGCGGCGGGAGATGATCTTGCGGCCGTTGGCGGTGGCCATACGCGCACGGAACCCGTGGGTGCGGGCGCGGCGGACCTTGCTGGGCTGGTAAGTGCGTTTCATGGCGGCTTGATCGGAAAAAGGTCGCAAAGCGTACGCAGCAGGGCTTTAGGTGTCAAGCCGCAAAAGGGGTCAAAATGAAGATATCCACAGCCCTGCGAGGCGGGTATTCTTGCCGACCCCCTCTGACGGCACTCGCAGACACGCCCGTGGATTCACCGCTCTGGACCCGCTGCGCCCAAGTTCTCGCTGCCGAATTGCCGGAGGCGCACTTCAACACCTGGGTACGCCCGCTGCAGGCGCTCGAGAGCGACGGCACGCTGCGCTTGCTCGCGCCGAACCGCTTCGCGGTCGATTGGGTCAACGCGAACCTGCTCACGCGCATCGGCGAGTGGCTACAAGCCGAACACGGCGCACACGCGCCGATCGTCACGGTGCAGGTGGGCGAACGGCGCGATCCCGCTCCCGCGGCGAAAAGCCCGGCGGCAACGGCGCTGCCCGCCACCGCGCGCGGCTTCGGCAAACCAGCCGTCGGCATCGTGATCGGCGCACGCCTCAATCCCGACACCACCTTCGAGACCTTCGTCGTCGGCAAGAGCAACCAGCTCGCCAAGGCCGCCGCGCAGCAGGTCGGGGAGAACCCGGGCACCGCCTACAACCCGCTCTTCATCTACGGCGGTGTCGGACTCGGCAAAACCCATCTGATGCACGCGGTCGGTCACGCCATCCAGGCGCGCAAGCCCGACGCGCGCATCGCCTATGTCCACTCCGAGCGCTTCGTCAGCGACATGGTCAAGGCGCTGCAGCACAACCAGATGAACGAGTTCAAGGCAGCCTATCGGTCGCTCGATGCGCTGTTGATCGACGACATCCAGTTCTTCGCCGGCAAGGAGCGCTCCCAGGAGGAGTTCTTCCACACCTTCAACGCGCTGCTCGAAGGCCAACAGCAGGTGATCCTCACCTGCGACCGCTACCCGAAAGAGGTCGATGGGCTCGAAGAGCGGCTGAAATCGCGCTTCGGTTGGGGGCTCACGGTCGCGATCGAGCCGCCGGAACTCGAGACCTGCGCGGCGATCCTCAAGACCAAAGCCGAGGCGACGCATGTCACCTTAAGCGACGAAGTGGCGCTCTTCATCGCCAAGCGCATACGCTCGAATGTGCGTGAACTCGAAGGCGCGCTGCGGCGGGTGATCGCCCATTCGCGCTTCACCGGTGAGCCGATCACGCTCGAGTTCACCAAAGAATCGCTCAAAGATCTGCTCGCGCTGCAGGCGCGGTTGGTCACCATCGAGAACATCATGCGGGTGGTCGCCGAGTACTACAAACTGCGGGTCGCGGACCTGCTCTCACCGGGGCGCAGCCGCTCGCTCGCCCGGCCGCGACAGGTGGCGATGGCCCTGGCGAAGGAATTGACCCGCCACAGCCTGCCGGAGATCGGCGATGCTTTCGGCGGACGCGACCACACCACCGTTCTGCACGCCTGTCGTCGCATCAAGGCACTGCGCGAGGAAGATCAACGCATCGCCGAGGACTATCTGAACCTGTTAAGAACCCTGACAGCATGATGTGGGCGTCCTGTGGATGTTTTCGGGACAAGAAATCATTCACAATCCACCCACAGGGGATGCACGGGTCGTGCACGGGAAGTGCCGGCGGCGCGCAGGGTCCAAGGTACTGAATTCAGCGGTTTTTCTGGGGTTTTCCCCATATCCACCGGCTCTACTATCGCTACAACATCTGGATATAAACCACTTCTGAAACTATGAAACTCACAGCCACCCGTGAAGAGATCTTGGGTCCGGTCCAGAACGTGATCGGTGTTGTCGAACGGCGTCAGACGATGCCGGTGCTGTCCAATGTGCTGCTGAGCGCCAAGGACAATCGCCTGAGCGTCACGGGCACCGATCTCGAAGTGGAGCTCGTCAGCGCCGCGACGCTCACAGTGTCGGCACCGGGTGAGGTCACGGTACCGGGGCGCAAGTTGCTCGATATCCTGCGGGCGATCCCCGAGGGCACGAATGTGACGCTCACGACCGAAGGCGAGCGCATCGTGGTGCGCGCCGGGCGTAGCCGCTTTACCCTCTCGACGCTGCCGGCGGCGGAATTCCCGCTGGTCGAGGACATCCAGGCGACGCAGGTGCTGAAACTGCCGCAGAAGGCGTTCCGCACCCTCATCGATAAGACGCACTTCTCGATGGCGCAGCAAGATGTCCGCTATTACCTCAACGGGCTGATGCTGGAATCCGAAGGCGGGCGTGTTCGTGCGGTCGCGACCGACGGCCATCGGCTCGCGATGTGCGAGGCCGCCCTCAACGAACGCGTCACGGGCAAGCAGCAGGTCATCGTGCCGCGCAAGGGCGTGCTCGAGCTGCACCGGATGCTGGGCGATGGGGAGGGCGAAGTCGAGTTTGCGCTCGGTACCAACCACGTTCGCTGCCAGATCGGCGACATTCGCTTCACATCGAAGCTCATTGACGGCAAGTTCCCTGAGTATTCGCGCGTCATCCCCGCGAACGCAAACCGCATTATCGACGCAGATCGTGAAACTTTGCGCCAAAGTCTGCACAGAACGGCGATTTTGTCGAACGAGAAATACCGCGGCATCCGCCTCAGCATCAAGCCGAACCAGCTCACGCTGCAGGCCCACAACCCGGAGCAGGAAGAAGCCGAGGACCAGATCGAGGTCATCTATGCCGGCGAAGAGATCGAGATCGGCTTCAATGTCACCTACCTGCTCGAAGCGCTGTCGGTCATCGAGACCTCGCGCGTGAACATCGCACTCACCGACTCGAACAGCAGCTGCCTCGTCACGGCGGCTGAGGCGGATGGCGCCAAGTATGTCGTGATGCCGATGCGGCTCTGACCGCCGCCCGGGCCACAGGCGGTCATCGCACATGGCCTTGGCAGAGCTTCATCTGCTCGATCTGCGTTGCATCGAGACCGCGCGTCTCGAGTTTGGATCAGGCATCAACCTGATCTACGGCGCGAACGGCGCCGGCAAGACCTCGCTGCTCGAGGCCGTGTTCCTGTTGGGTCGCGGCCGATCCTTCCGTAACCGCCTCAACGAACGGTTGATCCGCCACGGCCAAAGCGTGTCGCGCGTGGTCGGCAAGACCCATCCCGCACCCCAATCGAGGGCGGATGGCTCGCTGACGGCCTCTGGCGCGATCCATACCCTGGGCCTTGAGATCCGTCGCGAGGGCAGCGAGAGCGGGGGCACGATCGCCAGGCTTGATGGCGCCGCCGCCCGATCGATGGCGGAACTGGCCTTGGCGTTCCCGGTGCAGGCCCTGGACCCGGACGCCCACAAGCTGATCGAGGAGAGCGCGGCCCGTCGTCGGCGTTGGCTCGACTGGGCAGTGTTCCACGTGGAACATTCCTTCGCCGGGGCCTGGTCCCGGTACCAACGGGCGCTCCAGCAGCGCAACGCGGCGCTACGCAGTGGGTCCCGGGAGGTCGGGGCTTGGGAACCGGAGATGGCGAGGGAAGGGGAGAGCCTGACCGCAAGCCGCGAGCGGGTGATGGTCGCGCTGCAACCGTACTGGGCCGAGATCTCTGCCGAACTCGTCGGACTCGACCTGACGCTCGGATTTCAGGCGGGCTGGGATCGCAGTGCCTCGCTCGCGGACGCCTTGACCGCCTCGACCCCCCGCGACCGCGAACGGCACACCACCACCACCGGACCCCATCGCGCCGATGTGACCTTGCGGTTGCGAGGCAAGTTGGCCCGTGAGGTGCTCTCGCGCGGCCAGCAGAAGCTCGCGGCTGTGGCCTTGCACCTCTGCCAACTCGAATACCTCAAGCGCGAGCACGGCCTGCTGCCGACCTTGCTGCTGGATGACCCGTCTGCCGAGCTTGACCAGGATCGCCTTGGCCGGTTCATCCGCCGCGTCCAGTGCCTTGAGACCCAGATCATCGTCACCGCCCTGGAGCGCGACACGCGGCTCTTCGGCAGCCCCGACCGAGTGTTCCACGTGGAACAAGGGAGAGTGGAGGGGGGGTAGGGGACGGGCTTGGGCAGGTCAGGCGACTTTGCGGCCTATGGGTTTGATGTCCGCCAGCGCTCGATGCGTGGCGCCACACGCCACAACGCCATATCTCGATGAACGCGCCAGAAACGGTGCTACGCGAGTCGCGACGGCTACCCGATGATCGTCGGTCTGCCGCACTGCCTCAGCATTGACGACTATGCCACTCGGTGACACACTTTGACCGGACGCGTATTCAAGACCCGCCATTTCGCCAGATGGATGCGCAAGACCGCGCTGACAGACCCAGCGCTCTGCTGCGCGGTGCGGGAGATGGCAGCCGGGCTGGTCGATGCCGATTTAGGTGGGGGCGTGGTGAAGAAGCGCATCGGGTTTCCGGGGCGCGGGAAAAGAGGTAGCGTCCGGACCATCGTGGCGACCCGACGGGCGGGCCTGTGGTTCTTCTTCTACGGGTTCACTAAATCGGAGCGGGAAAACATCACGAGCGACGAGTTGGCGCAGCTGCGCGGACTCGCCGATGAGCTGCTCACCCTGTCGCCGGGAGCGCTGGACATCGCCCTGATAGATGGCGCGTTGGAGGAGATCTGCGATGGCTGCGAAGCACACTAAGCGAAGTCGCATCCTCGAGGCCGTCGAGGAGACGATGGCCGACCTGCGGCGTCTCGGTTTCATCGACAAGCGCAAGCAGCAGGGCATCGAGGCGCTCGTCCTGAAGCCCATCCCCCGATACACAGGGCGACAGATCCGCGCGCTGCGCGAGCGGGAAAACGTCAGCCAAGCGGTATTGGCCTCCCTTCTGAACACCAGTGCCTCGACAGTTCGCAAATGGGAGATCGGCGACAAAAGCCCGAGCGGCCCCTCGCTGAAGCTGCTCAATCTCCTCGACCGCAAGGGCCTCGAGGCGGTGCTCTAACCCCCCATCGACCCCCCCTAATCAGGTATACTTTCGTATCGAATTTCAGGCGCTGGATATGACCGAACCCGAAGTCTACGACTCCAGTAAAATCAAGGTCTTGAAGGGCCTCGATGCCGTCCGCAAGCGGCCCGGAATGTACATCGGCGACACCGACGATGGCACCGGCCTGCACCACATGGTGTTCGAGGTCGTCGACAACGCCATCGACGAAGCGCTCGCCGGTCATTGCGACCGCGTCATCGTCACGATCCACGCCGACGAATCCGTCACCGTCGAGGACAACGGCCGCGGCATCCCGGTCGACATCCACGCCGAAGAAGGCCGCTCCGCCGCCGAAGTCATCATGACCGTGCTGCACGCGGGCGGTAAGTTCGACGACACCTCCTACAAAGTCTCGGGCGGCCTGCACGGCGTCGGCGTCTCCGTCGTCAACGCGCTCTCCGAAGTGCTGCAACTCACCATCCACCGCGATGGCAAGCTCCACCAGCAGGAATACCGCTTGGGCGAACCGGTCGCGCCGCTCGCCGTCACCGGCACCAGCGATCGCACCGGCACGAGCGTGCGTTTCAAGCCGTCGCCCATCATCTTCACGCACATCCAATTCGACTACGACATCCTCGCCAAGCGCCTGCGCGAGCTGTCCTTCCTCAACGCCGGCGTGCGCATCGACCTCACCGACGAGCGCGATGGCAAGGTCGAGACCTTCGAGCACGAGGGCGGTCTGCAGGAGTTCGTCGCGCACCTCAACCGCTCAAAGAAAAGCGTCAACTCCCGCGTGTTCTGGTTCCGCAGCCAGGAAGGCTCGATCGGCGTCGAAGTGGCGATGCAGTGGAACGACACCTACGCCGAGTCGATGTTCTGCTACACCAACAACATCCCGCAGAAAGACGGCGGCACGCATCTCTCCGGCTTCCGCGCCGCGCTCACGCGCACGCTGAACGACTACATCGAAAAAGAAGGCATCGCCAAGCGCGAAAAAGTCCCGACCACCGGCGACGACGCGCGCGAGGGCTTGACCGCGATCCTCTCGGTCAAACTGCCCGACCCGAAGTTCTCCTCCCAGACCAAAGACAAGCTCGTCTCCTCCGAGGTCAAGGGCATCGTCGAGACCGCGCTCGCCGCCAAGTTCTCCGAGTTCCTGCTCGAGCACCCGAGCGAGGCCAAGGCCATCGCCGGCAAGATCATCGACGCCGCGCGGGCGCGCGAGGCCGCGCGCAAAGCTCGTGAGCTCACCCGCCGCAAGGGTGCGCTCGACATCGCGGGACTCCCCGGCAAGCTCGCCGACTGTCAGGAAAAAGACCCGTCGCGCTCCGAACTCTTCATCGTCGAGGGCGACTCGGCAGGCGGCTCCGCCAAACAGGGGCGCGATCGCCGCACCCAAGCGATCCTGCCGCTCAAGGGCAAGATCCTCAACGTCGAGAAGGCGCGCTTCGACAAGATCATCGCCTCCGCCGAGGTCGGCACCCTCATCACCGCACTCGGCTGCGGCATCAAAGACGAGTTCAACGTCGACAAACTGCGCTACCACAGCATCATCCTGATGTCCGACGCCGATGTCGACGGTGCCCACATCCGCACGCTGTTGCTGACCTTCTTCTACCGCCAGTTGCCGATGCTCATCGAGCGCGGCCACATCTACATCGCCCAGCCGCCGCTCTACAAGGTCAAGCGCGGCAAGCAGGAGGTGTACGTCAAGGACGACACCGAGCTCAACGCGATGCTGCTCAACTCCGCGCTCGAAGATGCCGCGTTGCATGTCAACGCCAGCGCCCCGCCGCTGCGGGGCCCCGGGCTCGAGTCGGTCGCGCGCCACCATGTGGAGGTGCAGGCCATCGTCGCGCGCTGGTCACGCCGCTACGATGAGCGCGTGCTCGAGAACCTCGTCGCACTGCCGGTCATCACCCCCGCCGATTTCAGCCTCCGCGAGTGGCTGCAGGGTTGGGTGGATGCGCTCGCCGCACGACTCGACGCCACGGGCGACGGCGCCGCGCGCTACGAACTCGAACTGCAGCCCGCGGGCGAGGATGTCCCGGCGGCGCGCCTGCAGATCACCCGCACCGAGCACGGCAGCCGCTTCGAGCGCTTCCTGCCGCGTGATTTCTTTGGCTCTGCCGAATACCAACGCATCGCCGCGCTGTCGCGCACCCTCGAGGGCTTGATCGGCGAAGGTGCGTTCGTCCAGCGCGGCGAGACCCGTCGCGAGATCGCGAGCTTCCGCGAGGCCATCGATTGGCTCTTCGAGCACGCGCGCAAGGGCCAGACCATCCAACGCTACAAGGGTCTCGGCGAGATGAACCCCTCGCAGCTCTGGGAGACCACGCTCAACCCCGAGGTGCGCCGCCTGATGCAGGTGCGCATCGAGGACGCCATCGCCGCCGACGAGGTGGTCACCACCCTCATGGGCGAAGAGGTCGAGCCCCGCCGCGATTTCATCGAGAAGAACGCCCTGTCGGTCGCGAACCTCGACGTCTGAGGGCGGGGCCCTACAACGCCCCCCACCCCAACCGCTTGCGCTCGGCATCGACCTTTGATCGCGAGCGCTGCAACAGCGCCTCGTACTCGGGCGCCCCCACGAGCGAGTCGAACATCCGGTCGTGCGGGTCCGGCGCGCCGTACAAGAGGATGTGCGGCGTGCGCGCCGCGAGCTGCAGCGCCTCGTCGCCAAGCAGGCGGTACGCCCAACCGAGCACGATCGGCGCCGGCATGCCGCCGTAGCTGACGGCGGCCGGGTTCTTGGCGAGCTCCGCCTCGAGCAGCGGCACGGCCTCGCGCACCGCGCCTCGACGTCCGCGGCAGCAGCACAGCGCCCGGCCGCAACCTGCGCGCGCGCCCGTTCCACCTTCACGGACAGGAACGCGGCGTACTCGTCCACCCGCCGATGCCGGTCGATGTACTCCCGCATCAGGTCCCGCACTGCCTGCGAGGCGGTCTGGTCGTTCGCCCGCACGACGGCGAAGAACGCACGCCGCAGATCCGGCTCGAGCTTCAGCGTGAACACCGATTCGTTGGGCATGGTCGTCTCGTTTACGCCGGATCTCGTTTGCGTTCAACGAAAGTAGACCGCACGGACCTGGGCGGGTACCGGTCAATCGGTTGCGTTCGTGCAGATATGCGTGCCTGCCCGTCCGCGGGCCCGCATGCGAGCCCCTGTTCTCGCACCTGTCGCGGCGTATGAACCCGGTACTAACGAAGTACTAACGCGCCCACAGTGCGCCGCCACCCCCACCCGCTTCACTTCCGTCACAAACCGCCACCCCCACCCGGGCGCTCACCCCGATACGCGTTCCCGTGCCTGCGCCGCTGCATGCCGCCGGTCCAGGGCCTTGCCGTAGGCGGCCGCGACTTTGCGGCTCTGCACCACGACACTGAGCTCCCGGTACTTCGACACGGACCCTTCCGTCCAGTTGTGGCTGCCGACGAGGCTGTAGCGCTCGTCCACCAGCACGTATTTGCGGTGCGACGAGCCGTAACGCGCGTCCTGATGGAAGGCGACCGGTACGCCGAGCGCGCCGAGGATGCTGAGCGACACCTCGTTGTTGACGTCGAGCGGCTGCAGCGGCTGGGTCGGATCGGTCTTGCGGCGTGTACCCGCGATCACCTTCACGTCCGCTCCGCGAGGCTGAAGCTGAAGGCGCTGATGTAGACGCTCTTGCGCGCCTTCGAGATCCGCTCGAACAGGGTGGCGGTGAAATCGGTGTTCGGCAACAGGGTCACGGTGCTCATCGGGCAATGCCTCGCTTATCGACGCCGTAGAGCAGCGCGCAGGCCTCCCCGCCCACCCGCTCGTCCCGATACGTGCTGTCGGCAATGGTGTAGGGTGCCCGTATCGCCATGACGGGATCCGGCGGGGAGGCAAAGATCTGGTCGCGCGCGCCGGCGCTTTTGGATAGCATCGGCCCGAAGTCGCCCGACGGCGCCGGCAGTGCGGACCACCTCCAACCCTATCCAGATCCAGGATCTTCAGTCGCCATGTTGAAAATATCCTGCCCGTGCTGCGGTCCACGCGACGAAACCGAATTCACCTACGGCGGCCAGTCGCACATCGCACGACCGTCGATCGACGTCGATGACGAGACCTGGGCCCGCTACCTGTTTGTCCGCGACAATCCCAAGGGCGTGCACTTCGAGCGCTGGTGCCACACCTACGGATGTACCCAGTGGTTCAATGTCGCCCGCGACACGGTCAGCCACGACATCCACGCCATCTACCGGATGGGCGACCCCAAACCGGACCTCGTCGACCGCCCGGCCTGATCGCCCGCGGCTCGCCCCCCCAGCCTGATCCTCGGCCGGGTTTCCCGGCCCTTATCCCGGTACCGTTGAGAAGTACCGTTGAGGGACTCGGCCTGCCCTGCGTCTGGACGCTTACGAGATCACCTCCCATGCGTCGACTGGCGGTCAGGCGGCGGCGGGCAGGGGCCATACCGAGGGACAGCCATGCAGACAAGCCATCATCGATCCGGGATCGTCGGAGCCGCCGTCCGCGGCATATTGCTGGCCGGCGCAGTCGCCGCCGCGATACCGGTCTACGCCGCCGAGGTCGCGCTGGACGAGGTCGTCGTGACGGCCCGCAAGCGCGCCGAAACGCTCCAGGACGTACCGCTTCCGGTCAGCGTGATCGACGCCTCGGCGCTCGAGGCCGAGGGCATCACCAACATCACGGAGACCTACAGCCGGATCCCGAACCTCTACTTCACGGCGGCCGGCGGTGCGAGCCCGACCTCGGACTACCAGTACCTGACCATCCGCGGCGTCGGCTTCAACGGCGGTCTCGAGCCTGCGGTCGGCCTCTTCATCGATGGCATGTACCAGCCGCAGATCGGCTTCGACACGAGCTTCCTCGATGCCGAACGCATCGAGGTGCTCCGCGGCCCGCAGGGCACTTTGTTCGGCCGCAACACGCAGGGCGGCGCGGTGAACATCGTCACGCGCAAGCCGGGCCGCGACTTCGAAGGCCGCGTCGAGCTGGAGGGCGCCCGCTTCGGCACCTACCGCGGACTGCTGAGCCTGATGGGTCCGGTGTCCGATACCCTCGCGGCCGGCCTCAGCCTGCAGTACGGCGCCACCGACGGCCATGTGCGCAACATCACGCTGAACCGCGACTACTTCTCGAAGCAGTTCGTCGGGCGCGGCACGCTGGTCTGGACACCGAACGACCGGCTCACCGGCACGCTGACCTTGGATGCCAGCCGCAAGGACATGAAGGAGATGGGCATCGGCGTACCGCTGCGCTGCGAGTGCTACGAGGCGATCGCGGACCAGCTCGGTCCGGACGACTTCAAGGATACGGACGGCATCCAGCTCAACGTCGAGTGGGAGCTGAACGATGCGGTCACGCTGACCTCGATCACGGGGCGGCGCACGGTCGAGTCGCGCATCCAGTGGGACTGGGACGGCAAGCCCAGCAACCTGACGCCGGTCACGCTGAACGCCGTCACGCAGACCAACTCGCCGCCGATCGTGCCGCTGACCGTCGCGCCGCAGCCGGTGCAGGCCAGCGGCATCTACCAGCTGCAGAACCTGAAGCAGGAGTTCACGAGCCAGGAGTTCCGGCTGGCGGGTTCCGGCCAGAGCCTCGATTGGCTGGTCGGCGCGTACTGGTTCGAGCAGGAGATGCTCCAGCCCCGCACCGTCGACCACGGTCTGGCCGGCGCCGGCGTGCTGCCGCCGCTCTACATCCGCGAGCGCTTCACCGAGACGCGCGACGGCTTGGCGGCGTTCGGGCAGGTCACTTTCCGGCCGATCGAGAAGCTCGAGGTCACCCTCGGGACGCGCTACTCCGACGAGACCGCGGACACGGACGGCGAGCGTGTCATCAACATCGCCAACGCCGCGATCCGCGCCTTCCTCAAGACCAACGACTTCAGCGCCGACAACTTCTCGAGCATGGCGTCGGTGTCCTACCAGCTGACACCGGACGTGAACCTTTACGCCACCTGGGCGCAGGGTTGGAAGGCGGGCGGCATCAACCGCTATCCGAGCCGGGCCGGGCAGGACCTGCCCTACGCCGATGAGAAGTCCACCAACTACGACCTCGGCATCAAGGCCAGCTGGCTCGACGGGCGCCTGACGACGAACGTCGCGCTGTTCAACATCGACATCAAGCAGCAGCAGACGCTCAATGTCGTGCCCGACCCGAACGGTCTGACGCCGATCACCGTGATCGCCAATGCCGGCAAGAGCACGAGCAAGGGCGTCGAGCTCGAGATCGCGGCGGCGCCCACCGACGACCTGCGCTTCGGACTCTCGTACGGCTACACCGATGCCAAGTTCGACGAGTTCATCCAGTTCGGCATCGACCGGGCCGGCGACCCGTTCTGGTCGATCCCGAAGAGCACGGCCGCATTGACGGTCGATTGGTCGGTGCCGCTCGGCACGGGGCCGAAGCTGGATCTCGGCCTGACCTGGCAATATGTGGATGACTACAACGTCCCCGACGGCGCCACGACTTCGCCGTCACCGGCTGCCGAGAACACGGTCGCGAGCTACGACCGCCTCAACCTGCGCGCGGGCGTGACGCTCGAGGGCGGCTGGGAGGTCTCGGCCTACATCCGCAACGTGCTCGATACCTTCGACTACGCGATCCTCGGCCGCGAGGCCTTCGCGCCGCAGCCCTTCACCTCCAACACGCTGTACGCGGTGCCCCTCGAGCCGCGCACCTACGGCATGGTGGTGCGCAAGCGCTTCTAAGCGGACGCCGCTCCCTGCGACCGCCGCGACACGATCAGGAAGATCGTGCCGGCGGCCGCAAGGAGCGCGGCGATCGAGGCGAACGCAGCGCCCAGACCGGACGGACTGCCGAGGTCGAAGAGGCTCCCGGTCAGTCCCGCGAACAGACCGCCGAGCCCGAGCGACAGGAACCACAACCCCGTCGCGAAGGCCACCCGTGAGGCCGGTGCGTAGCGGGCGGCCGCGCCGAGCCCGATGGGGCTCAGCAGGATCTCGCCGATCGCGATCAACAGGTAAGTCCCCACCAACCAGAGCGGTGATGCGCCGCCTTGCGGGGCGCTGAACGCGCCGGCCGCGGCCAGCGCGATGCCGCCACCACCGACGAGCAGCCCGGCGCCGAACTTGGCGACCGCATCGGGATCGGCGCCGCGCCGCGCGAGGCGCGTCCACGCGAGCGCGAACAACGGCGCGAGCAGCACCACGCCCGCCGGATAGAGCGACTGGAACCACGCGGCGGGCAGTTCGCTGCCGAGGACCACGCGATCGGTGAAGCGCGCGGCGAACAGCGTCAGCGAGGCCGCCGCCTGCTCGCCGGCGCTCCAGAACACGACTGCGCCGCAGAAGAGTCCGGCAAGGGTGACCACGTTGCGCCGCTCGACGTCCGACTCGGCGCATCGATGCAGGTAGATGAAGCCGGCGACGGTGGCGGCGCTCACCACCGCGAGGAAGCCCTTCACGAGCGCGACGGGCGGTACGGTCGCTACCAGCAGGCCTGCCGCAGCCAAGCCTGCGACCGACGCGATGAGCACGCCGGGCGAGGGGACGCGGGCGACATCGGCGGGATCGGTCAGCAGCCGCGCGATCCGCGAATAGGTGATGAGCCCGAGCGCCATGCCGGCGGCGGCGGCGAGGTAACCGGCCGACCACCCGTAGCGGCTCGCCAGCGCCGCCGCCAGCAGCGGACCGCCGATGCCGCCGATGTTGATGCCGACATAGAAGATGGTGAAAGCGGCATCGAGGGAGCGGCCCTCGCGCCGCGCCGCGCGCGCCACGAGCGGCACGATGCTGGCCTTGAGGGTGCCGGCCCCGAGGGCGACGAGCGCGAGGCCTGCCGCGAATGTCGCGAGCGCATCGGCGAACGCGAGCACGAGGTTGCCTGCGAGCATCGCAGACCCCGCGAGCCAGATCGACCGCACCGGGCCGAGATAGCGGTCCGCCAGCAGTCCGCCGGGGAGGGCCGACAGGTAGACGGTCGCCGCATAGAGGCCGTACACCGCCGCCGCGTCGGCATCGGTCAGGCCGAAGCCGCCCGCTGCCGGCGCCGCGATGAGGTGCAGCACCAGCAGGGCCCGCAGGCCATAGAACGTGAACCGCTCCCACAGCTCGGTGGCGGAGAGCCAGAGGACTTCGCGATGGTGGCCCGAGCCGGACGATGGCGGCTCGGGACGTGGTCGGGTAATCTCCATGATGACGGTCGATCCTCTGCTGCGCGCCCAAGACGGACACCCGCGGTCCTAGACGCAGGTGGCCGGTGCCTCCTCAGCGCAGGGTATCGTCGCACTTCGAAGGTCCATCATCCGGATGCCCGTCAAAAAAACCAGTCAACCGCGAACTACCACCGCTCGCCGGGGCCCGGCCGCCCGGTCCCGCACGAGTCCCCTCGGGCGCGAGGCCTGGCTCGCGGCCGCGCGCGAGGCGCTGATCCGCGACGGCATCCGCGGCGTCGAGGTCGGCAAGCTCGCCCGGCGCCTCAAGGTCACGCGCGGCGGCTTCTACTGGTTCTTCAACGGCCGCAAACAGCTCCTCGACGAGCTGCTCGTCGACTGGGAGCAGAACAACAGCGCCGCCTTCCGGGCCCTGCTGAAGATGCCCGGCCGCGACGGCATGGCTGCGTTCCAGACCGTCGTCGACATCTGGATCAATGAGGCGGGCTACAGCCCGGCTTGGGATGCGGCGGTGCGCGACTGGGCGCGCGTGTCGGCAAAGGTCGCCCACGCGGTCCGGCGCGTGGACGATGAGCGGATCGAGGTGCTCAAACAGCTGTTCCTCGACATGGGCCACCCGGACGAGGAGGCCTTCATCCGCGCCCGCATCACCTATTTCCACCAAGTCGGCTACTACGCGATGGGCGTCGAGGAGCCGCGCGAGCAGCGCCTGCGGTTCCTGCCCCTGTACACCCGGGTGCTCACCCGCCGCTGACACCCCACCCCCCTAAATCAGGGCCGCGCTTGACAAGCCGCGCCCGACCCCGCGATGCTCAGTCCATACACAAGTGTACGGACACTGCTGTATAGACGGCAGTGAAAAGAGACACCGACCAACTCCGGGGAAGGCGACATGGCTGCAGTCATAGATCCGTCGGGTTTCGCGCCGCGCATCGGCGCGGACCGCGTCGTGGCGCTGCACACGCGTTTCCGGCGGCCGCTGCAGCGCTTCTTCGCCAGCTACCGTCTGAACGCCCACGATGTCGACGACCTCACCCAGGAGGTGTTCCTGCGCCTCGTGGGCGATTCCTGCCCGGCCCACCTGCAGCGGCCCGAGGCGTTCGTGTTCACGCTGGCGCGCAACCTCGTCCGCGACCGTGCCCGGCGCCTGCACATCAAGGCCGCCAGCGTCTCGGTCGAGCTGGACGAGGCCGAGCTGCGCTGCGCCGGTCCCACCCCGGAGGAAGCTCTGGAGTACGACGAGCGCCTGGCGCAGGTGCTTGCCGCGCTCGCCGCGCTCAAGCCGGCCACGCGCCAAGCGTTCATCCTGCACCGCGTGCACGGGGACAGCTACGCGGAGATCGCCCGCGCCACGAGCGTGTCCGTGAGCATGGTCGAGAAGCACATGATGACGGCGATCTCGGCGCTGCGCGCCGCCGCCGCCTGAGGTCCGCGCCGCTTCAGCGCTTGGGCAGACCCTTCGGCCAGCAGGTCTTCGCGACGCGCAGGAAGTTCCCGCCCAGCACCTTGTGCACATCGCCGGTGCGATAGCCGAGCCTGAAGAGCTCCGCGGCGATCTCGGGCAACTGCTCGGGCGCGACGAGGCGCAGGCCTGTGGCGTATCCCAGCTCCGGCGGGAACATCTCGGGATGCGCAGCGATGTAGTCGTCCAGCTCCTGCATGTCGAACACGTAGTCGAGGCCGATGCCGACGTGATCGATGCCCACCTGCTGCACGACATGATCGACATGCCGCGCGAAGGTCGCCGAGCGGTTGTCGTTCTCGCCGAGGAAGGTGCCGATGCCGTTGATGCCGATGACCCCGCCGGTAGCGGCACAGGCGCGGATCGCTTCGTCGCGGATGTTCCGCTTGTGCTTCCAGAGCGCGAGCGGGTTCGAATGCGAGAAGATCACCGGCCGCGTGGCGTGGCGCATCACATCCATGGTGGTGCGATGGCCCGTATGGCTGCAGCAGACGGTCATGCCCACCCGCTCCATCTCCGTGACCACCGCCCGGCCGAACTTCGTCAGCCCCTTGTCCGTGTCCTGGCAACCGCCGCCCAACAGGTTGTTGCGGTTGTAGGCCATCGACATCCACCGGACGCCGAGGTCACGGTACAGCTCGACGAGGCTCAACTGGCCGTTCAGCGCGCTGCCGCCCTCGATGTCGAAGAACACCGCCAACCGCCGGTCCTTCGACGACAGGTCGGCGGCGGTCTCGGCCAATCGGTACCGCCGGGGGTGCCGACGCAGCCAGTGACGGAAAGCCGCGAGCATCTGCACGGTCTGTTCCCAGGGCACGGCATCGAAGCCCACATTGAGGCCGACGATGCGCATCCCCGAGCGGCGATACCGTTCGAGTTGCGGCAGGAAACGCTCGTCGGCCGGCCGCAAGGGCATGCAGCCGTGGTTGTCCCAGACCAGCGTCCCGGACAGCGCGCCGCGGACGCGAGAACCCATCGAATCCATGCCGATCTCCGTTTGCCTGTCCGTCATGGACGCATCGTCCAGGGCTTCCCTCAACCCCCCGGGCGCGCCCGCCGGGCCGTGACTGAGGAGCCGACCGGGCTCTGCGTCTGTCCAATGGAGCCCGCAGCATCCTCCCGACCCCGAGCCCCAGTGTCCCAGTATTCCCTGCTTCGTCTCGCCTTGCACGCGCTGCGCGGCCACCGTCGGTGGCCCCGGGTACTGCGGAACGCCGAGCCGAGACCGGCCTACGACGTGATCATCGTCGGCGGTGGCGGCCACGGCCTCGCCACCGCGTACTTCCTCGCCCGGCAACACGGGTTGCGCCGCGTCGCCGTGCTCGAGCGCGGCGCGATCGGCCAGGGCAACAGCGGCCGCAACACCCAGGTGTCGCGCTCCGACTACTTCCACCTGCCGTCCTCGAAGTTCTACGAGCGGTCGCTGCAGCTTTACGAGGGCCTGTCGCGCGAACTCAACTTCAACGTGATGATGAGCCAGCGCGGCAAGATCAACCTCGCGCACGATGTCCACGAGCTCGAGATCCTGCGGCGCGCGACCAATGCCTGCCGCGCGAACGGCGTCGACGGCGAGATGCTGACGACGGACGAGCTGTTCCGGCTGGTGCCGCTGCTGAACCGGCGCGCACGCTTCCCGATCGTCGGCGGCAGCGTGCAGTGGCGCGGCGGCACCTCGCGCCATGACGCGGTCGTGTGGGGGTTCGCGCGCGCGGCGACGCGGCTCGGCGTGGACATCGTGCAGGGCTGCGAGGTGCAAGGGTTCGTCCGCGACGGCGATGCGGTCGTCGGCGTGGAGACCAACCTCGGCCGCATCAGCGCACCGCGCATCTGTCTCGCGGTCGCCGGGCATTCGACCGAGCTTGCGCGCAAGGCGGGGCTCGACCTGCCGCTCACCAGCATGGCGCTGCAGGCGATGGTCAGCGAGCCGGTCAAGCCCATGCTCGACCAGGTGGTGATGTCCGCCAAGGCGCATGTGTATGTGAGCCAGTCGGACCGGGGCGAGATGGTCATCGGCGGCGGCGCCGATGTGTACGCGTCCTACGCGCAACGCGGCGGCCTGCCGATCACCGAGGCCAATGTGCAGGCCTGCCTCGAGCTCTTCCCCGCGTTCTCGCGGCTGCGGCTCATGCGGCAGTGGGCGGGCATCGTCGACATCTCCCCGGACACGACGCCGATCATGGGACCGACGCCCGTGCCGGGTCTCTATGTGAACTGCGGCTGGGGCACCGGCGGCTACAAGGCGATCCCGGCCGGCGGCGAGACGATGGCCTACACGCTCGCGACCGGCCGCCCGCATCCCTTGATCGAGCCCTTCGGTCTCGAGCGCTTTGCGCAGGGCCGCCTGATCGACGAGGGCGCCGCAGCGGGCGTGGCCCACTGATGTCCGCCCGCGATACGGGCGGCGCATTCCGTCTCGGCGGCGGCGGTCTGATCGATCGCGCACGACCGGTGCAGTGGCGCTGGGACGGCCGGCCGATGAGCGCTTTCGAGGGCGACACGGTCGCCTCGGCGCTGCTCGCGCACGGCGAACGCCTCGTCGGCCGCAGCTTCAAGTTCCATCGGCCGCGCGGCATCTTCAGCGCGGGCGTCGAGGAACCCAACGCGCTGGTCGCGATCGGCGAGGGCGACGGGCTCGAACCGAGCGCACGTGCGACGCTCGTCCCCGTGCGCGAGGGTCTCGCGGTGCGCCCGCAGAACTGCTGGCCGAGCCTGCGCTTCGATGTGGGCCGCGCGCTCGATCTCGTCGCCCCGTTGTGGCCCGCCGGTTTCTACAACAAGACCTTCATCTGGCCGTCGTGGCACGCGTACGAGGGGATCATCCGGCGCACCGCCGGCCTCGGCGATGCGCTGCACGGGCCGGATCCGGACCGTTACGATGTGGCGAACGCCACCTGCGACCTGCTCGTGGTGGGCAGCGGCGCGGCGGGCCTCGCCGCGGCCCGCCTTGCGGCACGCTCGGGCGCCCGCGTCATGCTCGTCGAGCAGGACGCAGCGTTCGGCGGTCATCTTCTCGTCGGGACCAGCACGATCGAGGGTCTGCCGGCTGCGCGATGGGTCGCCGAGACGCTCGCCGCACTGTCGGCCGATCCGCGGGTGACGCTGCTGCGGGCCACTACGGCTTTCGGTCTCTACGACCACGGGCATGTCGGCTTGCTGGAGCGGGTCTGCGAGTCGGCCAGCGCATCGGGCGTCCGACACCGCTACTGGCGGGTGCGCCCGCGCGGCATCGTGCTCGCGACCGGCGCCCTCGAGCAGCCCTGGGTGTTCGAGCGCAACGACCTGCCCGGCGTGATGCTCGCCGGCGCGGTCCGCACCTACGCGCAGCGCTTCGCGGTCGCCGCAGGCCGGCGCGTCGTCTTCGCCACCAACAACGACTCCGCCTATCTGGCGGCGCTCGACCTCGTGCGCGCCGGCGTCGAGGTCCCGGCGCTGATCGACAGCCGGACCGAACTGCCGCGCGGGCTCGCGCAGGCGCTGCAGGCCGCCGGCGTGCCCGTCCACGGCGGCTCGGTCATCGCGCGCGCGGAGGGCCGCCGCCGTCTCGCCGCCGTCGAGATCATGCCGATCACGGGCACGGGGCAGCGACTGCGCCTCGCCTGCGACGCTGTCGGCACCTCGGCCGGTTGGGCCCCGGCGCTGCACCTGTGGTCGCACGCTCGCGGTCGCCTCGCCTTCGACGCCGAGCGACAGTGCTTCATGACCGTCGCCGGTACGGCACCGCTCGCGGTCGCCGGGTCGCTCGCAGGCGCGCATTCGATCGCCGAGTGTTTCGCGAGCGCCGCGCGCGCGGTGCAGGCCGAGGCGGCCCGCGCCGGCTTCGTCGTCGACGCCGCCGGCGCGCTGCCGTCGGTCGAGGAGATGCCTTCGAGCCCGCGCGTCGATGCGCAGCGCATCGCCCCGGCCGGGCGTCGACACCGGCAATGGATCGACCTGCAGCACGATGTGACCGTCGCCGACATAGACCTTGCGCTGCGCGAGGGCTTCGATGCCATCGAGCACCTGAAGCGCTACACGACCACGGGCATGTCGGTGGACCAAGGCAAGACCAGCAACCTGAACGCGCTGCTGACCGTCGCCGCGCTGACGGGCCGCACGCCCGACGCCGTGGGCACGACCACATTCCGCCCGCCGTATACGCCTGTCACGCTCGGCGCGCTCGCCGGGCGGCAGGTCGGCGAGTTCTACGCGCCGCGGCGACGGCTGCCTGCCCACGCGGAGCATGAGCGCCTCGGCGCGGTGTTCGAGGAAGCCTCCGGATGGATGCGGCCGGCGTGGTATCCGCGCCCTGGCGAGACGAAAGACCAGGCGATCGCGCGCGAGGTGCGGGCGGTGCGCGGCGGCGCGGGCCTGTTCGACGCGTCGCCGCTCGGCAAGATCGAGGTCGAAGGGCCGGATGCGGCGCGCTTCCTCGACGCCTTCTATGTCAACAACGTCCGCACGCTCGAGGTCGGCCGCAGCCGCTACGGCCTGATGCTCAATGAAAACGGCGTGATCATCGACGACGGCACGATCGCGCGGCTCGGCGAGCGGCACTTCGTGATCACCACGACGAGCGCCGGCGCCGCGCGCATCAACGCCTGGCTCGACGAGTGGCGGCAGTGCGAGTGGCCCGACCTCGATGTGGTGGTCACGCCGGTCACGACGCAGTGGGCGACGGTGGCCTTGGCCGGGCCGCAGGCGCGCGCCATCCTGGGTCGGCTCGGCACCGACATCGACCTCTCTGCCGCGGCGTTCCCGCACCTGCATGTGCGCACCGGCACGCTGGCCGGGATGCCCGTGCGGCTCTACCGGGTGAGCTTCTCGGGCGAGCTCGGCTACGAGATCAACGTCCCTGCCCGTCAGGGCGCCGCGCTGTGGCGCGCGCTCGAACAGGCGGGCAGCGACGCCGGCCTCACGCCCTACGGTACCGAGGCGTTGCTGTTGCTGCGTCTCGAGAAAGGCTTCCTCCATGTCGGTCTCGACACCGACGGCACGACCTCGCCCGCCGATGTCGGCTGGGGCGAGGTCGCGCTCAAGAAGCAGGCGGACTATGTGGGCAAGCGCTCGTTGACCCGTCCCGAGAACCTGCGCACGGACCGCTTGCAGTTGGTGGGGCTCACGGGCGAGGACGACTTGTTGATCCCGGGTGCGCACCTGCGGTTCGACGGCACGCACGAAGGCAGCGACGGTTGGGTGACCTCGGCGGCCTTCAGCCCGACGCTCGGCACGCGCGTGGCGCTCGCCTTGCTGCGCGGCGGGCGCGCACGCATCGGCCAGTCGGTCACGCTCCTCGACTTCGGCCGCACCGGCCGCGCGCAGGTCGTGCCCACGCCCTTCTACGATGCGAAGGGGGAGCGCCTGCATGGATGAGCGCACGCATGGATGAGCGCACGCATGGATGAGACGCTGACGACGCTGACCGGAGACACGGTCCTGCGCGTCCTGCCGCCGCGCGCGATGGTGCGGTTGCAGTTGCCGCGCCGCGCGATCGCCGCTGCCGCGTCGCTGCGGATCGGCGACACGCCCTTGCCCACGATCCCCGGCCACAGCGCCGGCGTCGATCCCGCGGTGCTGTGGCTCGCGCCCGACGGGTGGCTGCTGATCTCCGCAAGCGGCGACGGCGCGGCCTTGGTCGATGCGGGGCGACGCGCCTGTGCCGGACAGACGGCGGCGGTCGTGGATGTCTCCGACTCGCTGGTGGCCTTCGAGCTGGCCGGGTCGCGGGTCCGCGAGCTGCTCGCGCGCGGTACCGGACTCGAGCTCGCCGAGGCGATGCTGTCGCCTGGCCGCTGCACACGCACCCGGTTCGCCCAACTTGCCGTGATCCTGCGGCCGCAGGGCGAGGAGCGCGTCGAGCTGATCGTGGATCGCGGGCCGGCAGCGTGGTTGCGCGAGTGGTTCATCGATGCAGGAGGTCTGCTGTGAGCGAGACGGATCGTCGGGAGTTCCTGATGGCGGCGGGCTTGGGCTTGGCGGGCGCCGCTGCGCCTGCCGCTGCGCCTGCCGCTGCGCCCGCTGCAGCAGCCGCGGCCTCGAAAGCGCGCGGCAGCGTGCCGCCCATGTCGCGCCAGGGTCCGAAGGAGGTCGTGCGCGGCAAGCGCGCGGTCGCGAGCAGCCAAAGCCCGATCGTCACGCAGGCGATGCTCGACACGCTGCGCGCGGGCGGCAATGCGGTGGACGCCGTGATCTGCGGCAGCATCGTCCAGGCGACGGTGCAGCCCGAGATGACGAACCACGCCGGCACGGTCAGCGCGCTCGTGCACGACGCGAAGACCGGCCGCATCCACTACCTCAACAGCACCGGCACGCTGCACCCGACGCTGCCACCGTTCCGGCCGCATCCGCCCGGTGTCGGCGGCCTTGCGACGGGCTCGCCGATGGCCTGCCTGCCCGGCTTCATGCCGGGCATGAAGGCGCTGCATGAGCGCTTCGGCTCGAAGAGCTGGAAGAGCCTCGTCGAACCCGCGATCCCTTGGGCGGAGGACGGCTTTCCGGTCGACGAGTTCCAGCGCTCGCTGTTCGACCTGTTCATCGAGAGTTCGGGTTACTTCCCCGACATGCGCGCGCTGTTCGCGCCGGAGGGCTTCTCGCCGTCGGTCGGCGTGAAGCTCCGCAACCCGGCGCTCGCGGGCACGCTGCGTGGCCTCGCCGACGAAGGTCCCGACCACTTCACGCAAGGCGCGTGGGCGCGCGCGTTCGTC
This sequence comes from uncultured Chitinophaga sp., assembly GCA_964440815.1. GTDB lineage: Bacteria > Planctomycetota > Phycisphaerae > Phycisphaerales > SM1A02 > UBA966. The sequence continues at coordinate 22,205 of CAYTYU010000009.1, forward strand.
GCCCGCGCTCATGAGCTCGGCTGGAAGATCCAGTTGTCCGACCTCTCCGCCAATCCGCCGCGTTGGGTGGACCCGATCCGCTATCCGCACAAGCAGTACGAGATCGTGCAGCCCGCGCCGCCGGAGCGGCAGGCGCTCTTCTGCTGCATCGTGCTCGGCATCCTGCGGCACCTCGATGTGTCCTCGCTCGGGCACTACACCGAGTCGGCCGAGAGCCTGTACTACATGGCGCAGGCGCTGCGCCGCGCCGAGTTCGAGCTCGGCATGCTGCACGATCCGCAGTTCTTCGAGACGCCGCTCGATGTCTGGATGTCGGACGACCACCTCGCGAGCCTCGCCGCGATCCTGAAGCGTTCGCGCCCGAAGGCTGGCGTCGATCTCACGACGCATGTGCAGCTCACCTCGCATCCCGGTTTCGGACGCGCGTTCGGCTGGAACGGCGGTGCGCCGGCAGCGCCCACCAAGCAGCCGCCCGGCAGCTGCGAGCTCAGTTGTGTCGACGCGCAGGGCAACTGGGTGCAGACGATGAACACGCTGCAGGCCGGCGGCATCCCGGGCATGGTCGTCGGCGGCGTGCCGATGTGGGGCACGCACGCGCAGTTCGGCATGAGCGCCGGCATCCACGGCTGGCTCGGTCTGCCCGGCAGCCGTATCCGTTGCGTGATGAGCAACACGATGGTGCTGCGCGACGGTCGTCCGTGGCTGTCGATGGGCTCGCCCGGCAATGTCTTCTGCACGGTGCCGCAGATGCTGTCGAACGTGCTCGACTATCCCTACGATCCCTATGACGCCGCGGTGCTGCCGCGGATGCTGCCGATGGCGGACGACTACGGGATCACGATCGAGACGCGCATCCCCGAGCGGGTGGTGCGGGACTTGGCGAAGCTCGGTGCCACCGTGCGTCCGCGCCCGGCGTTCGATGTGCCGATGGGCTCGTATCAGCAGGCATGGCGGGACCCGGTGACCGGATTGCTGAGCGCCAGCACGGACCCGCGGCGCGCGGGCGTCGCGGGCGGTTACTGACGCGCGGCCCCGGTGCCCCGGCGCAGGGCCGCGGCGAACTAGGCCACTGCGGCGACGAACACGGCGATGATGGCGGCGGGGCACACCAGCCGCAGCATCCACACGATCGCCTGTCGTGTGGCCGGGCTCGACTGCGCGAACCCTTCATCGAGGAAGGCCTGCGGCAGTCGCCAGCCGACGAACGCCGCGGTCATCAGCGCGCCGATCGGCAGCAACACGTTCGCCGTGAGGTAGTCGACCACATCGAACCAGGTGCTCTCTGCAAAGCGGGGCAGCGCGTCGAGCGGATGCCAGCCCGCGAGGAGATTGAAGGACAGCAGCGACAGCAACCCCAGCAGCCACTCCGCGCCGATCGTGGTGGCGACCGCGGCAGACCGCCGCATGCGCAGGCGCTGCTCGCACCAGGCGATCGGCGGTTCCAGCCCCGCCATAGCGGGGGTCAACGCCGCCACCACCAGCAGCAGGAAGAACAGCGTGCCGAAGACCTGTCCGCCCGGCATCAGCGCGAACGCTGCTGGCAAGACATTGAAGACCAGGTCAGGCCCTTGCGCCGGGTCCATGCCGAAGCGGAACACCAACGGGAACACCACCAACGTGGCGAGCACCGAGACGATGAGGATCGACAGCACGATCAGCGACGCCGAGCGCAGCAACGAGCTGTCGCTGGGCGCATAGGCGCCGTAGGCGAGCATCATCGCCATGCCGACACCGGTCGCGTAGAAGGCCTGCCCGATCGCGGTCAGCGCCACCTCGGCGTCGATGCGCGCGAAGTCCGGCTGGAACGCGAACCCGAGACCTCGCGCGACATCGCCGGTGAACAGTGCGTAGAGGACCAGCACGCCGAGCAGGCCGAGCAGCAGCGGCGCGCGCCAGCGGTTGGCGACCTCGAGCCCCTTGATGACGCCGCGACCGGAGATCACGCCGAGCAGCGCAAGGAACGCGAGGTGCCATGCGGCCATCTGCCACGGGTCCGCCAGGAAGCCGCGCCACTCGTTCGCCAACTGCTCCGGGCTGAGCCCCTGCAACTGCCCGCTCGCGCACTTCCAAGCATAGGCGAGCACCCAGCCGGCGATGACCGTGTAGTACGAGATGATGATGAACGACGCCAGCGTGCCGAGCACGCCGATCGCGTTCCACCACCGCGATCGTCCGGCGGCCACGGCCACCGCACCGGCGGCCTGCATGGGGTTCAGGCGCGCGCGACGGCCGATGAGGAACTCGGCGGCGAGCATCGGGACCGCGATCGCGACACAGGCGACCACGAACACGAGGATGAACGCGCTGCCGCCCTGCGTGCCGACGAGGTAGGGGAACCGCCAGATGCTGCCCAGCCCGACCGCGGCGCCGATCGTGGCGAGATAGAACGCGAGCTGCGAGGACCAGCGCGGGCTCACGGGGCCGCATCCGCGGGCAGGCCGAACCTGCGCGCCACCTGCGCCTGCAGGACCGTCATCGGCATCGCGCCGCCGTCGAGCACGGCGTCGTGGAACGCGCGGATGTCGAAGGCGTCGCCCTGATGACGGCGCACGGCGGCGCGCAGCTCGTCGAGCGCCCGGTGGCCGATCTTGTAGCCGAGCGCCTGGCCCGGGATCGCGGTCGAGTAGCGCAGCGTTTCGGTGCGGATCTCGGTCTCGGACTGGAAGGTGTTGTCGCGCATGTACTGCCGCGCCTGCTCGAGCGACCAGCCGAAGAGGTTCATCCCCGGGTCGACCACGAGGCGCGCGGACAGGAAGGCATCGAGCATCAGCCGCCCGAGGCGGTCGTACGGGTCGTCGTACAGCCCCATCTCGCCGGCGAGCTCGGCGGCGTACTCCGCCCAGCCCTCGGTGTAGGCGTTGAAGCCGAAGATGCCCGACGCGCGCCGGAACGGGGGGATGCGCTCGTTCTCGATCTGCAGCGCGACCTGGAAGTGATGGCCCGGCACGAGTTCGTGGTAGATGATCGGCGCCGCGAACATCAGCGAGCGCTCCTCGAGCCGCGAGCCGTTGAACACATAGTCGCCGCGAGGTTCGGCACGCGTCGGCGCCTGGTAGTAGCCGAAGGTCATGGTGGCCTCGGCGGCCGGGTCGAGCCGTCGCACGCCGTGCGGCGCGCGCGGTTGCCGCGAGAAGTATTCCGGGACCCGCGGCATGATCCGCGCCATCGCCTGCATGTAGCGCCGCGCGACGTCGTCCGGCGACTTCGCGAGGAACCGCGCATCCTCGCGCAGCACGCGCCGGATGCCCTCGCGGCCGCCGGCGATGCCCAAGTCGGCGGCGATCGCCTCGATCTCCGCGTTGACGCGCTTCACGCGCGCCTCGCCGTAGGCCATGACATCCTCGGGCGTGATGTCGAGCGAGGTGTGGAAGCGGGCGAGGTCGCGGTAGGCCTCCTTGCCGCCCGGGTATTGCCCGAGCCCGACCGTCTGCGGTCCCTCGGCCTCTGCGCGGCGCAGCCGTGCGACGACGGCGGCACGCGCCGGCTCGAGCCGCCCGGATACCGTCGCCCGTGCCGCGGTGACGAAACGGCCACGGACATCCGCCTCGAGCGCGGCCGCGCGGCGCTCGGCGTCCGCCGGCAGGGCGGCGTAGCGGGGCTGCAGCGCCTCAAAGTATTCCACCGCCGGCCCGGCCGTCAGGGCCGGCATCCGGATGCCGCGCTCCGCTTGCGCGTCGATGCGCGCCACCGTCGCGTCGAGCCGCGCGGCGATCGAGTCGACCAGCGACAGCCAGGCGGCGCGCTCGGCGTCCGTGCGCAGCGGGTTGGCGGCGAGCGCCTGCATCGCGACATTCAGGTCGAAGGTGGTGTACGGCGTGACCGGGAATTCGTACCACCACTGCCGCTCGGCGTTCATCTGGTGCCCGAGCGACCACGCCAGGATCTCCGCCGACACCCGATCGCCCTCGGCGAGGCGCGCCTGATCGAGCTGCGCGAGCTCCGCGCGCACCCGCCCCGCACGCGCGACGGCGTCCCGCGCCTCGGCCAGGGTCCCCGCCGGGATGCGGTCGACGATCTGACCTTGCTGCAGTCGCCCGTAGTAGTCCTGTTCGCGGCTCTCGGCCGCGAACCGGTCGATCACCGCGGCGAGCGCCGGGTCAGCCGCTTGCTGCTGCGCCGGTGGCGCGTCGACCGCATGTGCCGCCGGGCCGGTGCTGAGCAACACCGCCACGGCCAATACCGCCACGGCCAACGCCGCCGGAGTCCCTGCCAACCTGTGCCTCGGATGCATCCGACCCCCGCTGAGTTCGACCGATCTCTGGTTACGACGCAGGGGTGCTGCAGCCCCTCACTGCCACCGACTACGTCAGCGCGTCTTCCGAGAGCTGCCAGGCCGCGCCGCCCCCCCCTCACACCGCGCTGGCGATGTCGGTCTCTGCGAAGTCGCGGCCCTTGAAGAGCAGTGGCAGCCCGCGGGTCTTGGCGAGCGCGTAACTGAACACATCGCCGAAGTTGAGCGCGGCCGGATGGCCGTTCCCCTTGCCGTAGGCGACGAACGCGGCATAGGCCGCATCCATTTCCGCAGCGCCGGGCGGGACGATCTCGAAGAACGGCAGCCGCAGGAGATCGTCGACCAGCACCACCGCGCGCTGACCCCGCCGGGCGTGCACCACCATGCGCGCCTCGACCGCCGTGACGCTGCTGACCAAGGTGCGCTCCGCACGATCGAGGGCCGCGACGAAGGCCTCGCGCTCGGGTTCCGCGAAGGCGATCGCCACGATCGCGGAGGTGTCGGCGACGATCACGCCGGCAGCCCATGCTCGTCCCACGGCAGCGGGTCGGCCGCATCGGGGCGGTCGGGGATCCGGTCGAGCTGGGCGAGCAGGGCGGCGAGCCCCGCCGCGATTTCATCGAGAAGAACGCCCTGTCGGTCGCGAACCTCGACGTCTGAGGTCGCGCTTACAGGCGGTGGGTCAGTCGCCGCGCCGCTGGCTCAACGCAAGCTGGCGCGCGAACGCCAGATCGTCCGTGGTCACGCGCAGCCGCCGCGCGATCGAGCGGGCCACGGCGCGATAGAACGCCGCGGCGCTGATCGGATTCCGGGCGAGCGATTCCCGCAGCTGCGCCGCATCTACCTTGATGACTTCACAGCGTTCCGCGGCCGTCACCGTCGCGCTGCGCGGCGAATCATCGACCAGCGCGAGTTCGCCGAAATGGCTGCCGGACCCGAGCATCACCACATCCGCATCGCCGCTGTCTTTCGTGACATGCACGCTGCCCGTGCGGATGAGGTACATGCCATCGGCGGGCTGCCCCTCACGGCAGACATCCGTCCCCGCGTCGATCACTGCCGTGCTGGCAGCCTGCGCGACCACGGCAAGGGTGTCGGCGTCGAGATCCTTGAAAAGGTAGATCTGCTGTAGCGCTTGGGTCGGAAGGGTCATCGACGGGCTCCCCAGGATGGTTTTCAAGTTGAAGTCAGTATACCCCGCCCGCCCTTTGATGCTGACGCGGCGGTCTACCCTGAGCAGCCTCTCTAACGGCCGTTTCCCTTCGAAACCCAGAAGACCCGATCCGGCGTTACGCCGAATCCGACCGCCCGCGGCGCATCGCCCGGCGCGTGCTCGATCGCTTCGCCGAACTGCGCTTCCAGCGCCCCCGCCGTGCCGACCCAGACGACACCGCCGTCCAGCGCGCAGCGGACCAACCCGGGCGCGACTTCGACGACCGTTGTATCCGCATAGCCCGCATACCGTGCCGCCGTCGTCGCGGGCTCGTTGGAACAGAGGATCACGGACTCCAACGCGCGCGCGCCGTTCGGATGCTGCTGCACCTCGGGCTGGAAGATCAGTTCCGGTCGCTCGTTACGGACGAAGCACACCAAAGACTCCGGGGTGCTCGCCGCAGCGAGCATGAACCAACGGAACAGGGCATCGCCCCGCCGCGCTCCGTAGTGAATCGGCCGCGAGGCCCGGGCGAGGGCCCCCACCGGCAGACCTGCCGCAGCGAGTCGCGCATGCACCCCACCGATATCCTCGGCGCCGATCGCGATGATCGCGAGCGTGGCATCACCGGGGGTCTCCGGGCCGCGGATCCACGGATAGAGATGATGCTTGGGCGTGACCGGAGGATCTACCGCCGTGAGTTCGATGTAGCCGCGCTCAAAGATGATATGACAGCTCTGCTGCCCAAGCGGAACACGCTGCCCGGTGCGTGGGTCGAGCGCCATCAACGCCTCTGGCTCGGTCACGCAAAACCCGCGGTCCACCCACGACTGCCGCAGCGGTACGATCGATGAGCCCACCAGACCCAAGTGATCCAACGACAACATGCTTTATCTCCGTATTGATCCGCCCGACGCCGACTGCCGCGCCCCCATTCTTCCACAACGGGTCGACGCCCCCGCGCAGACCACTAAGCATCACGACATAACCTACTGACATGGGACAACCTCACCGACGCCCCGTAGATTCCGCGGCTCCCCTCAACTGGTCGAAGGTCTTGATCATGTCCATCTCCGTCAATCGCGCCGTCGCCGCCATCCTGTTCGCGCAAGTCGCCGCCGGCGTTGCCCACGCCCAAACCGCATTGCTCGAAGAGGTCGTCGTCACCGCGCAAAAGCGCGCCGGTAATCTGCAAGACACGCCGATCGCCATCTCGGCCGTCACGGGCGATGCGATCGAGAAACTCAACATCGATGACATCGGTGCCATCGCGGCCGCCAATCCCTCGCTCGTCTACAGCGAAGCGGGCGGCGAGGCGCAGCTCTACATCCGCGGCATCGGCAGCAACATCTTCAACGTCGGCGCCGACCAGAGCGTCGCCACGCATATCGACGGGGTCTACACCGGCCGCGCCAACATGGGCCTCACGCAGTTCCTCGACATCGACCGCGTCGAGATCCTGCGCGGCCCGCAGGGCACGCTCTATGGGCGTAACGCGACAGGCGGCGCGATCAACATCATCTCGCGCGCCCCGACCGACGAGTTCGAAGGCTATGTCTCGGGGCTCGTCGGCAGCTTCGACCGCATCGATGTACGCGGCGCCGTCTCGGGACCGATCACCGAGAACCTCTCAGGCCGCCTCGCCGTGCGTCGGCTGAAGGACGATGGCTACACCGAAGATCTCGACCCGCAGGGGGGCGACAAGATCGACGACAACGATCTCGCGGCCCTCCGTGGTTCGCTGCGCTGGAAGAGCGATGCGCTCACGGCGACCTTGATCGCCGAGCACAGCGAGTTCCAGAACGGCAACACGAGCATCTTCCCGATCGACAACACGGGTCTCGCCGAGAGCTTCGGTGCGAAGCCCAACCGCGACATCCACAAGACCTACAACAACACGCCCAGCTTCCACGAATGGGAGACCGGTGGCGTCACGGGCATCCTCGATTGGGCGGTGACCGACAAGACCAACCTCTACCTCACCGTTGGCTATCGCGACTGGGACAGCGATTTCCTCTTCAACACCGACGGCACGGAGATCGAGATCACCCGTACGACGCTCAGCTACGAGAGCGAACAACTGTCGGCGGAGCTGCGCTTGTCAGGCGAAAGCGGTTGGGGTCGATGGCTCGTCGGCGCGTACTGGTTCGATGAAGACAAGTACGGCGCGCTCGGTCTCGTCCGATCCGGCTTCACGCCCCCTGCCGTGCTGGTGCCGCGCTCGTTCATCTTCCGCGCCGACGGCACCGGCGAAGCCACGGCACTCTTCGGTCAGGTCGATTTCAACCTCGCCGACACCTGGACCTTGAGCGCCGGCTTGCGCTACAGCGACGAGAAGAAAGGCGACTTCCTGCGCCAATCGACCTTGCTGCCGGACAACGAGCTGCTCGGCCTCTTCACCCCGAACCCCATCCCCGACGCCACGCCCGCCAGCACCCGCCGCGTGACCCGCAGCTGGGACGCCTGGACGCCGCGCGTGGGCCTCGAGTTCCGGCCGTCGGATGATCGACTCTTCTATCTGACCTACAGCGAAGGCTTCAAATCCGGCGGCTTCAACGATCTCTCGGTCGTCAATCCGCCGTTCGATCCCGAACTCGTCGACAGCATCGAGGTCGGTGCCAAGACCGAATGGCTCGGCGGTCGGCTGCGGGCGAACGCGAGTGCCTTCTATTACGACTACACCGACCTGCAGGTCTCGGTGTTCGCGAGCGTGGGCAGCATCACGACCACCTTCACGACCAACGCCGCCGAGGCCACGGTCCAAGGTCTGGAGTTGGACCTCGCCGCGAAGGTGACCGATTCGCTCGACATCGCCGCGTCACTCGCCGTCCTCGACGCCACCTATGACCGCTTCGTGACGCCTTATGGCAGTTGCACCGCGGCCAATGTGGCGCTCGATGCACGCTGCGCGGGTCGCGTCGGGCTGCCGCGCTTGATCGACGCTGCAGGCAACCGGTTGAACAACGCGCCCGAGTTCAAGGGTTCGATCTCGGCCACCTACCGCTTCGATCTTTCGGGCGGCGGTTCGATCAGCCTGCTGGGCGCCGCACACCATCAGGGTCGCGTGTACTTCGTGCCTGCCAACACCACCGTGATGTCCCAGTCGTCGTACACCTTGGTCGATGCCCGCATCGGCTACGAGAACGAGTCAGGTGATCTCGCTGTCGGTGCGTTCGTGAAGAACCTCGCGGACGAGGACTACTTCCACAACATCGTGCAGTTCACCTCCACGAGCGATGCCCGCAAGGATGTGTTCGCCATCGGCAACGCGCTTGGCTATCCTGCCGCAGGCCGCCAGTGGGGCGTCGAAGTCACCTATCGTTTCGGGAACTGACATGGCGCGACCGCACATCATGTTCGTCCAGGCCCAGATGATCCCTTGGTCATCCGGATGCCATGGTGCGCTCCACGCCGATGTCGACTCGAAGATGTTGAGCCATGACGATGTCGACGGCAGCGCGACGACGATCATCCGGTATCCCGCCGGCTGGTCGCGTCGTGCGTCGCATTCGCTGTCCTGTCACGAGGAGTTCCTCGTGCTCGATGGCGCGATCCGCATCAACGGCAGGCAGTACGACAAGCACGCCTATGGCTTCTTCCCGGCGGGCTATCCCCGCGAGCAGGCCTCGAGCCCGCACGGCGCCGTGCTGTTGACGATGTTCTATGGTGTGCCGAAAGCGACCGACGGCGCAGCGGCCGGTTTCGATGAGAAGCTGTTGGTCGAACATGTCGACCCGCTTTTGATGGAGTGGGATCCGGGCCTCGTCGACCCGCAGCTCTCGAGGGGTGTCGCCATCAAGCCGCTGCGCACAGACCCGTACACGGGCGAGACCTCGTTCCTCTATTGCTCTCCGCCGCATCGCGTACCCCCCGGCATGGCGAAGCCGCAGTGGACGCACCCGATGGTCGAGGAGCTCTACACCCTCGAAGGCGATTATGTCTGGGGCGATCTCGGTCGCATGCAGCGCGGTGGCTATTGCTGGTGGCGCGAGGATGTCTATCACGGGCCCGCCGGCACGGACACGGGCTACAACCTCTTCGTGCGCACGGTCAACGGCCCGCTCGTGAACACCTTCGACACCGTGAAGAAACCCTTCACCTGGCACCCGGAGCACAAGCCGATCCTGCCGCCGGAACTCGCGCCGTACGGTCAGCCGCTGCCCGCGGCTCCGAACTATTGACCATGACGAGAAGCGACTGGCCGCCCGCTTCTCAGGCACGGTACGCCGTCATCGTCTTGATGGTGGCGTACCTGTTCTCCTATGTCGATCGTCAGATCCTCTCGATGCTGGTCGGGCCGATCAAGGCGGATCTCGGCCTCTCCGACACCGAGATCAGCCTGCTTCACGGTCTCGCGTTCGCGATCTTCTACACGGTCTTCGGCATCTGGCCCATCGGCACCTGGGCGGATAAAGGCAATCGCCGCAACATCATCGCGGGCGGCGTCTTTTTTTGGTCGTTGATGACCGCTGTTTGCGGTCGCATGACGAGCTTTGCAGGACTTTTCGCCGCGCGCGTGGGGGTCGGCGTGGGCGAAGCGGCGTTGACGCCCACCGCGTATTCGATGCTCGCCGACTACTATCCACCCGAGAAGCGCGGTCGAGCGCTCGGGCTCTTCTCGATGGGGGTGTACTTCGGCATCGGCGTCGCCATCATGGTCACGGGCGCGCTCGTGCAATATGTGTCCGTCCTGCCGCCGTTCGATCTGCCGCTCATCGGCGAGGTCCGCGGCTGGCAGATCCCCTTCTTGCTGCTCGGCCCGCCGGGCATCCTCGTCGCGCTCTGGGTGATGTCGGTGCAAGAGCCGCCGCGTCGGGGCGTCACCGCAGAGTTGCCGAGTTTCCGCGCGGTGATCGCACACCTGCTCGTACACAAAGGGTTCTACCTGAACTTTTTCTTTGGCATCGCCTGCCTCACCCTGCTCTTCAACGGCGTCGCCTTCTGGTTCCCCGCGCACCTGATGCGCAGCTTCGGGGTGGATGCGCTCTTCGTGGCCTTCACCTACGGGCCGATCATGTTCTTCGCGGGCGCCGCGGGCATCCTCGCGGGCGGGATGTTGGCCGATCGATGGCGCGCGAACGGCGATCAGACGGCGGAGATCCGCGTGGCGCTCCTGAGCGTCCTCTTCCTATGGCCGTCCGCGATCGCCACCTTCCAAGCCGGCGATGTGACCCTCGCCTTGATCTTCGCGGTCCCGACGCTTTTCTTCTCGAGCTTCCCGTTCGGCGCGGCCTCATCCGCCATCCAGCTCGTCACCCCGAACCAGCTGCGCGCCCGCGTCTCGGCGATCTACCTGCTCGTGGTCAACATCGTCGGTATCGGCCTCGGCGCCACGGTCGCGTCAGCCATCTCCGATCACATCCTTGCGGATGAGTCCCGCATCGGTGATGGCGTCTCTTGGGTGGCGTTCGTCAGCCTGCCCATCGCGGGTCTGCTCCTCTGGCGCTGCCAGAAGACCTTCAGGGCGCTGCAGCAGGTTTGAATCGAACGCCTGCGCGTGCGGCCGAGTCGCTGCAGTTCTCGACGGCGCTGTGGGCCGCTGACGCAAAGGTCTAGCTCGACTACCGAGCGGCGTTGGCCTGGCGGCGAAATGACCCCTTGAGGCCGAACATCGGCCGCAGCACGCTGATCCGCCGCACCACCTCAAAGCCTCCCCAGCAGACTGCGGCCGTGCCCGCGATGACCAACGCGACCTCTAAGGTAAGGGGCAGGGACAACTTGTCCAGGTGGTACGCGATGACGACGATCGCCGTCTGGTGGAGGATGTAGAAGGGGAAGATCGCCTCCGTCAGGTAACGACGGAGGGGCGAATCGCGGTTCCAATGTCGGCGCGCAAAGCCGAGCAACGCCACGATTGCCATCCACGCCTGTAGTTCACGGAAACCCCTCGCGACGAGCAGCTCGAGCGCGGGTGCTTCGGCGTCGCCCCAGCGGAGCGTGAACGCCTGCGACACGCCGTAGCCGACGAGCGCGAGGGTCAGCGCCGCCCAGCGCAGGCGCATCGCCAGGTCGAACGGCGCAGGCGTTTTTGCCATCACGAAGCCGAGCAGGAATATCCCGCCATAAACCGCGTGGTTGTACCAGTCGTCGGACAGAGCATGGGTGCTGCCGAACACCGGAAAGAGCGCCGCGCGCGATGCCCAAAGATATAACCACGGTGCGACGAGGAACAGCACGCTTCCAGCCGCGCCGGCGGGCCAGCGGAGATCCGACCGGCGCAGCAGCGGCCACAGCGCCGCCAACACCAGCGTGTAGACGAGCACATAGGCCACGAACCAAAGGTGGTTCCAGGTCGGTACCGTCAGGCAACCGTCCGCATCGCACCAGCCTGCGTATCCAGTCGCGTATCTGAAGTAGAAAGACCACCAATCCCCGGTGAAGCTGCTCGGGTCGCTCAAGGCGCCGCCGACGTGCGCCGCAGCTTCCCGAAGCTCGTAGTAGCTCTGCGGCGGTACGATCACGAACATGCCGAACAGCAGCGGCCAGAACAACCGGTCGAACCGTGACACGGCGAGGCCGGTCGCGGTTGTCTTGTCGGCGATGAATCGGGTCGCGACGCCAGAGATCAGGAACAGGAGGCTGAGCCGCCAGGGGTTGACGAGCTGCATGAGCGGCTCGACCGCATCGGAGGCGCGAGCGCTTTTCACATGCCAGTCCCAGGTCACATAGAACATGCCGACGTGGTAGAGGATCAGCAGCGCAAAGGCGCCGATGCGGAGCCAGTCCAGGTCGATGCGCCGGTCATGCGTGTCGGTGGTGGTCATCGGGTTCCCAAATCGGTTGTATATCACCCCATGCGGCACAGTTGGCCTTCATCACTGCAACCGAATCTCGACCAAACACCCACTGATTGGAGTTTAGTCGTGACTTTCTTCCATTCGCCGCTAGAGTTAGTCCGACCCCGCTGTGCCGGCTTACCTCGCGGCGCCGTTGTCATCGAGCCTGCGGCGGCGTGGTTGGCGGCGGCAGGGGTCTGAGCGCTATTCATCCCAACAACGCCCGCAGCCGCCGCTGCCCCGCGAACTTCGTGACACCCGCACGGCCTGCGACGATGGCCGGGCTGATCTGCAATTCCGCCGCCAGCGCGCGGATCGTCTCCTCGTTCGGGTCCTGCGCCGCCGCGCTGCGCGCCCAGACCGCGCGCGGGATCAGCAACTCGGCCGTGAGGTCATGTGCTTCGCGCTCGATGCCTTCCTCGCCGATGGTCTCGATGTCCTCATCGACGATCGCCTGATCGTGTTCGCTGCCGAGATGCTTCCACGCGTGTACGAGTTCATGTACCAGTGTCGACCAGAACTGGTCGAGCCGATCCTGCCGCAGCGTCAGTGCGATGACCGGCGCACCGCCGCGCCCGACGAGCGCCGCGCCATCGATACGGCTGCGCGGCGGCGCTGGCTCGATGACCACCGCGATGCCGCGCTCCGCCAGGAACTCCATCGCGAGCCGCGGTCCTTTGTCCATCCAGCTCAGCCGAACGACATAGCGGATGAGGTCTTCGTTCAGATCGCCTGCGCGGAACCGGCCCCGCAGCGCGGCGTCCGCTGCCGCGCGCTTGCGTACCCGCGTAAGCCAGTCGGCGACGACCGCACGGTCGGAGGGCGCCGCCGCCGAGCGTCCTGCGGCGTCGTAAGGCGCCGACGGCTCACGGATGAGCAGCGCCGGCGGGATCTCGAGCGCCTCTGACAGCGCCCGGATCATCGGCAGCGTCAGCGGCCGCTTGCGCGCCAGCACCTCCGACGCCCGGTTCTTGCCGCCGAGCATCTCGGCGAGGTCCTTCTGGCGCAGCCCCTGTTGCTCCATCCGGAAGACGATCGCGTCCACCGGGTCGGGCTGCGCGAACGGATAGCGCGTCTTCTCGTAGTCCTCGACGAGCTTCGCCAGGAGCTCAAGCCGCGCACCCGCGGGCGAGTCGGCTGGGGGATCCTCGGACGCCAGCTGCTCGACCGCCGCCAATGCTTGGCGGTACTGCTCCTCGGTCTTGATGATGCTTGGTTCCACGAGATCCACCCGTTCAGCGTTCACGGTTACGCCCTTCATAGTCCGCGTGCGTCCCGATCCAGATCACCACCACGACCGCCGTCGCGTAGGCGACCCGCAGCTCCAACCGGTAGCGGTTGCCCTTCACGTTGAAGATGACGACGTTGCCCGCCAAGAAACTCGCCGACGCGTAGCGCGCGCGGATGTCCTGCGAGGTGGCCCATCGAGCGGCCTCGACCTCCGACAGCCAATGCTCGATCCACTGCCGCGCGTCGGCGTGTTTGTCGCAAAACGCCGCCAGGCGCTCGCGCCCCACGATCTTCATTTCAGGGAAGCGTACCAGAGAGTTCCCGTGAAGGGAACCCT
>CAYTYU010000010.1:0-34738 GCA_964440815.1 uncultured Chitinophaga sp.
GGGCGTGCCGGCATCCGCACCGGCGGCGTCAGCCGCGGCGGCGACCGAGGCCAAGCCCGACGGCGGCCGCAAGGCGTCGTCGCTCGCGCGCAAGGTGGCGGCCGACAAGGGCGTCGACCTCGCGAACGTGGCGGGCAGCGGCACTGCGGGCCGCATCGTGGCCGCCGACGTCGAGCGAGCGGCGACCGGCGTGGCGGCGATCGCCAACCCGGTGAAGCCCGTGGCGCCGGCCCCGGCCCCCGCCCCGCTCGCGGTGGCGGGCGCGCGCGGCACGCGGCGCGAGCGCATGCCGAAGATCCGGCAGCGGATCGCCGAGCGGCTGGTGCAGGCGCAGCACACGGCGGCGATGCTCACCACCTTCAACGAGTGCGACATGACCGAGGTCATGCGCCTGCGCGCCGAGCACAAGGAGAGCTTCGAGAAGCACCACGGCGTGGGCCTCGGGTTCATGAGTTTCTTCGTCAAGGCGTGCACCAGCGCCCTGCGGCGCTTCCCCAAGGTGAACGCCTACTTCATGGGCGAGGAGATCGAGCACCACGACTACTGCGACGTCTCGATCGCCGTGGGCACCGACCGCGGCCTGGTGGTGCCGGTGCTGCGCAACGCCGAGGCGATGACCTTCGCCGAGATCGAGCTGGCGATCCGCGGATTCGCGGCGCGGGCGCGCGAGGGCAAGCTCTCGGTCGACGAGATGTCGGGCGGCACGTTCACGATCACCAACGGCGGCATCTACGGCAGCCTGATGTCGACGCCGATCCTGAACCCGCCGCAGAGCGCGATCCTCGGCATGCACGCGATCAAGAAGCGCGCGGTCGAGGACCCCCGCAACCCGGGCCAGGTCGCGCTGCGGCCGATGATGTACCTGGCGCTCAGCTACGACCACCGCATCATCGACGGCGCGGAGGCCGTCAGCTTCCTCGTGCACGTCAAGGACTGCATCGAGAAGCCGGAGCGGCTCCTGCTCGACTGATATTCGTGCCAGGAACGGGTGTCCCCATTTTCCTCCGGAAAATGGGGACACCCGTTCCTGGCACCTATTTCAGGCGCCCCATCAGGTCCTTCACCGCGGCCTCGAGCTGCGCGTCGCGGCCGGCGCACTCGTCCTCGGGGGTCTGCGGCACCACCAGGTCGGGCTTCGCGCCGTTGAGCTCCATGTCGGTGCCGTCCGGCAGGTACCAGCCGCGGAACGGCGTGCGCACCGTGGTGCCGTCGACGAGCGACGCGCTGCCGGTCGAGATCACGCCGCCGTAGGTCTGCATGCCCACCAGCGTGCCGCGCTTCAGCGTCCTGAAGGCGTGCGCGGTGATCTCGGCGTTGGAGAAGCTCTTCTCGTTGCAGAGCATCGCCATCGGCTGCGAGTAGCGCTGGATGAAGAGCCGGTCGACCGGGTAGTGCCCCTTCCTCGACGGGTCGGCGCCGCGCGGCACGGTGTACGCGTGCGGCGGGATCATGATCGACGCGAGCAGCCGGTCCGCGGTCCAGCCGCCGCCGTTGTTGCGCACGTCGACGATCAGGCCATCCTTGCCCGCGGCCGCCGCGTAGAGGTCGCGCTCGTAGGCGTCGAGCGACGGCTGGTCCATGCTCGCGATGTGGATGTACCCGATGCGCCCGCCCGAGAGGCGGTCGACCTCCTCGCGGGAGCGGCGGAGCGTCTCCTGGTAGGAGAGCTCGCGGATCTCGCCCGAGGATGACGGCACGAGGATGGCATCGAGCTCCATCGCGTCGCCGCCCGCCGCCGGCACGCGCATCACGCGCACCACCGTCTCGCGGCCGAGCGTGCCCATGAAGGCCTCCTCGATCGACATCCCCGGCTTCACCGCCTTGCCGTCGACGGCGACGATCACGTCCCCGACCGCCAGCGGCGTCTGCCCCTTGGTGGCCGGCCCGTCGCGCAGGATGTCGGTGACCTTGAAGCCGCCCTCGGCCGGCATGTGCCGGATGCCGAGCTGCCCCACCGGGAACCGCGCGGCGCCGCCACCCGAGCCCGGGCTGCGCACGCCGAGGTGGCTCGCGTTCAGCTCGCCGAGGAAGCGGTTCGCCACGTAGTCGAACTCCTCGTCGGTGCGCGCGTTGGCCGCGAGCTTCGCCCACTTCTCGGTGAGCTTCGGCCAGTCGCAGCCGTTCATCGACGGGTTGTAGAAGATCGATCCCATGATCCGCGCCACCTCGCGGAACTTGGCGTCGCTCTGCGCCGAGAGGTCGAGGTCCACGGTGTCCGCGAACTCGACCGGCTTCGCGTCGCCGCCCGGCAGTCCGACCACGGTCGCGCCGCCGCGCGCCACCAGCACCAGCTTGTCGCCGGCCGGCGTCATCTGCTGGATCGAGCCCGACGGCCCGACCTTCTTCGCCTCGCCGCCGCTCCACGCGACGCTCATCAGGCCGGCGGCGTCGCCGGTTCCGCCCATGAAGTAGACGCGGTCGCCGGCCGGCGAGAGCTCGAGGTCCATCTCGTCGCCGGGCATCGAGGTGAGGCGCCGCAGGCGGAGCCACGCGTCGTCGAGGTCAAGGGGCTTCGGCTCCTCCTTCTTGGCCTCGGGCTTCTTCTCCTCGTCCTTCTTGCCGTCGTCCTTCTTCGCGCCGTCGCCCTTGCCGCGCGCGCCGCGCTCGGCGGCCTTCTTCTTCGCGGCCTCGCCGGCTTCCTTGAAGTACTGGTCGAGCTCGAAGCGCTGCAGGCCCTCGAGCGACTTGTCCAGGAACACGAGGTACACGTCCGCCTCGTTGTCCACGCGGGTGGACGCGAACGCCAGCACCTTGCCGTCCGCGCTCCAGCGCGGGTTGCCGTCGGCATCGGGATGGCGGGAGACGTTCACGGGGGGCGTGCTGCCGTCGGCCGGCACGATCCAGACGTCGCTGTTGAAGTCCGGGTCGTTCTGGCTGAAGGCGATCATGCGGCCGTCCGGGCTCCAGCGCCAGTCGATGCCCTGGTCGAAGCCCGTGCGCAGCTCCTTCTCATCGCCGGAAGCCACGTCGCGCACCATGAGCGTCCGCAGGTCCCGGCGGTAGGCGATGCGCGTCCCGTCCGGGGACGGGCTGGGCGATCGCTCGGCCACGCCCGGCTGCGCGATGAACGGCTTGACGTCGACGCGGACGGCATCGGCCCAGCGGGCGCCTTCGTCCTTCTTGGGCGCGTCCTTCTTGGCGGGCTCCGTCTTCGCGTCGCCGTCGGCCTTCGCGTCGCCGTCCTTCGCAGGCTCGGCGGCAGGTGCGTCCGCGTTGGGCTCGGCGGGCTTCGGGTCCTCGGGCTTGGGCGCGTCCGCCTTGGGCTCCTCCGCCTTCGGCTCGGCCGCGGGTTCCGGCTTCGTGTCCGCCGGCTTCGCTTCCTCCGCGGGCTTCGGCGGCGCGGTCTTCTCCTTGAACGCGCTGCGCAGCTCGCCGCGCGTCGCTGCGACGGTTGCCTCGTAGATCGAGTCGTCGCCGTCCATGTCGCTTGCGAAGAGCAGCTTCGAGCCGTCGGGCATCCACGCGATGTCGCGCTCGCGCGCGGGCGTGCGCGTGACGCGCACGAAGGGCGAACGCTCCTCCGTGCCCTTCACGTACACGTCGCCGAAGGCGACGAGCGCGATGGTCTTGCCGTCCGGCGAAAGCTGCGCCTCGCTCACGTCGCGGCCGACGGCGCGCGGGCGCATGCGGTCGGCCTCGTCCTCGATCCCCTGCACCGTCAGGCGCACCGGGGCGCTGCCGGGCTTCGACAGGTCAAGGCGGAACAGCCCGTCCCAGCTGGTCAGGAACGCGGTCCGGCCGTCGGCGGACACGGCGAGCTCGCGCACGTCGTCGTCGAAGCGGGTGAGCTGCGTCCCGCCGTCGCCGGCGGCACCGGACATCGGCTTGCGCCAGACGTTCACGCTGCGGCCGTTGCCGCGGTCGGTCAGGTAGACGACGTCGCCTCCGGCCGGAAAGGCCCATCCATCGTTGCCGGGCCAGTTGGTGAGCTGCGTGAACGCGCCGGTCGCACGGTCGAGCATCCACACGTCGCGCTGGTCAGGCCCCTGGTAGGCACGGCGGCTCCACGAACTGCCGCCGCGTTCCATGAGCACGGCCTTGCCGTCGGCAGTGGCCACCGGGTGGCCGCCGAAGGCGTCGGTCACGCGCTCCACCGGCCCGCCATCGAGCGGCACCATGAAGGGGCGGGTCGCGCGGTAGAGGTCGTTGTCGCGCGAGCTCTCGAAGTACGCGACCGCACGGCCGCTTGCGTCGACGCCGCAGCCCGACAGGATCGCCGACTCGCCGAAGGTGAGCTGGCGGACGGCGCTGCCGTCGCTCTTCATGATGAACAGGTTGCGCCCGCCGTCGCGGTCGCTGTCGAAGACGATGCTGGCACCGTCGGGGCTGAACGCCGAACGGCCCTCGCCGGATGGGTTGGCCGTCAGGCGCACCGCGGCGCCGCCGGAACCGGGAACCTTCCAGAGGTCACCGCGCCAGCTGAAGGTGAGGACGGTGCCGTCCGGGCTGGCCGCGGGGTAGCGCGGCAGGTTGACGGTCTGCGCGTCCGCGGAGGCAGCGGCCAGGACGGCGGCAGCGGCGACGGACCAGGTCGTGGCGGGGAGGGCGGGCAGTCGGGGGGCAGAGCGGATGGCCACGGGATGTCTCCTGGGGGGACCGAAGATCAGGGAATGCGCCCGTTTACGGGGAACGGGGGGGTGCGCGCAAGCGCGGGATTAATGTCTGATAACTCGTTTCTTGAATTCTTGTGCCTTGAACTTGCCTTTCGAGTCCGTGAATTCGACCGTCATCCCCGTGTGTGAATCTGGCCTCCGGTGGCCGCGCGTCCAACGCGTGGCCGGGAACCCCTGAGGCAGCCCCCGAGGACCGACCCCATGAGCGACTCCCTGCCCCGACCCTTGCCTTCCGTCAACGCGCTGCGCGCGCACCTGAAGCTCCTCGAGCGCGGCGTCAACGACGCGCGCACGAAGCGCGTCGGGCCCGCGACTCCCCCGGTCACGGCGCGCGCCAACGCGGCGTTCCCCGGCACGCGACCGACCCCCGCCGCACAGGCCGCCCAGCGACCGATCCCGCCGACCTTCCGGTTGCCGCCGCGCCCCGCCTCGGACAAGCCGAAGGCGAAGGCGAAGGGCAGCACCGACTTCGTGGCCTTCTTCGAGGACGTGAAGCGCCGCGCGGCCAGCTGAGGCGTCGCGATCGGCGGCGATGGTGCCCTGCGTACCATCGCCGCCCATGCGTTCCGAATCACTGGCGTTCCTGCGCACGCTCCTCGACACCCCGAGTCCGTCCGGCTTCGAGCGAGACGGGCAGCGCGTCTGGCTCGACTACGTGCGCGCCTCCGGCGCCACCCGCACCTGGAACGACGCCTACGGGAACTGCTTCGCGGAGCTCGTACCCACGGTGCCGGCGGCGGGCAGTGCGCGGCCCTTCACCGTGGCCATCTGCGGGCACGCCGACGAGATCGGCGTCATGGTCAACCACGTGGATTCGAACGGCTTCGTGTGGTGCCGCGCGATCGGCGGCATCGATGCGGGATCGATCGTGGGCAAGCGGCTGCAATTCCGCTCGTCCGTGCCCGGGGTGACGGAGCCGGTGCTCGGCCTGATCGGCGCGACCGCCATCCACCTGCAGGACCGCACCGGCGAGCCGAAGGTGCGCAAGATGCACGAGCTCTTCGTCGACATCGGCGCGAAGGACGAGGCCGAGGCGCGGGCGAAGCTCAACGTCGGCGACCCGGGCACGTTCCTCGACGGCAGCATGATGCTCGGCGAGCACCTGATCGTGGCGCGCGCGCTGGACAACCGGATCGGCACGTGGGTGGCCGCGGAGACGCTGCGGCTCTGCGCGGCGCAGGCGGAGCGCCGCGTGCGCGTCGTGGCGGTGAGCACGGTGCAGGAGGAGGTGGGCCTGCACGGCGCGACGATGGTGGCCGACAGCCTGCGGCCGGACGTGGCGCTCGTGACCGACGTCGGGCACGCGACCGACAGCCCGGGCATCACGCACGCGCAGCACGGGCAGTTCAAGGTGGGCCAGGGTCCGAAGGTGGCGATCGGCGGCGCGATGCAGCCGGAGGTGGTGGCGCGGCTCCTGGCGACGGCGGAACGGCTGTCGATCCCGGTGCAGCGCGCCGCGACGCCGGGCTCGAGCGGCACGGACACCGACTCGATCTTCCTGGCGGCTGGGGGCATTCCCTCGGGGCTCGTCAGCTTCCCGATCCGCTACATGCACACCACCGTCGAGATGGGAGACCTGCGCGATCTCGAGCGGATCCCGCAGGTGTTCGCGGGCTTCTGCGAGGGGCTGACGGGCGGCGAGCGGTTCGTGCCGGCGCTCTGAGCCGGGCGCGGGGGCGCGAGCGGTATCCTCGGCCCGAGCGATGATCCAGTTCTTCTCCGTGGCCCTGCGCAACATGAAGACGGTGGGGACGGTCTGCCCGAGCTCGCCGATGCTGTCGCGGGCGCTCGCCGAGGTGGTGGATGCCGCCCCGCAGCCGCGGCGGATCCTGGAGGTCGGCCCCGGCACCGGGCCGGTGACGCGCGAGATCCTGCGAAGGCTGGGGCCACGCGACGTCCTGGACATCGTCGAGCTGAGCACGGAGTTCTGCGGCGACCTCGAGCGCAAGGTGCTCGGGCCCTGGCGCGGCCGGGGCCATGGGGCGCAGGTCACGCTGCACAACGCCGCCATCCAGGACGTGTCGCTCGAGGAGGCCTCGTACGACTGCGTGGTCTGCGGCCTGCCGTTCAACAACTTCGAGTTCGGGCTGGTGCGGTCGATCATGGACCGGATGCTTGAACTCCTCCGGCCGGGCGGCGAGCTCACCTACTTCGGCTACGTCGGTGCGAAGACCGCCAGGCGCGCGTTGTCCGACGGAGCCGGCCGCGAGAACGTCGACGCGATCGACCGGCTCGAGCGCGAACTGCACCTCGCGCACGCCGGCACCCGCCGCATGGTGCTCGCGAACATCCCGCCGGCCTTCGTCCGCCGGCTGCGCAAGCCTTGAAGGACGTCCAGGACCACTTCTTCCGCCTCGCGAAGGAGGAGGGCTACCGCGCGCGCAGCGCGTACAAGCTCACCGAGATCGACGACCGGTTCCGCATCCTGCGCCAGGGGGCGCGCGTCCTGGACCTCGGCGCCTGCCCCGGCAGCTGGATGCAGGTGGCGGCGCGCCGAGTGGGTGACCGCGGCGTGGTGGTGGGGATCGACCTGAAGCCGATCGACCGGCGCGGCCTCGGGCCGAACGTGCATCCGATGCAGGGCGACGTCCACGAGTTGGTGCGCGAGGACCTGCCGCCCGCGATGGAGGGACGGCTCTTCGACGCCGTGATCAGCGACATGGGCCCGGACACGAGCGGCGTGCCGATGGCCGACAGCGCACGTAGCGTGCAGCTCTGCCACGCGATGCTCGACCGGCTGCCGTTCCTGCTGCGCACCGGCGGACATGCGGTGATGAAGGTCTACGAGGGCGCCGAATACCCGGCGATGCTGCGGCGCACGCAGGAGCTGTTCGACGAGGCACGGGGATTCAAGCCGAAGGCAAGCCGCGCGGAGAGCGTCGAGATGTTCGTGGTGTGCCGCGGCTACCGAGGGCCGGCGCGCGAGGCCGACGCGCCGCGGGACCCGTCGCTGCCGAAGGGCAAGCCGAGCACCGGCTGGAAATAGGTGCCAGGAACGGGTGTCCCTATTTTCCGCAGGAAAATAGGGACACCCGTTCCTGGCACCTATATCGAGGCGACGGGCTGCAGCGCGCCGAGCCGGCGGCCGGCTTCCTCGACGTTGGCGCGCGAGTTGAACGCGCTGATCCGGAAGAATCCCTCGCCGTGCCGGCCGAACCCGGCACCCGGCGTGACCACGAGCTGCGCGCGCGACAGCAGCAGGTCGAACGCGTCCCAGCTGGCCATGCCGCCCGGGCACTCGACCCAGACGTAGGGAGCGTGCTCTCCGCCCCACGTGCGCAGCCCCTGCGCCAGGCACGCCTCGCGCAGGATGCGCGCGTTCCCCATGTAGAAGTCGACCAGCGCGGCCATCTGCGCCTGGCCCTCCGGGGTGCAGAGCGCGGCTACGGCGCGCTGCACAGGCCAGCTGACGCCGTTCGAGCAGGTGCTCCAGCGCCGCGTCCACAGCCGGTGCAGCGGCACGCGCTCGCCGGACCGCGTGCGGCCCTCGACCGCCTTCGGCACCACCGTGTACCCCGCGCGCACGCCCGTGAACCCGCCGTTCTTCGAGAAGCTGCGGAACTCGATGGCGCACCGCTCGGCGCCCGGGATCTCGAATACCGACCGCGGCAGCACGGGATCGCGCACGTACGACTCGTACGCCGCGTCGTAGCAGAGGAGTGCGTCGTGCTCGAGCGCCCAGCGCACCCAGCGCTCGAGCTGCGGGCGCGTGATCATCGCGCCGGTCGGGTTGTTCGGGAAGCAGAGGTAGACGACGTCGACCGGCGTGCGCGGCGGCTCGGGGACGAAGCCGTTCTCCGGCGTGCCCGCGAGGTAGGTGAGCCCCTCGTAGCCCCCGCCGGGCAGTGCCGGCCCGGTGTTCCCCTGCATCACGTTGTTGTCGACGTACACCGGATAGACCGGGTCGCACACCGCGATGCGGTTGCCGCCCTCCCCCGGCGTGCCGGACGCCAGGATCTCGACGAAGGCGCTCGCGTCGGGCTTGCTGCCGTCCGAGAGGAAGATCTCGTCGGGGGCGATGTCGATCCCGCGCGGCGCCCACTCGGCCGCGACGATCGCCTCGCGCACGAACGCATGGCCCGTCGCGGGCCCGTAGCCCTGGAACGTCTCCCGGCGTGCCAGTTCCTCGACGCCGGCATGCATTGCGGCGATCGCGGCCGGCGGCAGCGGCTCGGTCACGTCTCCCACTCCGCAGCGGATGATGCGCGGGGCGAGGTCGGGGTGCTCCGCGGCGAACGCATTCACGCGCCGGCCGATCTCGGGGAAGAAGTAGCCGGCGGCCAGCGTGAGGTAGTGGTCGTTGACGAGCGGCATGGGTGGATGGGGATGCGCGCGGACGTGCGCACCGCGCTGCGCCGCGCGGCGCGCCGGCGCGGTGTCAGGGCGACGAGAACAGCGACCCGTACTCCATCGGGTTGTCGACGATGCTGATGATGACCGCCGCGTCGACGTTGCGCATCACCATCCGGTTCGTGCACGTGCCGAGCGTGGCGTGCAGCGTGTCCTGGTCGTTGCGCGGATCGGTCACGCGCCAGTCACCGCCCGTGACGCGCGCGGCCACCTTGCCGTTCACGCAGTCGACGTCGAACCGGCCGCACGTCCCGTGGAAGGCGCGGAAGACGATGTCCGCGCCGCGGTTGACCAGCGACACGTCCTCGGTGATCGCCCAGGGCGTGAAGACGCGCACCTCGCCGTCGGTGGTGACGATGTCCGCGCCGCCGCGGTTCTCGTAGACCTGGACCTTGCCGTCGCGGGTGCGCACGCGGACGCGGCGCACCTCCGGCAGCTCGAGGTCGATGTGCGTGCGGTGCAGGAACGACTCCGTCGACGTCGACGTGCCGCGCACCACGAGCCTCGGAACGTCGCCGCCGCGCTGCACCTCGGCGCGGACCTCGACCTGCTTCAGCGACTCGAGCGCGTCGTCCTTGCGTGCATGTCCGTGGCGCGCCAGCACCTCGACGTTGATCAGCGCCTCGCCCTTCGTGTCGCGGCCGCCGCGGATCACCACGTCGCCCGAGAAGGTCTCGATGTCCACGTCGACGATGCCGTCCACGGGCAGCGCGTACGCGCGCTCCTCGCGCTGGGCCCCGTCGAAGGTCGCGTCGATCGCGTTGCCGGCCCGGGTCAGCCCGCGCTCGAGCGAGCTGCTGCCGTTGCAGGCGGCGAGCGCTGCGGGGAGCGCCGCGGCCGCGAGTGCGATCCATGCGCGCGCGGGCGGAGTCGGAATTGGCATCCCGGCATTCTACGATGGCCCCATGCTCACGCCCGTGGCGTCGATGGCTGCCCTGCTCGTCGCGCAGGCGACCGGTTCCCCGGCGACGGCCGACCGAGTCCGCATCACGCTGCCGGCCGACCGCGCGCCGCTCCTCGGCGACGGTCCGGCCGCGGGACGGATGCTGCTCCTCCTGTGCTCGGACGCGCAGGTCGGGCCGCGCGCACGCCCGATTGACGCGCCGTTCTTCCATGCGCCGCAGCCGATGCTCTCCGTGCCGGTCGAACGGCTCGTCCCCGGGCGGCCGATCGAGCTCGGCGCCGACGCGCTGTCGTTCCCGGTGCCGCTGGCGGAACTCGACGGCACGTTCCGCGTGCAGGCCGTCTTCGACCGCTCGAGCGACGAACCAGGCCCGGACGCCCCGGGGAACGTCGCGAGCCTCGTGCAGACGGTGACCTTCGACCGCACGGCAGTCGACGACATCACCATCGACCTGGCCGGCGCTCTCGATGCCGAGCCCCTGCCCTCGGCTCCCAACCTGCGCTGGTTCGAGCTTCGCAGCGAGATCCTCTCGACCGCGCTCGGCCGCCCCGTCACGATGCGCGCCGGCGTGGCGCTGCCGCCCGGCTGGGAGGACCCCGACCACCGGAGGCGCATGTTCCCGGCGGTCTACGTGGTGCCGGGCTTCGGCGGCCGGCACACCGGTGCCGACACCTTCGCGCGCATGCTGTCGACCCCGGGCAGCACGCAGGTGGTCGCGCAGGCCGCGTGGATCGTGCTCGACCCGGAGGGCCCGCTCGGCCACCACGGATTCGTCGACAGCGCCGCCAACGGTCCGCGTGCGCGTGCGCTGGTCGAGGAGTTCATCCCGGCGCTCGAACGGCAGTTTCGCCTGGTGCGGCGACCGGAGGCCCGGATCGTGACGGGCCACTCGAGCGGCGGATGGAGCGCGCTCTGGCTCCAGCTGACGCACCCGGAGACCTTCGGCGCCTGCTTCGCGAGCGCTCCCGACCCGGTCGACTTCTCCCGCTTCCAGACGAGCGACCTCTACCGCGATGCCAGCCTCTTCACCGCGGCCGACGGGCGTGACCGACCGTCGTACCGCGAGTTCGTCTTGGATGCGGTCGAACGCACGTGCATGACCGTCCGCCAGGAAGCCTCGATGGAACGCGTGCTCGACCCGAATCGCACGAGCGGCCAGCAGTGGGATGCATGGAGCGCGTGGTGGAGCGCGGTCGACCCGGCCACGCGCCGGCCGCGCCCGATGTTCGATGCCGTCACCGGCGAGATCGACCGCACGGTGGTCGAGTCGCAATGGTCGCGTCATGACATCCGGCGCCTGGTGGAGCGCGACCCGGATCGGTACGTGCCGATCCTGCGCGACCGCGTGCGGCTCCTCTGCGGCACCAAGGACGGATTCTTCCTGGAACGCGCCGTGGAAGGGCTGCGCGACGCGGTCGACGCGCTGGTGAAGGCGCGTGCCGCGACCGCGCGGCCGTTCTCCCCCGGCCCGGGCTACATTGAGCTCGCCCCGGGACAGACCCACGACACCATGGCCGACGTCGCGCTGATGCGCTGGCATGTCGAGATGCGCGCCCACCTCAAGGCCCATGGACTGGATTGAAGGACCACATGACGACCGCCCGAACCATCGCCCTGGCCTCCGCCCTGATCGCCGCGCTTGCCGCCCCGCCCGCCCGGGCGCAGAACGTGCCCGACTTCGTGGAGTTCGCCTCGCCGCAGGGCCCGCGCATCCGCGCCGTGATGAGCGGCGCGGACTTCGACGCCGCCATGGAAGCGGTCGGCTTCGACGAAGGACAGCGCACGACGGCGGGATCGATGTTCGACGACGCGCAGGCGCGGATGTTCGAGGCGAAGCGCGCGGCCGATGCGCAGGCGCGGGGCGTGGGGCTCTTCGACCGTTCCGCGCGCGCGGTCGAGGAGCGGAGCAAGGCCGCCCGCGAGCTGCGCACGCGCATGCTGGCCACGGTGGACGACCTCTTCGCCGCGCTCGGGGCGGTGGCGACGGCCGAGCAGCAGCCGGCGCTCGCGCGCGAGCGTGCCAAGGCGCGCCGAAACGCCATCCGGGCCACCATGCCTCCGGCCAGCCTCGGCGTGCGCGTGGCGTCCACGGACGTCGAGGCCTCGCTGTCGCGCACCCGCATCGATCCCGCGGCCATGGCGGCCGCATCCCGCGCGATGGCGTCGCTCGACGACCGCCTTGAATCCGCGCTCATGCGCGCCGCCGACGCGCGAGATGCCTACGACCGCGCGGCCGCGCAGGCCCGCGAGGGCAAGGGCGACCGCACGGCGGAGCGCAAGGCGATGCGCGAGTCCTATGCCGCCGTCGGCCAGGCTCATCGCGATGCGCTGGTCGCCGTGGCCGCGGCGCTGCCGCCGGCCGATGCGCGCGCGGTGCTCTCGACCGCCGCACGCCGGATCTGGCCGGCGACGTCGGACGCTCGTGCGCCGGAGCAGGTGCTCGCGCAGCTCCTTGGCGACGACCTGCCTGCCGACCGGCGCACGGCCATCGAGTCCATCGCCGCCACCTGGTGGGCCGCATGGTGGCCGGCCACGCTCAAGGTGGCCGAAGCCTCGGAGCAAGACGGGCCCTTCACGAACAAGCAGGCGCTGGACGAGCCGCGCCGCGACGCCGACCGCGCCGCCTGGCAGGCGCTGGCCGGCGTCGACGAGGCGAACCGCGACTTCCACCTCGCCAACGCCGAGGCGAAGCAGGATGGAAGGCAGATGCTCCTGACCGGCGGCCGCGGCGGGCCATCGCTCCCGGGCCGCGAGGGAAGTGCCGTCGCAGGCGGCGAAGCCGTCGAGGCGGTGGGCATGATGATCTCCTCCGCAGTCACGGTGACGGCCACCAACGCCGGACCCGGCGAAGTCGACGCCGCACCCGCGCCGCCCGAGGCCGCCGAGAACAACGTCATGACATTCACGCTCGATGCGTCGGACCTGGACATGGCGGGTGGCACGATCGTGCTGGGCGATGCCTCGATCGAGATAGCCGATGGCGCGCTCGACGCGACTGCGATCGAGATGGACGGTGCCGGCATGCAGTTCTGCGGTGCACGCCTGCCGGGGGCGATCGACGATGCGGAGGCGCGGTCGATTGCCGCGCTCCTGGGAGTCCCTGGCGACGGTGCCACGCTCACCAGCCTGCTGGATGACTACCGTGGCCGCGTGCGCGCGCTGGACGAGGAACTCGGCACCGGCGTGCGCGAGATGCTCCGGGGCACCTCGGTGCGCTGGATGGGAAGCGACGACGGCGAGCCCGAGGTCCCCGAGGCGAACCTGCGCAAGTCGGTTCCCGCGATCGACCAGTACGTCGATCGGCTGGAGGCCCTCGATGCCGAGTTCATCGCCTCCGTGGCTGCGCTCGGCACGCCTGCGGACGGTGCCGCCGACGCGGCCCTCGCCCGCCGCGCCCGCACCCGCGCCAACGCCGTGCGCTACCCGCTCGAGGGCGCGATGGTCGACGGGTCCACCCGGTTCGTCGAGCCGTGGGATGTGCTTCCCGCCGAGACGGGCGACGCGGCCCGGATCGCCGCGCGTGCCGCCATCGACGCATGGTCGCCGCAGGCGAGCGCCGCGGTCGAGGCGAAGCGGGCGGCACTGCGGACCGGGGGCACCGATCTCCTCCTGATCTCGCGTGCCGACGCCGCACGCATGCGCGAGGCGATGGCCACGAGCAAGCAGGGGGGCGGCGGGCCGCAGCAGTTCGCCATGCAGGCGGACCCCGAGGCGATGAAGCGCCGCATGGACCTCTACGGGCAGATCGACCGCGCGCGCACCGCGCTCGTCGCATCATCGGTCGCCGGCCGCGATGCGGTCGAGGCGGCGATCCCCGCCGAGCTGCGTGGGGCGTTCCGCGCCGCATGGAACGCGCGTGCCGCGCCGGGCTCGCAGCGCGACCCGAAGGACGCGCTGCCCGCGATCGACCGCGCGCGCGGGCTCGATGACCTGAGCGACCGCCAGCACGCGCAGCTCGATGCCCTGCGCACCGACCACGCTGCGCTCCACGCCGCGGCCTGCAACTCGATCGCCGAGCTCCAGGTGGCCCAGACGCTGCGCGACGCGGCCGCCGGCGAGGCGGACGGCACCTTCGAGACGCTCTTCGACTCGTCGCGGCTCCTCGAGGACGCGCGCTTCGAGCGCACGGAACTGAACGCCCGCAGCCTGCGCCGGCTGCGCTCGATGCTGACGCCCGACCAGGTGAAGCGCATCCCCGCGCTGGGGCCCCGCCGCCGCGGTGGACCGGCCGCCATCGGCGGCTTCAGCCCCGCGACCATTCAGGCGGCACCGGCCCCGACGTCGCCATGATGCGGCTGTGGATGCCGCCGCGGCCGCGCCACTCGGTGACGAGCTGCATCCACGCCGGCTTCATGGCCGCGGCGAGGTCGTCGCGCATCCGGTTGGTGACCGCCTCGTAGAAGATCCCCTCGTTGCGGAAGCTCTGGTGGTAGAGCTTCAGGCTCTTGAGCTCGACGCACGCCTTCGCCGGCTGGTAGCGCAGGATGATGCGCGCGAAGTCCGGGTGGCCGGTCTTCGGGCAGACGGACGTGAATTCCTCGTTGACGTGCTCGATCACGAAGGGCACGTCGGAGGGCGTCGGGAAGCACTCGAGGAGCGTCGGGTCGGGCATGGGGCAAAGCCTATGCGGCCCGCCGCCTCACGGCGCCCAGGTGCGCAGGAGCCGCGAGACCTGCGGCTGGTCGGGGCTCAGTTCGAGGCTCCGCTCGAAGGCGCGGCGGGCCTCCTCGCGCGCGGCGCCGTCGAGACGGTCGCTCAGGAGCCAGGCATTGAGGGCACAGGTGCCGATCCCGTTCCACGCGCGGACGCTGGAACCATCGATCGCCGCCGCGGCGCGGTAGCCGGCCGCGGCGCGCTCGTAGTCGCCGGCCCGGAACGAGAGCCATGCGGCGCGCTCGTGCGCCTCCGCTGACGGCCAGCGCCGCGCGAACTCGTCGGCCGCGCTCGATGCCTCCATGAACCGGCGTTCGGTCATGTAGGCGGCGATCATGCCGTCCATGGTCTGCTCGGAGACCTCGCCGAGGGCCGCAGCCTCCTCGAAGGCCATGCTGGCGTCGGCGGTGCGGCCGGCCAGGAGATAAGCGCGCCCCAGGCGCGTCCACGCCTCGGAATCGGCGCCGGCATCCGCGCATCGGCGCTCGAGGAACGGCAGTGACGCCACGTGGTCGCCGCCCCGCTCCAGCATGTCCGCCACGCCCGTCACGGCGCGCGCGTCCGTGGGCGCCACCGACAGCGCCTGTCGATAGGTGCGCAACGCCTCGTCCGAACGCCCGGCCTCGGCATGCACGCCCGCCAGGCCGACCAAGGCGTCGACGTTGCGGGGGTCGACCTGCAGCGCGGCCTCGTAGGAACGCTGCGCAGCGCGCAGGTCGCCCTGTTCGCGGGTCACCTGCCCCACCGCCACCTGCGCCACGGCCAGGCGTGGGTTCTCGGCAAGGAGCGCGCGGAACTCCGTCAACGCCTCCTGGTACTCGCCGCGCGCGGCGACCTCCTGCGCGCGCTGCATGCGGCCGGCTTCCTCGGGAGTCGGCGCCACCGCCGTACTCGGCCGCGACAGGGCGGCATCGGCATCGGACTTCGCCCAGGGCCGGCAGCCGCCGAGCACCACGGCCGCGAGCGAGCAGGCCATGGCAAGCGCCAGCGCGCGCAGCCACGCGGCGTTCGCGCGGTCCGGGTCGCGGCCACGCAGCCGGCCTTCCTTCGGCGTCTCCATGATGCATGGGACGTTCCGCAGCGCGCGCAGGTGCGCGAGCGACGCGAAGAACGCGCGTCCGCACGCGCCGGCACCGAGGTGGGCATGGCGATCGAGGTGCGACCCCCGCGCGCCCACGCTGTCATTCGCATGGATCACGCGCACCGACCCGAGGCCGACGGCTGCATCGAGCGACTTCCAGAACGCCTTCGCCTTCGCGGGGGTCGACGCATCGTGTCCGAACGCGGTCGCGTGGCACGTGTCGATGCAGAACGCGACCCGCTCGGGGTCGCGCACCGCCTCGCGGATGCGCGACAGGTGCTCCAAGGGGCCGCCGAGGTTGCTGCCGCTGCCGACCGTGTTCTCGATGCACGTGATGGTGGCGTAGCCGCGGGTCTCCCGGTGGATCGCGTCGAGCTCCGCGGCCAGGCGCTTGATTCCCGCCGCCTCGTCGCGCGTGTCGCCGGCGGTGCCGAGGTGTGCGCCCGGATGCATGACGCAGGACGGGATGCCGAGCGCCTCGCAGCGCTCCACCTCCTCGCGCTGCAGGGCGCGGCTGCGCGCACGCATGGCGCGGTCGGGCGATGCCAGGTTCACGAGGTAGCTGTTGTGGCTGACCAGCCGGTGCTCGGGATGACGGTCCCACCCGGCCTCGTGCACCGCGGCACGGAACTCCTTCACCTCGGACTCCACGAGCGGCTTCACGCGCCACTGGCGCTGGTTCTTCGTGAAGACCTGCACGCAGTCAAGCCCCAGGCGCACTGCGGCCTCGATCGCCCGGTGCATGCCGCCCGCGATGCTCAGGTGGCTGCCGACGAGCATCAGGACTGCACTCCCGCGAGCGCCGCCGCCACGTGCGCCGCCGCGCGCGTGGCCTGCACGCGCAGTTCGGGCACCGCGGTCGATTCCCAGAGGTCGCCGCGGCGCAGCGCACCGACGAGCAGGATGCGGTCGTCGCCCACGCCCGAGCGGCCGACCAGCTCGCCGTCCGTCCCCGTGCGCAGGCCGATGCCTGCCTCGTCCTCGACCGCCAGTCCCGAGCGCAGCAGCGACGCCAGCATCGGGTCCACCGTGTCGCGGATCCCCATTGCCGGTCCGATGCAGTTGAAGATCCTCGCCACGCGGTGCGACCGCCACACGCCGTCGGGCCCCTTCACCTGCGCCTCGACCGCGTCGGCCGGGGCCGGATGCAGCGCGACGAGCGCGCCCCGCTCCACGACAACCGTCCCCTCGATCATCTGCTGCCCGAGGTCGTCAAGCACCGCGCGCGGAGCGCGGTGGCGGTGCACCTCCCACGCCGGGCGCGCGTGGCGCAGGAACCGCCGCCGCTGCACGGGGCTCCACGACTGCCACACCGCCGTCACGTGCGGACGGACGGCGTCGATCGCCCCCTGCCAGCCGAGGCCGGCACGCACCCGCGCTCGCGCGAGCGCACGCACCGCATGCATGGCCGCCGATGGACCGCCGGCAAGCGCCGCGGCATCCAGCGCCGCCGGCGGCTCGCCCGGCACCGCGTGGGGCTGCGGCAGGCGGCCGTTGCGGCTCACCATCCGGATCACGCCCACGTGCCCGGCGCGGCGCAGGCCCTGCGCGACGTCGATCGCCGTCAGGCCGCTTCCGAGCACCAGCACCTCGGCAGCAGGATCGATGCCTTCGAAGGCCCCGGGATCCCACGGATCCGCGATGAGCGCCGCGCGCGGAGCGCCGTGGTCGACCCGGTTCCACGGCGCACGCGCCGGCGGCATGCCCGGCGCCACGATCACGGCATCGGCGACGGTCGACCGGCCGGAGGCAAGCAGCAGCTCGATGCGCGACGGCAGCCGGTCCAGGTGCACCACGGCGTCGCGCACGAGCGTGATTCGGTCCCCGGCCTCGGCGAGCGCCGCCGCCACCGTCTCCAGCAGGTACTCGCCGAAGAGCGCGCGCGGCGCGAAGTCGTCCGCGCGGAACGCGCCCGGGCGCCGCGCCTCCAGCCAGCGATGGAACGCACCGGGATCGTCGGGAAACGCCCCCATGCGCACTGCCGGCACGTTGAGCAGGTGGCTCCGGTCGCATCCGCCGTAGGCCACGCCCGGCGCACGCAGCGGCCGACGCTCGAAGAGCGAAAGCCGCGCCTTCGGCATCGCACGCGCAAGGTGCACCAGTGCCATCAGCCCGCTGAACCCGCCGCCCACCACCGCCACCGTCGACTCGCGCGGCGTGACGTCGCGCCACGGAAGCGCGGGGACGGCGGGACGGGCGATGCTCATACCATCCGCGCCCCGGCGGCACGCGCCGCGGCAACGATCCGGTCGGCCGTGCGCACCGCGGCGAACCCGTCCTCGGCGTCGACGAGCGTCCGGCGGCCCGAACGGATGGCGTCGATGAAGTCCTCGGCCTGCAGGCGCAGCGGCTCGCCCGCGCCCACGGAGAGCGGTTCGACGTGCAGCAGGTCCAGGAAATTCAGGTGGCTCAGGTCAGCGCCCTGCTTCAGGAGCTCGCGCACCTCGGCGATCTTGGCGGCGTTGGGGCCCTTGCGCGCCACCGTGCCCTTGCGGTCCACGAAGTCGGCGCTGACGTACGTGTCGTCGCTCATGACGCGGATCTTGCGCTCGGTCTTCATCGCCAGGCGGCTGGCGGTGACGTTGGCGACCGGCGCGTAGCCGTCGGGCATGCGCGGGAACTCGAGCCGGGCGTTGCACACGTCCTCGGCCTCGCCGAGGACGCTCACGGCGCTGGCACGCACGTCGACCGGCTCGCCCCCGAAGAGCATGAGGAGCACGTCGATGTCGTGGATCATCATGTCGAGCACGACGCCCACGTCGACGCTGCGGAAGGTCATCGGGCTGACGCGGTCCACCTCGACGAAGCGCGGCACCAGGTTCAGGGCTCGGATCGCCACCATCACCGGGTCGTAGCGCACCACGTGCCCCACCTGGAGCAGCGCACCGCTCCGGCGCGCTGCGTCGGCGATGGCGCGCGCCTCGTCGGGCGTGGGGGCGAGCGGCTTCTCGATCAGGCAGTGGATGCCGCGGGCCAGCAGCTTCTCCGCGGCCTCGCGGTGGTGCACGGTGGGCGTGGCGATGGTGACCACGTCGACGCCCTGCGCGATCAGGGACTCGACCGTGTCATGGCCGGTGCCGCCGTACTGGTCGGTCACCTGGCGCCGCCGCTCCTCGCTCGCGTCGACGACGCCCACGAGGTCGCAGCCCTCGACCTGGGTCCAGAGCCGCGCGTGGTGGCGGCCCATTCGGCCGACGCCGACGACGCCGCAGCGCAGGGTGGCGGTGGATGTGCTGGACATTCGGGGAATCCTTCCCGCCGCGGAGGGCGGCGTCACGAGGCGACGAGCGTGCGCTCGACGGCGTTTCGGAACATGCGCAGGCCGAGCGGCTCGCCTGTGCGCTGGTGCGCCGAGAGCCGTGTCCAGCGCGGGTGCTGCGTCCAGCGCGTGAAGCGCTCGGGATGGGGCATCATGCCGAACACCAGGCCGCTCGGATCGCAGATCCCGGCGATGCGGCGCATGCTGCCGTTGAAGTGGTCGCCCGGGTGGTAGCGCACGGCCACCTGGCCGTTCGCCTCCAGGCGGTCGAGCAGCGATTCGTCTGCCACCAGGCGGCCCTCGCCATGGGCGCTCGGCAGCAGGCCCGTGGCGTCATCGAGCTCGATGCCCTGCGTCCAGATGCAGCGCGTGTCGGCGGGAATCTCCACGCGCGTCCACACGTCGCGGAACGTGCCGCCCGAGTTCTGCGCCAGCGCGACCGTCGGCGCGGCGGCCTCGGCCGGCCACGGCATGCCCGCCTCCGGCCCCGGAAGGAGCCCGGCCTGCACCGCGATCTGGAACCCGTTGCAGGGGCAGATCATCGGCACGCCTCGGTCGATCGCCGCCGCAAGCGCCGGATACACCGAGCGCCGCATCAGGGCACCCATGATGCGCCCGGCCGCGATGTCGTCGCCGAAGCTGAATCCGCCGGGCAGGCCGACCAGCCGGTAGCGGTCGACGCGCGCCGGCTCTCGCACCAGCTCGTTCAGGTGCACCGTCTCGGGCACCGCGCCCGCGGCGGCGAAGGCGTGCGCCAGCTCGAGATCGCAGTTGATGCCGGCGGCAGTGATGACGAGGGCGCGTGGTCCGGTGGCCATGGTCATCCTCCGGTCGGCGCGTTCCACGCCGCCTGCAGGCGATCGATCGGGGCACGCTCGCGGGCGGTGGACGTGCCGACCACCTCGAGCGCAGAGGAATCGTCCACGTGCCCGATCACGGCATGGGCGATGCCGTCGAGGATCGACTCGACGCGGCCGAGCGACGCGGCATCCACCTCGAGCACGTAGCGGTGCGGGTCCTCGGCGAATGCACGGCACTCGTCGTCGACCTCGCCGCCGGCGGCGACCGGCACGCGGGACAGGTCGACCGATGCGCCCAGCCAGCCGGCAAAGCACATCTCGGCGACGGCCGGAAGCAGCCCGCCCTCGCTCAGGTCATGCGCGCTGAGCACGTGGCCGCCGGCGATGCATGCGGCGACGGCCTTCGCGGTGCGCGCGCCCCTCGCAGGGTCGACGTCCGGCAGGCGCATGTCCCGGTGCGCGCACGCCCCGAGCATCGCGCGGTGGCTGCCGCCCATCCGTGCGCCGGTCGTCCCCACCACCACCAGCACGCTGCCCGAACGCTTCAGGTCCATGGTGCACGCGCGCGCGGCGTCCTCCACGATGCCGAAGCCCGACACCAGGAGCGTCGGCGGGATCATGATCGTGCGCCCGTCCTGCGTGCGAAACTGGTTCTTCAGGCTGTCCTTGCCGCTGATGAACGGCGTGCGGTAGGCAAGCGCGCCGTCGAGGCATGCCTCGGCCGCGCGCACCAGCGCGCCCATGTTGCGCGGATCGTCGCACGACGGCCAGCAGAAGTTGTCCAGGATCGCGATGCGCGCAGGGTCGGCACCGACGCACACCAGGTTGCGCACGCACTCGTCAATCGCGGCGAGCGTCATCGCGTAGGGATCGGCGCACCAGCCGGTCGCCAAGCCGTTGGCAATCGCAAGCGCCCGGGGCGATCCCGGCACCGGATGCACCACCGCGCCGTCCGATGGTCCTCCCTCCCCCACGCCGACGAGCGGCTTCACGACGCTTCCGCCCTGCACCTCGTGGTCGTACTGGCGGATGATCCACGCCTTGCTCGCGAGGTTCGGGTGGGAAAGCAGCGTGCAGCAGGTATCGAGGAGCCGCGGGCCGACGCCATGGCCATCGCCCGCCGCCGGCTGCTGCGACGCGCTCCACGCCGCGTCCCACACGGCCTCGCGCGTCGGCATCGGGACGCCCTCGTGCAGGAAATGCGTGTCGAGCGAACCGACCTCGGTGCCGTTCCAGAGGAGCCGGATGGTGCGGTCGGGCGAGCCGAACTCGCCAAGCTCGCAGAGCTCGACGCCGTGCGCCTCGCAGACCGCGCGCAGGCGCCCAAGCTTCGCCGCCGGCACCGCGAGCACCATGCGCTCCTGCGCCTCGCTGATCCACACCTCGGTGGGCGTCAGGCCCGCGTACTTCACGGGCGCGCGGTCAAGGTGCACCACGGCACCGACGTCCTTGCCCATCTCGCCGACCGCGCTCGAGAAGCCGCCGGCGCCGCAGTCGGTCGCCCCGCGGTAGAGCGGCCCGTCCGGCTGGTCGCGTGCGGCGAGCATGGCGTCGAGTGCCTTCTTCTCGGTGATGGCGTTCCCGATCTGCACCGCGTGGCTGAACTCGCTGGCGGTGCCGTGCTCGACCTCGGCGCTCGAGAACGTGGCGCCGTGGATGCCGTCGCGGCCGGTGCGGCCGCCGATCGCCACGATCCGGTCGCCCGCGTGCACCTGGCCCTTCACCATCGAGCGCGGCATGACGCCCACGACGCCGCAGAAGACGAGCGGGTTGCCCACGTACCGCGGGTCAAACCACACGCCGCCGTTGAGGGTGGGAATCCCCATGCGATTGCCGTAGTCGCGCACGCCGGCCACCACCTGGCGAAGGATGCGCCCGGGCGGCAGGCAGCCGGCGGGCACCTCGGTGCCCGAGAGCGGCGCGACGCAGAAAATGTCGGTGGCCGCGATCGGCTTGGCGCCGAGGCCCGTCCCCATGATGTCGCGGATGCAGCCGCCGATTCCCGTGGCCGCGCCGCCGTATGGCTCGATGGCGCTCGGTCGGTTGTGCGTCTCGCACTTGAAGCACACGGCGTGCGCGTCGTCAAAGGCGATGACGCCGGAGTTGTCGACGAACACCGAGAGGCACCAGTCGACGTGCCCGGGCAGCGACGGGTCGATCAGCTGGTGCGTTGCCGCGGCCACCGTGCGCTTGAGCAGGTTCGAGATGGTGACGCTTCCGTCGGCGGCCGCCTCGTGCCCCGCGCGGCCGGCAAGCGCCGCGCCGGCAAGGGCACGCTGCCCGGGCGCCAGGTTCGCCTCGCGGTAGCGCACCGTGCTCTTGAGGGTCTTGTGGACGCAGTGCTCGCTCCAGGTCTGGGCGAGCGTCTCCAGCTCGATCTCGCGCGGCTCGCGCCCCAGTCGCCGGTACTCGGCCTGGATCGCGCGCATCTCCTCGAGCGAGAGGAAGAGGTGCGCCTCGCGGCTCAGTCGCTCGAGCTCGGCATCGGACAGGGTGCGCAGCGGCACCTCGACGATCCGCAGCTCGCGTGCGTGGCCGGCCGGGAACGACGCCGGGTGCCACGCCTCCAGGTGGATGCCGTGGATCACGGGGTTCGCCAGTGCTCGGGCACCGAGCGCACGCGCCGCCTCGGCATCGATGCCGGCCAGGTCGTAGCGGTCGCCCGTGCGCACGCGCACGTCGAGCCCGAAGAGGGCGCGCACCGCGTCCTCGACGCTCTCGGCGGCGGGGTCGGTGACGCCGGGAAGCGGATGCACCTCGACGACGGCGTCCAGCGGGCCGCGCTCGGGCGCGCCGGACCGCACCACGGACGCCACCTGGGTCACGGGGTCGGCGAGCAGCTCGCGGGCGATCCGCTCGACCTGGGCCGCCGACAGCTCGCCCTCGAGCAGATAGACGGACGCATGGCGCGCCTCGCGCGGGGCCGGGATGCCGAGCGAAGCCGCCTGCCGGGCGACGGATTCCCCGCGCACGTCCCGGTGCCCGGAACGCGGTCGAACCTCGACTCGATGCACGGCGGCCATGGGCCGCAAATGATAGGGAATCGCGGAGGTCGCCCCGCCCCGCCGCCCGCGCGTCAGAACATCAGCTGCAGCTGCGTCCGGAACACCACTTCGTCGCTTGCCGACGGGCGCCATCCGGCCTCGATGTCGGCGAACCACGGGTGCACCGCGGTGATCGCCCAGCCGAGGTCAGTGGTCCACTTCAGGTCCTGCCCGTCGAGGTACCAGTTGAAGCCAACGGTGAGCAGGTTCAGTGGGTCGATGTTCGACGACAGCCCGGCAATCGTCGGGTCGCTGGCGTCGATGCCGTCGATCATCGCGAACTCGTAGCGGCCGAACAGCTCCATCTTCGGCGCGATGTACGCCGACGCCATCGTCTGGAACGCGTAGATGCTGAATGACCCGAGGTTGCCCGAGGCATTTTGCGGCGTGCCGAAGAGCGGCGAGATGGCGCCCGGCGAGTTCAGGTAGTTGTAGAAGAACGCGCCGTAGAACGACGCGCCGCCGAAGTTGAGCTGCGCGTCGAACGTGGCGGCAAACCAGGTGTTGGTCGGATCTTCGAGCCCGGGCGTCGAGTTGTTCGGCTGGTAGGCGAACGACTCCTGGAAGTGGAACCCGGCGCCGAGCAGCATGCCGAACTCCTCCATGGCCGGGCTCGTGTAGCTGCGGAACTGGTCCCAGCTGCCGGACGGCTTCCAGTCGTACCGCCCGGTGAAGCTCATGGTCACCGGCTGCGACCAGTACGGGGCATTCTGAGATCCGTAGCTTCCGGTCGGGAAGACGACGAAGCCGGCGCCCCCGTAGTTGGCGTCGGTGTCGCCGAGCAGGTTGTCCTGGCCGCCGTTGTTGACGGAGAACCGGGCGCGCGACTCGTCGCTTGCGTGCTCGAGCTCGAGGCCCTGCGTGTAGCCGAGCGCGTAGTGGTAGTCCACCACCGAGCGGGATGCCGACATCTGGTACTGCTCGAGCACCAGGAAGCCGCGCGAGTACGGCGAGCGGAACTGTCCCGCGCGCACCGACCAGTTGTCGTCGAGGTTGATGCGCGCCCAGGCATCCATCAGCTCGAAGCCGCTGTAGTCGGCGTCGCCCGGCACGGGGTTGTTCGTGCCCTTGTTCAGCTCGGTGAGGAACTGCTCGTAGAAGCGCGCCTTCACCATGTACTGGAAGTCGCGGCTGAAGACGTGGCCGTCCGCCCACAGCTGCACCTGCGGCACGTCGAAGCCGTAGCGGTCCTGCTGCTGGTCGAAGGTGTACGGGACCGAGGGGCTGGTCTGGATCGCGCTCCAGATGAAGCGCGTCTGCACGAACCCGCCGAGGTTCATGCGGAAGCGGCCGTCGGGGCTGGCCAGGAAGAAGCCGTCGTTCCAGCCGGCGGTCATGCCGCCGTCGCGCAGGCTCGCGCGCTGCTCGCTGTCGGCCAGGACGTCGCGCACCACCTCGCGGATCTGCGCGGCGCGCTGCTCGCCGAGCCACTCCTCGCCCTGCTGGCGGGTGAGGTCCGTGACCTTGCCTTCGAGGTCCTTGTTGCGCTCCTCCAGGACGTCCAGGCGCTTCAGGAGGTCGGAGACCGAGGGCTCGGGGCGGTCCAGGACGCCGTTACCCGCCGGTCCCGGCGCGTCCGCCGCCGCCTGCCCCAACGCCGTTGGGGCCGCAAGGGCCGCCACCGTCGCCGCGGCCACCCAGGCCGTCGCGGATGAGCATGGCAGGGAACGCATGGGCAGGGATCCTATCGATCCATTCATCGGCGCAGCCCGGGGCCATGCTGAAGCCCGAAGGCCCGAAAAGCACACCGGACCCGGCGCGAGGCCGGGTCCGGTGGAAGGTTCAAATCAGGCTGGTCTGGCTGCGGCCGAGGTCTGATCCGGGGATCAGAACATCAGCTGGAGCTGGACAACCAGGCCGAAGTTGTTGCCGGGCGCCGAGTTGACCATGCCGAACGACTGGCCGGCCGGCGAGAAGGAGCCCTGCTCGCCCGCGGCGGCGTTCAGCGGGATCGTCGCGAGAACGGTCATCTTCATGTTGTTCTTCGCGAAGTACCAGTTGCCGCCGAGCTGGAGGAAGTTGGAAGCCACGCCGGTCTCGGCAAAGGTGCCGATGTTGTTGTAGTTCCAAGCGCCGAACAGCTCGAGGTCCTCGGTGAGGAACGCGCCGCCCTGCAGGTTGAAGCCCCAGGTGGAGGCGTCCGCGCTGTCAGGCTGGAAGGCGTACGAGTTCTGCCAGATGACCTGCGCGATGGCGTTGAAGCCACCGAACTTGGCGTTCGCGTCGACGGTGATGCCGACGGGCGCGAAGCCATACGGGGGCTGTTCGTTCTGGGCACGCGCGTTCTGCCAGAAGATGCCGGCGCCGCCGACGAGGCCGAATTCCTCGCCCTTGAAGCTCGACTCCTTGGAGAACTGGTCCCAGCTGCCGGCCATCTTGAACTCGGCGCGGCCGGTCAGGGCAACGCTCTGGTTGTTGTTGTTGTTCCACGCGTTGACATTCGCGGCGCCGGCCGGAACGAACGCGGCGTTGTAGAAGCCACCGATCGCGCGGAACGCGTCCTTCTCCCACTTCGCGGAGATGCCCACCTGCTGGCCGAGGCCGAAGGCGTACTCGAAGACCGAGTACTCGCCCATCTGCGTCATGCCGGCGTTGAACAGCTGGCTCTGCAGGGTGAAGGCCGCATTCTGCTGGCCGACCGTCACGCTGAATCCATCACCCATGTCCTTGGTGATCTGCGCGTAGTACAGGCCGAACTCGGGCTGAAGGCCGGAGGAGGGGGAATAGCTGAAGGAGCGGGAGTACGGATCCGGCTGCGAGTCGTAGGCCATACCCACGAGGTACTTCCAGCTCGGATCAACCACGTTGCCCGAGAAGAAGACCTGCGTGCGGCGGTTCTCGAAGCCCCACTGGTTGTTCGACTCACCGTCCGGCCCGCCGTTCGTCGCGCCATACCCATTGCCCCACGTGAAGCGAACCTGCTCCAGCGCGTTGATCTTCAGCTTGAAGTTGCCGTCAGCGCTGGAGAGGAAGAACCCGTTGTCGTAGCCCGAGGTCGCCGCGGCGCCCTGGAAGCTGGAACGGGTGCTCGAGTCCGCCAGGACGTCCTGCACAACGCCGCGGATCTGCTCAGCGCGCTGCTCGGTGAGCCACTGGTCGCCCTGCGCGGCCTTGAGGCCGGCGATCTCAGCCTTGAGCTGGTTGATCTGGGCGGTGGTGTCGTTGTTCGCCTCGGCGGCTCCGTAGCTCACGCCGGTGAGCGTGAGGGTCGAGCCCGCGAGGAGCCCAACAAACTTGGTCAGACTCATGTCGTTCGCTCCTTGTTTCGGGCCGGGGCTCTGACGATTGACCCACGGTCCCAGTGACGATTCCCGGCCCCTTTGGCGCCCGCCGACGCGGCGAGCAGGGAAACGGGTTCCAACCCATATCGACCAACGCTGGTCGTTTGGTTGAGGGGCAGATCATAGCAACCTGCCCCGTGGCCGTGTGGATGCTGTCAAGCAATTCGATCAAGGGGCCGGAAATCGGCGCGTTCGGCGCGCGTGGGCACGCGCACGGAATCACAGGTTCGAGACGTAAGTCATTGCGCCCCAGGGCTCTGCATTACATCTTGGCGGATTGCCCGGATTCGCCCCGCCGCGGTGCCGGCGCGGGGGCCTGCAACCACTCGAGCGCCTGCCCCGCCGATGCCACCCCGACCACCTCAATCGGGGCGCCGGCACCGTCCCCCGCGCCGCCCCGCACCGCACGCTCCACCACCCCCTGCTGCGACTGGGGCACGATGAGCCGCCGCGCCCCTCGCCGCACCGCGGACTGCACGCGCAGCTCCGCCTGACGTGCGACACGAATGTCGCCCGAGAGCGACACCTCGCCGATCGCGACGGTCGACGCACCGAGCCCGCGCCCGAGGAATCCGCCCGCGACCGCGAGCGCCACCGCAAGATCCGCCGCGGGATCCACGATGCGCATGCCGCCGATCGCCGACGCGTAGACGTCCTGGTCCGCCAGGCGCAGCCCGCCGTGCTTCTCGAGCACCGCGATGAGCATCGCCAGGCGCGATGCATCGAGCCCGCTCGCGCGGCGCTTCGCGTTCCCCAGGAACCCGGTCGCGGTGAGCGCCTGCACCTCCGCCACCAAGACGCGGGAGCCCGCGAGCACCGGCACGAACGCCGAGCCCGCGCGCGCCGCGCCGCCGTCGACCGAGAGCGTCGCTTCCTCGACTTCAGAGAGGCCCGCGCCCGTCATCTCGAAGAGCCCGACCTCCTGCGTGCTGCCGAAGCGGTTCTTCACCGCACGCACCACGCGGTAGGCGTGGTGGCGGTCGCCCTCGAACGCGAGCACCACGTCGACGAGGTGCTCGAGGAGCTTGGGGCCCGCGAGGTCGCCGTCCTTCGTGACGTGGCCGACCATCGAGACCGCGCAGCCGGAGGTCTTCGCGAGCGACACGAGGTCGAGGCAGCAGCGCCGGAGCTGCGCCACGGATCCGGGCGCGGCATCGACGTCGCCGCGGTAGCAGAGCTGGATCGAGTCGAGCACCAGGAGTTCCGGGCGCACGCGCCGGCATTCCTCGACGATCACGGCGATGTTCGGCTCGGCGAGCACCAGGAGGTTCGCCGCGCGTGCGCCGTCCGCCGCACCCTCGAGCCGGTCCGCGCGCATGCGCACCTGCGCGGCGCTTTCCTCGCTGGTCGCATAGAGCACGCGCTTGCCCGCATCGGCGAGCGCCGCCGCGGCCTGCAGGAGGAGCGTGCTCTTGCCGATGCCGGGATCGCCGCCGATGAGCGCGACGCTGCCTGGCACCACGCCCCCGCCGAGCACGCGGTCGAACTCGGCGATGCCCGTCGGGAGACGCGGCACGTCGAGCGACTTCACCTCGGCAAGCGCCACGGCGCGGCGTGCGACGGGCGCGAGTGACGCACCTGGCCCACCGCCGTCGCCCGCGGCACCCAGATCAAGCGCCCCCGGCGGCGCGGCCTCGGCGGCACTGCGGTCGACGAACCGGTCGAGCGCGTCCCACGCCCCGCAGTCGGGGCATTTGCCCATCCACTTGGGCTGGACGTTCCCGCAGTCGCGGCAGACGTAGCTGGTGCGCACCTTGGCCATGGCGGGGGCGAGTGTAGGAACGCCCGGTGAAGCACCTGCGTACCATCGCCCAAATGCACGCCATGCACGCGATCCGCGGCGCCTGGAACCTCTTCCTGCTGGGGTGCGCGACCGGCTTCCGCCTGCGCGGGCGCTACTGGTCCTGGCGGATGGAGACGGCCTTCGGCGCCGACCGCGCGAAGTGGCCGTCGGCCGCGGAACGACGCCGCGCGGCGCTCGAGTACGGGGCGTGGGTGGGCGCGATGCGCCGGCTCAGGCGGGGCTGAAGCGGCTGCCGATCAGGCCGACCTTGGCGTTCGGGCTGGCGCTGCGCGGAAGCTTCGGCCCCACGAACCAGACGATGCCCAGGCACAGCAGGCTGCCGAGCCACATCCACTGCGCGGCGCCGAAGTAGACGAACACCGCGGTGCACGTGAGCACCAGGAGCGAGGTGGGGATCATGCCCTCCCACGCCAGGCGCATCAGCTGGTCGAAGCGGAAGCGCGGGAGCGTCCAGCGCAGCGCGATGCCCAGCGCGAGCACCACGAAGGTCTTGCCGGCCATCACGCCGATCTGCGCCAGGATGAGCGGCAGGCCCCCGGCGGCGGGCAGGTCGCTCCCGAACTGGCCCGCAAAGGGGTTGATGCTCCAGCCGCCGAGGAACAGCACCGCGAAGAGCGCCGAGCCCGCGATCATGTTGAAGTACTCGGCCAGGAAGAAGAGCGCGAAGCGCATGCTCGAGTACTCGGTGTGGTAGCCGCCGACCAGCTCGCTCTCGCACTCGGCGAGGTCGAAGGGCAGGCGGTTGGTCTCCGCGAGCATGCAGGTGTAGAAGAGGATCGCGGCCAGGGGCTGCTGGACGATGTTCCAGGTGGTGGCCTGCTGCTGGGCGATGATCCCGCCCGGCGTGAAGCTGCCGCTCATCAGGATGACCGCGAGCATGGCGACGCCCATCGGGATCTCGTAGCTGACGATCTGCGCCGAGGCGCGCATGCCGCCCAGGAACGAGAACTTGTTGTTCGACGCCCAGCTTGCGAGCGCGACGCCGTAGACCGAGAGGCTCGCGAGGGCCAGCATGTAGACGACGCCGATGTTGACGTCGGCGCCGACGATCTTCACCTCGCCGGTCAGGCCGAGGAACGGGATCGACGAGAGGTCGAGCGTGCCGCCCCAGGGGATGACCACGAAGCCGATGAGGGACGGCACCGCAAGCAGGGCCGGCGCGGCGAAGAACATCGCCTTGTCGACGTGCTTCGGGGTGTAGTCCTCCTTCAGGAGGAACTTCAGGCCGTCGGCGATCGGCTGCAGCAGGCCCCACGGCCCGACGCGGTTCGGGCCCACGCGGTCCTGCATCCAGGCGGAGAGCCGGCGCTCGAGCCAGATGGCGTAGGCGCAGGACACCAGGATCACGTGGAGCGCCAGGAAGACGACCAGCGCGCTGGTCACGAGCTGCGCGAGCGCGGGGCCCTTGGGGAACCACGCGGGCAGGAAATCGTTCACGAATGTCAGCGCGTCTTGCATGGTGGGGCTCCGGCGGGGACGGAAGTATAGGAGCCCGGAACGTGCGACCGTGCCCATGCCTCGAAGCGCTCGGCAGGCATCGCGGGCGCGATGCCGTACCCCTGCCCCAGCGCGCACCCGGCCTCGCGCAGGGCGGCGATGTGCGCCGGCGTCTCGACGCCCTCGGCCACGGCCTCGCGCCCGAACACGCGCGCCAGGCCGATCACACCAAGGACGATGGCGCGGTCGCCGGGGTCGGAGAGCATGCCCGACACGAACGACCGGTCGATCTTGATGGTGGAGGCGGGCAGGCGCTTGAGGTACGTGAGCGACGAGTAGCCGGTGCCGAAGTCGTCGAGGGAAAACTCGACCCCGAGCGCCGCGCAGGCGCGCATGACGTCCCCGGCCGCGGCCATGTCGGGGAGCGCCGCGCTCTCGAGGACCTCCAGGCGCAGCGTGCCGCGCGGCATGCCCGGGTGGCGCGCGAGCGCCAGCGCCAGGTGTCCCG
Organism: uncultured Chitinophaga sp.; assembly: GCA_964440815.1. GTDB lineage: Bacteria > Planctomycetota > Phycisphaerae > Phycisphaerales > SM1A02 > UBA966. Next base: position 29,735 of record CAYTYU010000010.1, read on the forward strand.
CGAACGACGGGTTGCGCAGCTCGTACGCCGACACGTTGACGCTCGCGCCGCCGCACAGGCCGTCGGCGCGCCAGCGCTCCGACTGCGCGAGCACGGTCTCGAGTACCCAGTCGCCGAGCGCCGCGACCGACTCGTGGTCGAGGATCGACGGCAGCCACTCGCCGGGTGGCAGCAGCCCGCGCTCGGGGTGGTGCCAGCGCACCAGCGCCTCGGCGTAGCGCAGCCTGCCGCTCGCCAGCTCGACGACCGGCTGGTAGTGCACCTCCATCTCGCCGGCACGCAGGCCGGCCACGATGCGCGCCACCTGCTCGCGGCGGCGCAGCACCTCGCGGTCGTGCGCGGCATCGAAGAGGTGGCTGCGGCCGCGACCCTCCTGCTTGGCGGCGTACATGGCGCGGTCGGCCTGGCGCAGCAGCGTGTCGGGGTCGGCATCGTCGGGAGGCACCAGCCGCACGCCGGCACTCGCCGAGAGCGCGACCGAGCTGCCGGGCACCACCTCGAAGGGATCGGCCACCACGCGCAGCATCCGGTCGACGAGGTGCTCGCACTCGCGGGCCGACGCAAGACCCGGCAGGAGCACCACGAACTCGTCGCCGCCGAGGCGCGCGACGGTGTCGCCGGAGCGGAGCGCAGCGGTCAGCCGGTGCCCCGTCTCCACCAGCAGGCGGTCACCTGCGTCGTGTCCGTACAGGTCGTTGACCGGCTTGAAGGTGTCGAGGTCGAGATAGCAGACGGCGAGCATCCGCCCCGAACGGCGCATCTGGGAGAGCGCCTGCTCCATGCGGTCGGCGAGCAGTGCCCGGTTCGGCAGCTTGGTGAGGGCGTCGTAGTAGGCCATCTGCTCCAGGCGCGCTTCCTGCTCGCGCAGGCCGGCGTCCAGGCGGCGGCGCTCGAAGCCCTGGGCAAACGTGCTCGTCACGATGCGCAGCACCGCGATCTCCTCGTCGTTCCAGGTGCGCTCGGAGCGGACGTGGTCGAAGCCCACGAAGCCGTCGAGGTGGCCGCGCCAGGACATGGGCAAGACCAGGAGGGAGCGGATCTGCTGCGGCTCCAGGATCGCGCGCTCGCCGGTCGCCTCCGGGGGCAGGTCGTCGAGCGAACGCAGGTTGATCGGCCGGCCTGCGTGCAGCTCGCCCATCCACCACGGCGCCAGGGAGACCGGGACGCCCTGCAGCTCGTCGCGCTGCGCGGAGATGCCTTCGGCGCACCACTCGTGGGTGTTGCTCATCGACTCGCCGACGTCATCGAACAGAAATACGTAGGCCCGGTCGACGCCGAACAGCCGGCCGACCGCCGTCAGCGTGCGGTCGACGCTGGTATCCACCTCGGACGCCGGCCGGACGATGAACTCGCCCGTGGTGGAGGCGAGGAGCGACAGAAGGTCCTCGCGCAGCGGACGGTCGCCGAACGGGCTCACGCGGTGGCGGGCTCGAGCGCGGCACGCGCCGCCGGGCGCGCCAGGTGCGGGAAGCAATCCTGCACGGCCACCACGTCCCAGGTGCCAGCGCGCAGGGCCTGGATCGCCTGCATCGCGGCGCGCGCGCCGGCGATGGTGGTGATGATCGGCACGTTCGAGCGCACCGCCTGGGCGCGGATGCGGCCCTCGTCGGTGGTGCCGCCCTTCTTGGTGGGCGTGTTGATGACGAGCTGGATCTGGCCGTTCGAGATCAGGTCGAGCACGTTCGGCCGACGGCCGGTGGCGATCTTCGGCACCACCACGGCGCGGATGCCGTAGCCGGCGAGCGAGGCCGCCGTGCCGTCGGAGCAGTGCACCGTGAAGCCCATCGAGTCGAGGCTGCGCGCGACCTCGATCGCCTGGTGCTTGTCGGCATCGCGCACGCTGAGGAACACGTTGCCCGAGGTGGGCAGGTGCACGCCCGCGGCCATCTGCGCCTTGGCGAAGGCGACCGGCAGGCTGCGGTCGGTGCCCATCACCTCGCCGGTCGAGCGCATCTCGGGCCCGAGCACCACGTCGACGCCGGGGAACTTCGCGAAGGGGAAGACGCTCTCCTTCACGGCGTAGAAGCCGGTGTCGTGCACCTCGACGGTGCCGAGCGACTCGAGCGAGGCGCCCATCATCACCTTGGCCGCGACGTTGGCCCACGGGATGCCCTTGGCCTTCGAGACGAACGGTGCCGTGCGCGAGGCGCGCGGGTTCACCTCCAGGATGTAGACGACGTCGTCCTTCACGGCCATCTGGACGTTCATCAGGCCGCGCACGCGCAGGCGCTCGGCGAGCGCGCGGGCATGCGCCCGGATGCGCTGCACCAGGCTCGTCGGCAGGCTGTAGGGCGGCACCGTGCAGGTGCTGTCGCCGGAGTGGATGCCGGCCTCCTCGATGTGCTCCATGACGCCGCACACCACCGCGCGCGGCGACGGGCTCTTCTGCGGCACCTGATTGGTACGGCTCGACTCGTGCGGCTCGAAGTCGGCCACCACGTCGACGTCCACCTCGATGGCGTCGGAGAGGAAGCGGTCGATGAGCACGGGCGCGTTCGCGAGGTCGCTCACGTTGACCGCGGTGGTCATGTACTTGCGCAGCGCGGCCTCGTCGAAGCAGGTTTCCATGCCGCGCCCGCCGAGCACGTAGCTCGGGCGCACGAGCACGGGGTAGCCGACGCGCTTCGCCTCGGTGACGGCTTCCTCCAGGCTGCGCGCGATCCCTGAGGGCGGCTGCGCGAGGCCCAGCTCCTCGAGCACGGCCTTGAATCGGTCGCGGTCCTCGGCGAGGTCGATGCTGTCGACGCCGGTGCCGATGAGCGGCACGCCCGCGGCCACCAGCCCGTGCGCCAGGTTGAGCGGCGTCTGCCCGCCGAACTGCACGATGCAGCCGATCACCGTGCCCGCGCGGTCGGCCTTGTCGATGCCGCCGCCGTTCAGGCGCTCGACCACGTTGAGGACGTCCTCGAGCGTCAGCGGCTCGAAGAAGAGCAGGTCGCTGGTGTCGAAGTCGGTGCTGACCGTCTCCGGGTTGGAGTTGATCATCACGCTCTCGAGGCCCATCTCGCGCGCGGCGAAGGACGCCTGGCAGCAGCAGTAGTCGAACTCGATGCCCTGGCCGATGCGGTTCGGGCCGCCGCCGAGGATGATGACCTTCGGGGTCGCGGAGACGCGCGCCTCGTCGTCGAGGTGCGGGCGGCCGTCCACGGAGTACGGCGCCTCGTAGGTGCTGTAGTAGTAGGGCGTGATGGCCTCGAACTCTGCGGCGCACGTGTCGACCAGCTTGAAGACGGGCTCGATGCCCATGCGCTTGCGCGCGGCGCGCACGGCCAGGATCGACGTCGGGCTGATTTCCCCGAGCCACGCGTTCGCGAGCTGCGCGTCGCTGTAGCCGAGGCGCTTGGCCTCGAACATCAGTTCGCGCGGGCAGGCCTCGAGCGAGGGCACCGCGACGATCCGGTCCTCGAAGGCCACGAGCTCCGCGAACTGCCGCAGGAACCAGCGGTCGATGCGGGTCACCTCGTGCACGCGGTCGACCGACCACCCCATCTTCAGCGCGTAGCGCACGAAGTACAGGCGGCCCTGGCTCGGCACCGAGAGCTTGCGGACCAGCGTGTCCTCGGGGATCGGCCAGTCGGCGCTCGCGGCCTCGGTGGGGCGCGCGACCTTCGTCTCCGTGCTGGTGGCGGTGCCGGCGCCGGCGGGCGGCGCGTCGGCGCGCAGCTGCCTGAGCCAGCGGTCGTTTCGGTCGAGGCCGAAGCCGAAGCGCTTCACCTCCATGCTGCGGATCGCCTTCTGGAACGCCTCCTTGAAGGTGCGCCCGATGGCCATCGCCTCGCCCACCGACTTCATCTGCGTGGTGAGCGTCTCGTCGGCCTCGGGGAACTTCTCGAACGTCCAGCGCGGCATCTTCACCACCACGTAGTCGATGGACGGCTCGAAGCAGGCGCTCGTCGTGCCGGTGATGTCGTTTCGCAGCTCGTCGAGCGAGTAGCCCACCGCGAGCTTGGCGGCGATGCGCGCGATCGGGAAGCCCGTCGCCTTCGAGGCGAGCGCCGAGCTGCGCGAGACGCGCGGGTTCATCTCGACGACCACCATCTCGCCGGTCTCGGGGCAGACGGCGAACTGCACGTTGCTGCCGCCGGTCTGCACGCCCACCGCGCGCATGATCGCGAAGGCCGCGTCGCGCATGCGCTGGTACTCCTTGTCGGAGAGCGTCATGATCGGGGCCACCGTCACGCTGTCGCCGGTGTGCACGCCCATCGGGTCGATGTTCTCGATGCCGCAGACGATGATGCAGTTGTCGTTGCGGTCGCGGACGACCTCGAGCTCGTACTCCTTCCAGCCAAGGACGCTCTTGTCGATGAGCACCTGGCCGATCATGCTCGCGGACAGGCCGCGGCGGATGATCTCCTCGAATTCCTCGAGGTTGTAGGCGATGCCGCCGCCGGTGCCGCCGAGCGTGAACGCGGGGCGGATGATGGCCGGAAGGCCGCACTCCTTCAGGAACTCGCGCGCCTCGTCGAGCGTGGTGACGGTGCGCGAGAGCGGCTGGCGCAGGCCGAGCTTCTCGACGATGCGGCGGAAGGCCTCGCGGTCCTCGGCGCGGTGGATCACCTCGCGGTCGGCGCCGATCATCTCGATGCCGTGCTTCTGCAGGATGCCCTTGTCCCAGAGCGCGCACGCGCAGTTGAGCGCGGTCTGCCCGCCGAGCGTCGGCAGCAGCGCGTCGATCGGGTGGCCGAGCGCCTTCTCGCGCAGGATGACCTTCTCGACCGCCTCGGGCGTGATCGGCTCGATGTAGGTGCGGTCGCTGAACGCCGGGTCGGTCATGATCGTCGCCGGGTTCGAGTTGACGAGGACGACGCGGTAGCCCTCCTCGCGCAGCGCCTTGCACGCCTGCGTGCCGGAGTAGTCGAACTCGCAGCCCTGCCCGATGACGATGGGGCCGGAACCGATGATCAGGATGGTGTGGATGTCGGTGCGACGTGGCATCGTGGGGTGCTCGCGTCCGGCCCGCGCGCCGCGCCCACGGCACGGTCGGGCCAAACTTGCGGGAGGATA
>CAYTYU010000011.1:0-29970 GCA_964440815.1 uncultured Chitinophaga sp.
CGCTGCCCGGCATCATCGACGGCCACCTGCACCTCACCCTCGGGGCCCTCGGGCTCGCGCAGCTCGACCTCTCGGGCGTGCGCTCGCGCGGCGAGTTCGAGGCCGCGGTCGCCGGCGCCGCGCGCACCCTCGCACCGGGCCGCTGGCTGCGCGCGCACGGCTGGGACGAATCGCGCTGGGGCGGCGAGCGACCGACGCGCGGATGGCTGCGAGCCGCCGGCGACGCGCCCTGCGTCGCCTACCGGATGGACCACCACGCATGCCTGGTGAACGACGCCGTGCTCGCCCTCGTCGGCGATGCGCCCTGCCCCGAGGGCGGCGAGATCGTCCGCGACGCCCGCGGCGCGCCCACCGGCCTGCTGCTCGAGCAGGCGGCCTGGCAGCTCGTGAATCCGCGCATCCCCGTGCCGCCCGCGGTGGATCGCCAGGCCGCCGTGCGCCGCGCGATCGCCCACTGCCACGCCTTCGGCATCACCGCCGTCGGCAGCATGGAGTACGAGGCCGACCTGCGAGAGGTGTACGAACCGATGCGCGCGGGCGACCCGCAGGCCCTCACGCTGCGCATCCTTGCCACGATCCTCGATCGCGACTGGCCCGTGGACCGCGCGTGGGGCGCCGCGTTTCCCGCCGACGAACGCCTGCGCATCGTCGGTTGGAAGAGCTTCGCCGACGGCACGCTCGGCAGCCGCACCGCACGCATGCTGCGGCCCTATGCGGACGATGCGCCGAACCGCGGCATGCTCGTCGAGTTCGCCGCGCACTCGGTGGAGCGCGTACGCACCTGGGCCGGCGACACGCTCGCCGCCGGTTTCTCCCCGGCCGTGCACGTGATCGGCGACGAGGCCCTGCGCGTGACGCTCGACGCCATCGAGCCCGTCGACCCGAACCGACTCGCACGCTACGAACACTGCCAGACCATCGACGACGCCGACCTGCCGCGCATGCGCGGCCGCATTGCGAGCATGCAGCCCCTCCACAAGGCCTACGACGCCGCCGTCGCCCCGGTGCGGCTCGGCGCCGACCGCATGCGCGCCTTCTTCCGCTTCCGCGACCTCGCCGACGCCGGCGCGCGACTTGCCTTCGGCAGCGACTGGCCGATCGTCTCCTGCGACCCGTGGCTCGGCATCCGTGCGGCGGTCACCGGGCTCGACGTCGACGGCCGCCCCTGCCGCACCGACCAGAACCTGTCGGTCGAGGAATCGCTCGTGGCCTACACGCGCGGCGCCGCCGACGCGCTGCGTGCGCCGGACCTCGGTCGCCTCGCGCCCGGCGCGCGCGCCGATCTCTGCATCCTCGCCTCCGACCCGTTCGCGCACGACTGGTCGCGCGGAACGCCGAACGTCGCCGCCACCATTGCCGGCGGGCGCGTCGTCCACGGCACCGTCGGCGGACGGGTAGCCTCATCCGCATGAACTGGTGGGTCCATCAGGCCTACGAGGACGGGGGCTTCGTGCTCGTCTTCAGCTGGGCGTTCTGGGTGATCGCCTCGATCGTGCTGCACGAACTGTCGCACGGCTGGGCGGCCATCGCGAGCGGCGACGACACCCCGCGCGAGATGGGCCACATGACCATCGACCCCGTGGTGCACATGGGCTGGATGTCGCTCGCCTTCTTCGCGATCGCGGGCTTCGCCTGGGGCCTGATGCCGACGAACCCCGCGCGCTACCGCCACGAGCGGCGCGGCCGCGTGCTGGTCGCCGCGGCCGGCCCTGCGATGAACGTCGCGCTTGCCGCCGTCGCGATCGTCGCGGGCGGCGTGTGGGTGTGGGCCGTCGGCACCGGACGCGCGAACCCGTCGGATGCCACCGCCGCCAACGTCACGCAGTTCCTCTACATCGGCGCGTTCATCAACCTCGTGCTCGGCGTGCTCAACCTGCTGCCGGTGCCGCCGCTCGACGGTGCGGCGATCCTCGCCGGCGCGAGCCGCCGCCTCGACCGCTTCTACGACACGCCGGCCGTGCGCATGTACGGGCTGCTCGTGGTCCTCGTCCTCTTCTTCGGGGCCGTGCTGACGCCGGTGCAGCGCGCGATGGCGATCGGCGCCATGGACGGCATGAGCTGGGTGGCGGAGCGCCTGGTGATCGCCGCGCCAGGCGCGGATAACACGTCCCCGGACGCCGCCGAACCCGCGCGTTGAGGCGCGCGGCCGTTTCGACTACCCTTTTGCGTTCTCGCAACCGCCTGCCGAAGGCGCATCGCACTGCCGGCCGAGAGGCCCGCCCCACGATGCGCCCGGCGCGAACGCGGCACGGTGCCGCGCGCGCGACCGAAGCGGGCGCTTCCCGAAAGGACACGGCCTCATGGTCGTCCTTCGTCTGAAGAAGATGGGCCGCGCCCATCACCCGTTCTTCCGCCTCGCCGCCATGGACAAGCGCGCCCCGCGCGACGGCGTCGTCATCGAGGAGCTCGGCTGGTACGAGCCCCAGGGCAAGGAAGGCAAGCAGTTCCACCTCAAGATGGAACGCATCCAGCACTGGCTGTCGGTCGGGGCGCAGCCGTCGGACACGGCCGTGAGCCTGATCCGCCGCGCCGGAGGCTCCGTCAAGGACACCGTGCTCTCGGTGCGCCACGCCAAGGGCCGCACCAAGGCCGACGCGATCCGCGCCAAGAAGGGCCTCGAGCCCCTGCGCGGGCCGAAGCCGGCGGCCGAAGCGAAGAAGGGCTGACGCCCTTCGGGTGAGGCGCCGTGCGCATCGACGTCCTCACCCTGTTTCCCGGCATGTTCGCGCCGATCCTCGGCGAGAGCATCCCGGGACGGGCCGCCGCCGCGGGCATCCTCGAGCTCCACGCGCACGACATCCGTGCCTGGAGCCAGGACAAGCACCGCAAGGTGGATGACCGCCCCTTCGGGGGCGGGCCCGGCATGGTGATGATGTGCCAGCCCCTCGTCGACGCGGTCGAGGCGGTTGAGAGGATGGACCCACGAGCAGCGTGCCGCGTGCTGCTCACGCCGCAGGGCGAGCGCCTGGCTCAGCCCCGCGTCGAATGGTTCGCCAGGCAGCCCCGCATCCTCATGATCGCGGGGCACTACGAAGGAATCGACGAGCGGGCCATCGAGGAACTGGCCCCGCTCGAGGTGAGCGTCGGAGACTTCATCGTGAGCGGCGGAGAGATCCCCGCCATGATGCTGGTCGACGCGGTGACGAGGCTCCTTCCCGGAGCGCTCGGACACGAGCAGTCAGCGGCGGAGGACTCCTTCAGCCGCCGCGACGAAGAGGGGCGTTCCCTCCTCGACTGCCCTCACTACACGCGTCCGCGCGAATGGCGCGGCCGCGGCGTGCCCGAGGTGCTGATCGGCGGCGACCATGCCGCCATCGCGCGCTGGAGGCACGACCGGATGCTGGAGCGCACGCAGCAGCGGCGCCCGGACCTCCGGCAGCGACCCCTGGGCGGAATTCCCCGTCCCATGTCGCAGACCGCCGACGGTGGCCAGGCGCAGGACGCGCCGGGCTGAAGGCGGAACGGGCGGGCGAATGCCCGCGGAAGGATGCACGACCCATGGACCGCACCAAGATCATCGAAGCCGCAGTCGCCGGACAGCTCAAGGACCCGAAGGACGTCCCGAACCTCCGGGTCGGCGACACCATCGACGTCCACTACAAGATCATCGAGGGCGACAAGGAGCGCGTGCAGGTCTTCCAGGGCGTGCTGCTGGCCAAGACCGGCCGCGGCATCCACACCATGATCACGGTCCGCCGCATCGTGGCCAACGAGGGCGTGGAGCGAATGTTCCCGCTGCACTCGCCGCGCCTGGCGAAGATCGACATCGTGCGCCGCGGCGACGCGCGCCGCGCGAAGCTCTACTACCTGCGCGACCGCTTCGGCAAGGCACGCCGCCTGCGCGACCAGCGCCGCGGCCTGAAGCACACGACGGGCGCCTCGGCGCCCGCCGCCGCGGCGGAGTGAGCCGATCGTCCGGCTCGTCAAGAGCTTCGGCTTCGAGGCAGCGCACTGGCTCCCCTCCTTCCCGGAGGGGCACAAGTGCCGGCGCATGCACGGGCACAGCTTCCGCGTCGAGGTGGCGGTCGAAGGACCGCTCGACCCCGCGCGCGGCTTCCTCATGGACTACGGGGACATCAAGAGGCTGCTTGCCCCGCTCGAGGCCGAGCTCGACCACCGCGTGCTGAACGAGGTGCCGGGGCTGGAGAACCCCACCAGCGAGATGATCGCCAAGTGGGTCTGGGACCGGCTTGCGCCGGCCCTGCCCGGCCTCGCCCTGGTCACGGTGCACGAGACGTGCACCAGCCGCTGCGAGTACCGCGCGTAAATGGGATAAATCGCCCCCGGCGCGATTTATCCCATTTACCGGCGCGGCTCGAGGGCGGCGCGCTCGTCGGCGGACGACTCGCGGCCCAGGTTGCGCACGAAGACGTTCTGGAACTCGACCGGCGAGCCGTGGCTCTGGAAGGCGATCGGCCCGCGGCGCGGCATGCCGGGCAGGTGCGCGCGGTCAATCACGTTCTTGCCGTTCAGGGTCACCGTCACGGTGTCGCCCACCACCAGGATGCGGAACCGGTTCCACTCGCCGATCGGGCGGTCGGCGGCCAGCTTCGGCGTGCACGCGGCGCGCACCGCGGCAGGCATCGAGCCGTCCGTGCGGTAGCCCCAGATCTCGCCCGAGCCGCACGGCCACAGCCACATGTTGACCTGCGACTTCGCCTGCCCGCGCAGGTAGATGCCGCTGTCGCGCTCCTCGACCTCGACCTGCTTCACCGAGCCGTCGGGGTTTCGCACCTCGGCGCCGTCCGGTCCGATGAACGGGCGCATCATCTTGCCCTGGTGGTCCTTGGTCCAGCGCCAGTCGCACACCAGCTCGAAGTCGTCGAGCTCGTCGGTCGACCAGAGGTGGCTCCCCTTGCCGTCGTACTTCAGGACGCCGCCCTCGAACTTCCAGTGGCCCTCGTGTCCCTTCTCCTCGCGCCAGCCGGCGAGCGTCCTGCCGTCGAACATCGGCCGAAGGCCGGTGCCGTCGTCGGCGCGCGCCTCGGCCGGGATGTCGCCCGACGGCGCCAGCTCGCGCACCGTGATGTTGCGGAACCACACCGGGCTCCCCTCGCTCTCCAGGCAGATGTAGCCCATGCGCGGCGAGCAGGCGCGCGCGCCCGACACCTCGACGCCGTTGATCTCGACCGTGAGGTCGCCGTTGCGGCCGGTCACCTTGTAGTGGTTCCACTCGCCGGCGCCCTTCGTGACGCGCTCGCTCGGCAACGTCCGCTCCCACCCGGCCGGATGCGGCCGAAGCGGTGTCATCCTCGCGCCCCAGATGCTGAACACGTCGCCCTGGCCCGTGTAGAGCAGGCGGCCCTCCTTGTCCTTCACGTCCGGGGTGAGCATCACCTGCACCTCGATCGAGCGCGGGAACATGTGCTGGTCCTGGCTCGGGATCGGGTCGCTCCACACGAAGAGCCCCGCATTGCCGCTCGGGCTCTCGTGCTTCCAGTCGAGCTCGAGCACGAAGTCGCCGTACATGCGCGCCGTGCGCAGGAACCCGGTGGGATTCCCCGTGCAATAGAGCATCCCGTCGCGTGCCTGGAACGTGTCGTCGAAGCAGTTGACGCGCACCCAGCCGCCCAGGTCCTTGCCGTTGAAGAGCGGGCCGCCCGACGGCGCGCCGCACCCCGCCGCGACCACCGCGATGCACGAGGCGAGCGCGACTCGGACGGCGCATGCTGGAATCGGCATGGCGCGGATCGTAGTGCGGGCACCTAGCATCGCCTGTCCCGATGGCACGCCCCGTCGTCGCGCTCCATGATGCCCGCACGCTCGCCGCGCTCGCGGGCGCCGCCGCGCCGCCCGCGTGCGACCTCGTCGCCGCGCCGCTCGACTCCCCCGGCACGCCGCTCGGCGCATTCGTCGGCGGCAACCCGCTCGCCGAGCACTGGGCCGTCGATGCCGAGCTGCCGGGCGAGTGGATCCTCGCCTGGAGCGGCACGCTCGGCGGCTCGCCCTTCGAGGGGACGCCCGCCAACTGGATGCGCGGGCCCGCGCGCCTGAACGAATTCTGCACGGACCTCGCCCCGCAGCTTGCGCGGCACGGCAAGCGCCTGGTGCTGGTGCCGCATGCACGCCACGTGCTGAGCGATGCCCGCAGCGCGCTCACGTGGTGGTGCGAGCGGCTCTTCCCGGGCCAGCGATTCGAGCTGCTGCCGCAATCCCCGGACGGCCCGCGCCCCTTCGGGCTGGCGCTCGACCCGGGCGCCCTGCTCGAGCCCTCGATGCTTGCCGACGTCGAGGACCACCTGCAGTCGCTCCTCTCCGCGATCGGCCCGCGCGCCGACCTGGTGATCCTGCGCGACGTGCGCGCCGATCCCGACGATCCGGAGTCGCTCGAGGCCTGCCCGCTCGGCGACGGCGCCCTGCCCCGCGCGCGGCTCCTCGAGCTGATCGAGCGCCACGTCCCGGAACGGGTGCCGATCGCCGTCCCGGGTGCGGGACTCGCCGCGTCGCTTGCGTGGATCGGTCGCACGGGCTGAACCACCGGCGCCGCCGTCCGAGACGCGGCGCCGGATCCGCCGCCGCGACGGGCTACAATCCCCCGCACGCCGGAGGATCCGGCGCGCAAGGAGGCCACGGATGACTGCGGCGAGCGTGCTTGATGCTCGCGTCCTCGTTCTGAACAAGCTGTACAGCGCGGTCCGAGTGGTGGACGCGCGACGGGCCTTCACGCTGCTCTGCAAGGGCGCGGCGGAGGTGGTGAACGTCGAGGCCGGCAGCTACGTCAGCTACTCGCTCACCTCGTGGGCCGAGGTCGCGGAGTTCCAGCGCGCCTTCGAGCACGAGGAGCACGACTGGGTCACGACGCCCAGCATCGTGATGGCCGTCCCGAAGATCATCCGCCTGCTCGGCTACGAGCGCCTGCCGCGCGAGCCGGTCAAGCTGAACCGCCGCAACATCTACGCGCGCGACCAGAACCGCTGCCAGTACTGCGGCAAGCACTTCTCCACCAAGGAGCTCACCCTCGACCACGTGCTCCCGCGCGTGCAGGGCGGGGACAACAGCTGGACCAACCTGGTCTGCGCCTGCGTGAAGTGCAACGCGCGCAAGGGCGGGCGGACGCCGAGCCAGGCGCGCATGAAGCTGATCCGCGAACCGGTGAAGCCGCGCCGCAACCCGGCGATCACGCTGCGCCTCGGGAGCCCCAAGTACCAGAGCTGGAAGGCGTTCCTGGACGAGGCCTACTGGACGGTCGAGCTGCAGGACTGAGGAGGCGCGGCATCCACGCGCCGGCACCGCGACCGTTGCGGCGGCCCCTCGCCCGCTACCGCAGCAGCACCACGTTCAGCCCCACCATCACCGCGTTGTTGATGGCGTGCGCGACGATCGCGGGGTTGATGCTCCCCGTCCACTCGCGCGAGATGCAGAACGCGACCGCGAGCCCGCCGAGCACGGGGATGAACACGAACCCCTGCGGGTGGATCGCCGCGAACAGCACGCTTCCGATCGCCGTGGCCGCGAACGCGCCGACGAGCGGCGAGGCGCGGCCGAAGGTGTCGCGCAGGTTCCGGTACAGCGCGCCGCGGAAGGCGATCTCCTCGCCGATCGGCGCCGCCACCGCGGCGAGCGCGAAGCTGAGGAGGACCGCCAGCCCGCTGCCGTCGGCGATGAGCCCCTGGATCGGGTGGCTGACGCCGCCGAAGCCGCCCTCGCCGAAGAGCGCCGAGAGGATCAAGGCAAGCCCGATGCCCACCGCCAGGAACACGATCCCCATCGCGTAGGTCACCACGCCCCACAGGACGTCCGACACGCGCGGCGTCGTCAGCCCGACCTGCTCACGCAGCGTGCGCCACGTCAGCCCGCGGCGCGTTCCCCACCACAGCGCGAACGCGAGCGCCGCGGCATCGACCACGAGGGTCAGCGCGAGCATCGCCTCCGTCGACGGGCGCGGCATGCCGAGCGCCTCGACCCGGTCGACGGCCCAGCCGATCCCGCGATTGGCCGCGAAGTAGGACACCATCCACGCCGCGAAGACCTCCGCGAGCACCGAGGCACGCCCGACGGCCGGCGGCCCCGCGCCGCGCACGCGCCCCAGGCCCGCAAGCACCGCGAACACGGCGATCGCCGCGAGCCCCGCGAGCCCGAGCCCGATGCCCGCCACCGCGATCAAGGCCAGCACAAGCATCGCCCCTGCCCCGACGAGCGAGCGCGCACCGAGCGCATCGCGGTCATCGCGCGCCATCGCGACCAGCGCATGCCCGCCTTCGCCCAGCGTCTCGACCAGGACGTCGGCCTGCGCATCCGAGAGCGAGTCCGCCGACGGCGACGCGCACGCGGCGATCGCGGTCACCGCGGCCTCGACCGCCTCGCGCTCGCGCGGCTCCGCGTCTACCCGCCCGTCGGCGATCGACGCATGCAGGTCCTCGACCAGCGCGCGTGCCTCGTCGAGCTTCCCGATCCGGGCGAGCACCACGGCCTGCCCCACGGCATCGCCCGGCTGCTCGGGGTTGACCGGCTGCAACTGGGCCTCGATGCCTGATAACTGCGATCGCACCACCGGGTCCGCGTCGGGCGCCGCAAACGCATCCGCCATGCGCAGGAACACCCGTTGGTCCGCGCGCATGGCCACCCGAACCGAGATCTTCTCGGAACCCGCCTCGTCATCGGCACCGTGCTGCCCGCGAATCACGCCCACCGCGCACGCCACGATCGCCACCCACGCCACCAGGGTTCGCCTCGTCTCGGCCGTCATCGCGAGGCAGGCTACGCGGCCCGCCGAACCACGCCTTGAAGGCACGGGGCGGTTCGCCTATCTTTCGCGATTCTCCGCCCATCGCCGGGTGGACCCCGAAGGAACCGATCCATGCCCCGCCAGACCACCCACGTGAAGGCCGCCGACGTCAAGCCCAACTGGCACGTCGTCAACGCCGAAGGAATGATCCTCGGCCGCCTGGCCACCGAAGTCGCCACCGTCCTCATGGGCAAGCACCGCCCGGACTACACCCCGAACGTGGCCGGCGGCGACTGCGTCATCGTGACCAACGCCGACAAGATCCGCGTCACCGGCAACAAGCTGGCCGCCAAGTCGATCGCCCGCTGGAGCGGCTACCCGGGCGGCCTGAAGGTCCGCACCTACGAGTCGCTGATGGCCTCGCGCCCGGAGCTCGTGGTCGAGGAAGCCATCGTGCGCATGCTGCCGCGCGGCCGCCTCGGCCGCCGCATCCGCCGCAACCTGCGCGTCATGAAGGGCACCGAGCACGGCCACGCGGCGCAGCAGCCGAAGGCCATCGACTTCCCGAACGCGCGCCGCTGACCGGTTCCCCGACACCCGACCACGCACACACCATGACCACCGCCACGACCACCGTCACCGCCAATGCCGTCCAGGGACCCGATTCCAAGGGCTGGTTCTGGGGCACCGGCCGCCGCAAGACCGCGATCGCGCGCGTGCGCGTGCGCGCCGGCAGCGGCGAGATCAAGATGAACGAGAAGTCCCTCGAGGACTACCTCACCGAGGACCGCGACCGCAAGGCGGTGCTCGCGGTGCTCGAGAAGACCGGCGTCAAGGGCAAGGTGGACGTGACCGCCGGCCTCGTCGGCGGCGGCTTCACCGGCCAGGCCGGTGCGATGGTGATGGGCCTCGCCCGCGCGGTGCTGGCCTACGACCCGTCGACCGAGCCGATCCTGCGCGAGCACGGCTTCCTGACGCGAGACGCCCGCAAGGTCGAGCGCAAGAAGTACGGCCAGGCCGGCGCCCGCCGTCGCTACCAGTTCTCGAAGCGCTGACCCGCGCCCGTCAGGGCAGGTCTGGGCTCGCGCGCCGCGCCATGCGCGGGGCGGCCTGTTCCACGCGCGCGATCGGACCGCTGGCCTCGATGGCCACGCGGGGGATGCGCGCGCTCAGGCGGCAGAGCAGTTCGTACGGCCGCAGCCCCGTGCGCCGCGCGATGGTGGGCAGGTAGTTGCGCGCCGTGCGGTCGGATCCGTAGAGCTCGACCTCGGCGCCGAGCCCGCCGTTCGGCAGCCCCGCGAGGACGTGCTCGAGCCCCGTGAGGTCGACGCACAGCTGGTCCATGTTCACCGTGCCCACGACCGGGGCCTCGGCCTCGCGGTCGCCCGCCACGATGCGCACCCAGCGCGTCGCGGCGCCGGAATCGTCGGGCGACCCGTCCCGCAGCGTCGGGTAGCCGTCGGCGTACCCGACCGGCACCAGGCCGAGCATCGCATCACGCCGCGCGGTCCAGAGCCATCCGTAGCCGATCGACGTGCCGCGCGGCACGCGGCGCACGTGGATCAGCGAGCTCGACCACCGAAGCACCGGGCGGAACCGCTCGCACGCCGAGGGGCGCGCGCAGTCCTCGGGGCCGTCGTCGCACAGGCCGGTCCATGCGATGCCCACGCGCACCATGCCCGCGTGCAGCGCGCTGCCGCGCAGCATCGCGTACGTGCTCGAGGCATGCGTCACGCACTCCGGCGGGATGAGCCCGCGGTGGCTGTCGACGAAGAGGTCGAAGGCGCGCATCTGCGCCGCGCAGCGCTCGCCGCTTCCCTTGGCGTGCGAGAAGTGGGTCATCAGGCCGGCGAGCCGCAAGGACGGCGACGCCGCCACCGCCTGCAGGATGCGGGCGGCCTCCTCGGGCACGCAGCCTCCGCGCACGAGGCCGGTGTCGACCTCCAGGTGCACCGGCAGCCGCACGCCGTGCTCGTGCGCCAGAACGATGAGCTCGGCCACGTGGTGCACGTCGTGCACGACCAGGTGCAGCCGGCCGGCCACCAGCATCGAGTGCAGCGCACCGCCGCGCTCGAGCTCCGTGACGGGCTGCAGGACGAGCACCGGGCAGGAAAGCCCCTCCAGGACCTCGGCCTGCGACGGGCTGTAGACGGTGAGCATCGAGGCGCCGGCCTGGAGCAGGCGGCGCGACATCCGGAGGGCCCCCAGCCCGTACGCATCGGCCTTCACGACCGCGTTGATCTCGCACCCCGGGCCCACGACCGAGCGGACCACGCGCAGGTTGTGGTCCACCGCATCCATGTCGATGGAGATGACGCTGTTGTCTGTCATGCGGGCGGCATCCATGCCTTCCGCCTGTTAGGATCGGCTGCGGCGGGAACCTACCATGAAACCCCCGCGGCGGACCCGACGACGGTTCCGCGCGGCGCCCCGCCTGCCCCGAAGCCCAACGAGAAACGCCCCGACGGATGGTCAGTTCAGAGACGTTCGACACCAGCAAGACCTTCGGTGACCTCGGCCTGCCGGCCTCGGTCCTGAAGGGCACCGAGGCCGCGGGCTTCAAGCATCCAACCAAGATCCAGGCCGCCCTCATCCCGGTGGCGATGACGGGCAGGGACGTCCTCGGACAGGCGAAGACGGGAACCGGCAAGACCGCGGCATTCAGCCTGCCGGTGCTCGGGCTCCTGAAGCCCGAGGACGAGTTCGCCGCGCTGGTGCTGGTGCCCACCCGGGAACTGGCGATCCAGGTCTGCCGCGAGGTGAAGGAGCTCGGCGGCCACACGGGCATCGAGGCCGTGCCGGTCTACGGCGGCAAGCCGATCAACACCCAGGCGAAGGCCCTGGAACGCCGCCCCGCCATCGTGGTCGGCACCCCCGGCCGCGTGATGGACATGCACGGGCGCGGCATGCTGCCCTACGACCGCGTCAAGGTGGCCATCCTGGACGAGGTCGACCGCATGCTCGACATCGGCTTCCGCGACGACATCCGCCGGATCCTTGGCGCGATGCGCCAGCGGCCCCAGACCATCTTCGTGAGCGCCACGATCAGCCCGGACATCGAGCGCCTGGCCCGGACCTACATGAAGGACCCGGAGAAGATCGTCACCACCGAGAAGAGCCTCACGGTGGCGGCGGTCGACCAGAGCTGGCTGAGCGTAGAGCCCTGGGACAAGAAGCGCCTGCTGCAGCACCTGCTGGAGCACGAGGAGCCGGACCTGACCGTCGTCTTCTGCCGCATGAAGAAGACCGTCGACCAGGTGGCCGACTACCTCTCCAAGCACGGGGTCGATGCGCACGCCATGCACGGCGACATGTACCAGTCCAAGCGCGACGGCGTGATGGACAAGCTCCGCGGCGGGCGTCTCTCGGTGCTGGTGGCGAGCGACCTCGCGGCACGCGGCCTCGACGTCGACGACATCAGCCACGTCATCAACTACGACGTCCCCGAGGACCCCGAGGTCTACATCCACCGCATCGGCCGCACCGCGCGCGCCGGGCGCGGCGGCGTGGCGTGGACCTTCGTGCAGCCCGACCAGGGTGACCTGCTGTCGGGCATCGAGATGCTTGCCAACATCGAGATCCCGCAGAAGACCTACGACGACTTCACGCCCGGCCCCGTGCCCTCCGACGTCGCCGGCTACCGCGAGGCCGAGAAGCGCCGCCGCGAGGAACTCGCCAACGCCCGCAGCCGGCTGTCGACCTCCGCCGCGCCGCCCGCGGCCGCGAAGGCCGCCGACCCGAACGCCTTCCCCGGCGGCGTCGTGCCGTCCGCCCAACCGCTGAAGCGGCTCGGCGGCGTGGTCCGCACGCGCCGCCGCTGAGCGCGCGCCGATGACCGGCGACGAGCTTCGCCCGCAGATCGAGATCGCCCCCGAGGTCGCAGACGCGCTGCGCGCGGGCCGCGCCGTGGTGGCGCTCGAGACCGCCGTCCTCACCCACGGGCTGCCGCGCACGCCGATGGCGGCGCCGGGCGGCATCGCCGGGTGGGACACGACGCGTCCGGCGAACCTCGCCCTGAGCATGCTGCTCGAGTCGACCGTACGCGCGGCCGGCGCGGTGCCGGCAACCGTCGCGATGGTCGATGGAACGCTCCACGTCGGCCTTGCGCCGCCAGCGCTCGCGCGGCTTGCCCACGACACCGCCGCCCGCAAGCTGAGCGCCCGCGACCTCGGGCCTGCCGCGGCGCAGCGCGCCTCCGGCGGCACCACCGTCGCGGGGACGCTGGTCGCCGCCGCGCTCGCCGGCATCCGCGTCTTCGCCACCGGCGGCATCGGCGGCGTGCACCGCGGCTGGACCGAGCGTCCGGACGTCAGCGCCGACCTCTCGGCGATGGCGCGCGCACCCGTGGCGGTGGTGAGCGCCGGTGCCAAGAGCATCCTCGACCTTCCCGCGACGGTCGAGGCACTCGATGCCCTCGGCGTCCCCGTGGTCGGCCTGGGCACCGATTGCTTCCCGCGCTTCATCTCGCCGGGCGATGATTCGCTCGGGGTCTCGGCCGTCGCCGCCGACGCACGCGAGGCAGCGCGGCTCTGCGCGGCGCACTGGCGCTTCATGCCCTCGACCGGCGTGCTGGTGGCGAATCCGCCGCCTGCCGCGCACGCGATCCCCGCCGCGGAGATGGAGTCCGTGGTGGCGCACGCCGTCGCGGACGCCGCGCGGCAGGGGATCCGCGGCGCGGCGATCACGCCGTTCCTGCTGGCGGCGGTGCAGCAGGCCACCGGCGGCCGCGCGACGGCTGCCAACGTGGCAGTGCTCGTCGCGAACGCGCGCGCTGGCGCCGAGATCGCATGCGCGCTACACTGACGTCGCCGTCTTCCTGACGGCACCACGCACAGCCCGGATCGGCGGACCTCACCGGAGATGCCTTTGCATCGGCCGGTCCGGCGCAAGGAACAACCCATGACAGTGGTCAGCGGGATCCTCGAGGCGATGAAGGGATCGCCAGAGGGTCGAATCAGGCAGTTTTCGGATGGCCTCGTCGAGCGCGAGGCCGATCCCTTCGTCCTCCCCGAATTCATGCAGGAGCACGGCGTCTCGCCGGGCGCCGCAATCGTCGTCGAGGTCGAGGAGCGCCAGTCGCGCCGCTCGCGCCAGCGGCGCATGGTGGCGAGCCGCCTCGTCTCCATCGAGGGCATGAGCCCCGAGGAGTACCGCCGGCGCAAGCCCTTCGCGGAACTCACGGCGCTCGACCCGCAGCCGCGCATCTCGCTCGAGCACCGCGGCTGCCCGCCCGCGTGCCGGCTGATCGACATGTTCTGCCCGATCGGCTTCGGGACGCGCGGGCTGGTCGTCGCGCCGCCGAAGGCCGGCAAGACCATCCTGCTCCAGAACATCGCCTTCGGCATCAAGCACAACCACCCCGAGATCGAGCTGATCGCGCTGCTGATCGACGAGCGCCCGGAGGAGGTCACCGACTTCAAGCGCAACGTGCCGGCGCACGTCCTGGCCTCGAGCAACGACCAGGACCTCGATCGCCACCTGTCGCTCGGGCAGTTCGCCATCGAGCGCGCCAAGCGCATGGTCGAGGCGGGCAAGGACGTCGTGGTGCTGCTCGACAGCCTCACGCGCCTCGGGCGCGCCTTCAACAACTCGCGTCGCTACGGCAGCTCCGGGCGCACCATGTCCGGCGGCGTCGACAGCCGCGCGCTGGAGGTGCCGAAGCAGCTCTTCGGCGCCGCGCGCAAGTGCGAGGAGGGCGGCAGCCTCACCATCATCGCCACCTGCCTGGTGGACACGGGAAGCCGCGCCGACCAGGTGATCTTCGAGGAGTTCAAGGGCACCGGCAACATGGAGCTCATCCTCGACCGCACCATCGCCGAGCGCCGGGTCTTCCCGGCGATCAACCTCGCGCAGAGCGGCACGCGCAAGGAGCACCTCCTGATGCCCGAGCGCGAGCTGAAGACGGTCACCGCGCTGCGGCGGCGCCTGATGAACGCGCCGCCGCACGTGCAGATGGAGCAGCTGCTCGCGGCCCTGAAGCGCTTCCCGTCCAACGAGGACATGCTCAAGGGATGATGCCCCGGGGAGGGGTTCCTGATACCCTCCGCCCCGTCATGAGCGAAGGCACCGGCTACAGCAACTCGATCCGCGCGGGAGCGTTCCTGCTCACCGGCGCGGCCCTCATCCTCGTCATCATCCTGGTCCTCAGCAAGACCTCGGCGTTCAGCCGGATGAACCAGTACATGGTGGTCTTCACCATGGAGGACGGCGTCGCCGGCATCGAGATCGGCTCCGAGGTGCGGGTGGCAGGCCTGAAGGTCGGCCGGGTCACCGAGATCGTCCAGAAGTTCGAGGAGCAGCGCATCGAGGTCGAGATCGAGATGCGCGCCGACATCGCCCTGCACAAGGACGCAGTGGTCATCCGGTCGCAGCCGCTCCTGGGGAACTTCAGCTGGCTCAACTTCTCGAGCCTGGGCACCGAGGCCGGCGGGCGCATGCAGCCCGGCGATGCGATCGACGCGCGCAAGAGCGGCGGCCTGCTCGCCACCATCGTCGGCCCCGCGAACGCGAGCAATGCCGACCGCATGTTCGCAGACCTCGTGGCCTTCACCGGCGCGCTGAACGACTTCGCGAAGGTCCAGTACCCCGAGCGCGTCCTGCCCATCCTGCGCGACGCCAACCAGACCGTCTCGAAGCTCGGCACCGACTACGAGGCCTGGCGCCCGAAGATCGCCGAGGGCCTCGGCGACGCCGCCAGCTCGATGCGCAAGCTCGACGCCACCATGGACGACGTGGGCGCGGCCGCGAAGGACGCGCGCGAGTCGCTCGCGCACCTGAAGGAGAAGAACCTCAAGCAGATCGATGACCTGCTCGAGAGCGGCGTCAAGGGCGCGGACCGCTTCGCGTCGGCGATGGACACCCTCGACGCCGAGCTCGGCGCGCGCATCCCCGACCTGCGTGCCCTGCTCTGGGACCTGCGCCAGGCCGGTGCCCAGGTGAAGCTCGCCAGCATGGAGGTGCGCCGCAGCCCGTGGAAGCTCCTGTACCGCCCGAGCGGTGACGAGCTCGGCCGCGAGAACCTCTACGAATCCGCGCGCGCCTTCGCCATCGCCAGCTCCGACCTGCGCGTGGCGGGCGAGACCTTCGAGTCCGCCCTGCGCGACTCGCCCGACCGGTTCACGAAGGACGCCAAGTTCCGCGATGCGATCCAGGGCTCGGTCATCGCCGCGATCGACCGCTACGACGTGGCGCAGAAGCGGCTCTTCGACGTGCTGCAGGCCGACTTCAAGGGGATGGGCATGCCCGCCTCCGACCAGGGCACGGTGGCCGCGCCGATCGATGCGCCGGCCCCGGCGGCGCCGACCCCCGCGGGCAAGTGACGCGTGGCCCGGGAACGCAACAACGTCGCCGCGGGCTTCGGCGTCGGGCTCGCGGTCGTCGCGACGGCCGCGGGGGTGTGGGCATGGACCGCGTGGCAGCGCACCGGCCTCGTCCCGTACGTGGTCCGCTTCACCACCGAGCAGGGCGTCTACGGCCTGAAGGGAGGTTCGCCGATCCTGGTGGGCGGCATGCCCCTCGGCGAGCTTGACCGCATCGAGCCCAAGACGACCGACGGCCGCGTCAGCGGCTACGACGTCCACATCCGGGTCTCGCGCACCGTGCAGCTCTATGCGGCCGCCAGGATGGGACGTGGCCCCGGATCCGTGAGCGGCGACACGCAGATCGAGGTCTGGGACACCGGCGAGTTCGAGGCCCGCAGGAGCTCCGATCCCTCCGACGACGGACCCGTGCCACCCGGCGCGGAGTTCCGCGCCCGCGACGCCGACGCCTTCAAGACCTACTTCGGGCTGTCGGTCGGCGGGCGGGTCCGCGAGCTGATGCAGTCATGGGCGCCGGACGAGCCGGGCACCGGCCTGCCCGCCCGCCTGGAGACGGTCGGAGAGGACATCTCAGCCCGCTTCCGCGAGCTTCGCTCCGCGGCCGGCACGCTCACCGACCGTGTGCGCGAGGACGCGCCGAGGTGGCAGGATGACCTGCGGGCCGCGCGGGGCGCCGCGGACGCGGCGATCGCCAAGCTCGGCACCGCGAAGGACG
Organism: uncultured Chitinophaga sp.; assembly: GCA_964440815.1. Lineage (GTDB taxonomy): Bacteria > Planctomycetota > Phycisphaerae > Phycisphaerales > SM1A02 > UBA966. Next base: position 16,700 of record CAYTYU010000011.1, read on the forward strand.
CGCCGCCGGATGCCTTGGTCCCCCAGCTGCGCCAGGCGAAGGCGGACCTCGACGCGCTCTCGGCGATGAGCTTCGACCGCGCAGACCGGGCCGACGCACTCGCGACGCGTGCCATCGACCGGATCAGGCACATGCGTGCGACCGGCGGCGAGCTCGCCGACCTGCTCCTGGGCGCGGACGGCTCGGTCACCGACCTGCAGCGCTTCGCGGCCGACTTCGCGATCGCCGCGCAGGAACTCTCGGCCACCGAGCGCGAGGCGGTCACCAACCCGCTGGGGCTCATGGGTGGGCCTGACACGTCGCCGCGCTCGCTGGACGCGCGCATGGATTTCGCGCGCGCCTACGCGGAGTGCGCGGTCGAGTGGCGCCACGCGATGAAGTCGATCGAGCTCGCGCTCCAGCGCGACGGGGCGGTGCTGGCCTCGCAGCCGGCGCTCGCCGAGCTCCTGCGCAGCCGGCTCGACGCGTCCACGCGCCGCTTCGAGGATGCATCGAGGCGCATGGCGGACCTCCTGGTCGGCGAACCGCCGGCACCATGACCGGCGGGGCGTTCCCCGTGCCCACGATCGCCGCCGATCCCGCGGACTCCCGGCTTGCCCCGTACCGCGGGGTGCGCGACGCCGACCTCCGCGGCCGCGACGGGCTGTGCTGCATCGAGACGCCGCGCGTGGTGGCGCGGTTCCTGGCCTCGGTGCTGCGCGCGCGCGGGCGGGGCGGCGAGGCGCGCGATGCCCTGCCCTGCGTGCCGCGCAGCGTGCTCTGCGACCCGCGCGGGCTCGAGGCGCTCGCCGACCTGCTGCACCGCATGCCGGAGGTCGACGTCTTCCTCGCCCCCGACGACCGCACGTTGACGGAGATCTCGGGCTACGGCCTGCACTCGGGGGCCCTCGCAATCGGCGTGCGCCGCGACGAGCCGCACCCGGCGTCGCTCGCCTCGGTCGACGGCACGCTCGCCGCCTGCGACGGCGTGGTGCACACCGACAACCTCGGCGCGATCTTCCGCAACGCCGCGAGCTTCGGCGCCGCCGGCGTGCTCCTCTCGCCGAACTCGAGCGACCCGCTCCTCAGGAAGGCGATCCGCGTGGCGATGGGCCGCGTCTTCGACGTGCCGTGGGCACGCGCGCGCGATTGGCCGAAGGCCCTCTGGGACCTGCGCGCCACGCACGGCTTCCGCATCGTGGCCGCCGAGGACGCCCCGGGCGCGGTGGACGTGGGCACCCTCTCGCCCGCGCCGCGCACGGTGGTGGTGTTCGGGGCCGAGGGGGCCGGCGTCTCGAAGGCGATCCTGGAGGGGGCCGACGCGGTGGCGCGCGTCCCGATGTCGACGCGCGCCGGCATGCTTGCCGACGACCCGCCGAGCCTCAACGTGGCCGTCGCGAGCGCGGTGATGCTCGACCGGCTGTGCGCCCGGTGAGGGCGGTGGCCCGCGCCGGCCGGCTCAGGCGTCCGGCGTGCTGGTGACCGCGCCCTGGGCCGCGCGTGCCGTGAGGCCGGCGCCGCGGATCGAGGGCAGGATGGCGGGCACGGCGTCCTCGGCCGGCTCGGCCTTCGCCTCGCGCACGCGCTCGATGCTCGCGCCGAGCGCCGTCAGCACGCGCTCCATGCTCGAGTACCCGCGGTCGAGGTGGTAGACGCGGCTCACCACGGTCTCGCCCTCGGCGGCAAGTCCCGCGAGCACCAGGCACGCGCTCGCGCGCAGGTCGCTTGCCATCACCGGCGCGCCGCGCAGCTGGCGCACGCCGCTGATGACCGCGGTCGATCCCTGGCGGTAGATCTGCGCGCCCATGCGCGAGAGCTCGGCCACGTGCAGGAACCGCTCGGTGTAGATCTTCTCGGTGACGATCGAGTTGCCGTCGGCCAGGGCCAGCAGCGCCATGAACTGCGCCTGCAGGTCGGTCGGGAACCCGGGGTGCGGCTGCGTGGTGATGATCGAGGGCCGCAGCACGCGGTTGCACGAGACGCGCACGCTGCAGCGCGACTCGTCGGCGTTCGGGTCGAGCTTCTGGACGTGGACGCCCACCTCGGCGAGGTGGTCCACCGCCGCCAGAAGGCTGTCGTAGGGGAAGTCGTCGAGGACGATGTCGCCGTTGGTCATCGCCGCGGCGATGGCGTAGGTGCCGGCCACGATGCGGTCGGGCATCACGCGGTGCTCGCAGCCGCCGAGCGCCTCGACGCCGTCGATCACGATGCGGGGCGTGCCGGCGCCGCGGATGCGCGCGCCCATGCGGTTGAGCATGCTGGCGAGGTCGACGATCTCGGGCTCGCACGCGGCGGCCTCGATCACGGTGCGTCCCTCGGCGAGCGTGGCGGCGCTCATCACGTTGGCGGTGCCCAGGACGGTGGAGCCGTTCGGGCCGCCGAGGAAGATGGTCGCGCCCCTCAGGCGGTCGCAGCTGGCGATCACGTTGCCGCCGTCGAGCTCGATGCGGGCGCCGAGCTTGGCGAGGCCCTTCAGGTGCAGGTCGATCGGGCGCGTGCCGAAGGCGCAGCCGCCCGGCATGCTGACCACCGCGCGGCGGCGGCGCGCGAGCATCGGGCCGAGCACGCAGATCGACGCACGCATGGTCTTGACGACCTCGTACGGCGCGTGGGTGCACGACTCGTCGCTCGTGTTGAGCGTGATGGTGTCGTCGTCGAAGTGCACGGCGACGCCGAGGCGCTCGAGGAGCGTCCCCAGGTTGCGGATGTCCGCGAGGGGCCCGACGTTGGTGAGGCGCATGCGCCCCGTGGTGAGGAGCGAGGCGGCCATGAGCGGCAGGGCCGCGTTCTTGGCGCCTTCGACGGTGACGCGGCCGTTGAGTCGGCGGCCGCCTTGAATGCGGAACTGATCCATGGGGGAGCCCTTGACGCCGGTCGGTACAGGTCAATCCGTGACCTGCGTGTCCGAGACCAATCGGCGTTCCGCGCGGCGATCCCTCAATGATCGACGCGCCAATAAGATATCCGTTCTTATGAGCACCGCGACCGCTTCCGACGCCGGATCCGCCGCCACCCGCCGCCCGGGCGAACCCGCCCTCCCCGAGGCCGTGATGCACGCGGTGCTGCCCACCGCGCCGGTCACCGGCAAGGTGGTGCAGAGCCGCCTGTGCACCAAGGGAAAGTCGTCCTCGTACGTGCGGCACGTCTGCGTGGACGTCTCGGGCACCCCGCTCGAGGGTGTCTGGCAGGCCGGCCAGTCCTTCGGGGTGGTGCCCCCCGGCACCGACGCCAACGGCAAGCCACACAAGGTGCGGCTCTATTCCATCGCCAGCCCGACGTACGGCGAGGACGGCGAGGGCAAGGTGCTCTCGACCACGTGCAAGCGCCTCCTCGCCGAGCGCGAGCCCCAGGGCGAGAAGGACGATCCCGCCGACCACCGGCTGTTCGTCGGCGTCTGCTCGAACCACGTCTGCGACCTGCGGGAGGGCGATCCGATCGCGGTCGCCGGCCCGAACGGCAAGCGCTTCCTGCTGCCGGCCGACCGCGACGCCCACGACTACCTCTTCCTGGCCACCGGCACGGGGGTCGCCCCCTTCCGAGGCTTCATCCACGAGCTCTTCGTCGGCCCGCCCGTGGGCAGCCGCGCCCGGGCCTCGTGGCGACCGACCCGCTCCACCGTGCACCTGGTGATGGGCACGCCCTACTCGAGCGACCTGATCTACGACGAGTTCTTCCGCGAGGTGGCGGCCGCCAACCCCGGCTTCCGCTACCACCCGGTGGTCAGCCGCGAGGCCCGGCCCGACGGCGGCAAGGGCGAGTACGTGCACCACTACGTCGACCGCACCCTGCCCCAGTTCGAGTCGCTCCTGCGCAGCGAACGCACGCTGATCTACGTGTGCGGCCTCGCCGGCATGCAGGTCGGGATCTTCCAGGCGCTCGCCGCGCGCAACCTGCACGGCGGGTTCCTCGACGTCCACGCCGACCTGGCCTCGGTGCCCGCCGCGCAGTGGACGACCGAGCAGGTCAAGCGCCGCGTGCACGCCACCCGGCGCTGCATGCTCGAGGTCTACTGATCGCCGGCGAACCCGTGCGGATCGCGGGAATCAGCGCCGTTTGCGGGCCTTCCCGGTCGGCAGTGCTACGATTCCCCCCATGAGCGAGCCCCAGGGCGAGTGGCGCGACGGGGACGAGTGGGCCGAGGAGGCCCGCCGTCACTTCGAGAACGGCCGGCTCGCCGACGCCGAGGCGGCGCTGCGCCAGGCGCTGGTCCGCAACCCCGACCGACCGGAGTGGCACTTCCACCTCGGGCGGCTCCTCGAGCAGGCCGACCGCACCGGCGAGGCGCTCGAGTCCTACCTGCGCTGCCACGAGCTCGACCCGGACGCCCCCGAGCCGCTCCTGGCGGCCGCCGGCGCCAGCGAGGCCGAGGGCGACGAATCGAACGCGCTGCGGATGGTCGAGCAGGCCGTGTCGCTCGACCGCCGGCGCGACGAGTCCCATGCCCGCCGGGTGGCGCTCCTGGTGTCGCTGGAGCGGCTCGAGGACGCCAAGGACGCCTTCTACGAGGCGCAGGAGTTCGTCGAGAAGCCGGTCCTCTCGCTGATCGCCATGGCGCACGGCCTGGAGGGCGCAAACGAGACCGCGCGCGCCGCCTGGTGCCTGCGAGAGGCGCTCCGCCATGACGGCGACATGCCCGAGGTGCGCACCATGTACGCGCGCTGCCTGGCGCGCCAGGGGGAGCACCCGAAGGCCCTCCAGAACTACATGCAGGTGCTGCGCGAGGACCCCGGCGACATCGCCGCGCTCCTCGGCTGCGCCGAGCTCCTGGCGACCCTCGGCCGCGACGCCGAGGCCACCGAGAAGCTGCACCGCGTGGTGGAGCTCGAGCCGGCCAACGACCGCGCGCACCACATGCTCGGCATGCTGGAACTGCGTGCCTCGCGCTTCGACCGCGCGGCGCTCGAGTTCGAGCTCGTCCTCAAGCTCGACCCGGAGCGCACGGCCGTGCAGCTTGACCTCGCCGAGGCGCAGTGCCGGCGCGGCAAGCTTGCCGACGCGCGCACGGCGATGCAGGCGTTCCTCGCGGGCCGCCCGACGCCAGATGACCAGCCCACCCCGCCCGAGGCGATCGCCCGCGCGGCGGGGCTCCTGATGGCCCTCGGCATGTGGAAGGACGCGGCCGCGATCCTCCCGGAACTTGCGGACGCCTGCGGCGACCGTGCGGATGTCTGGCGCGCCCTCGCCCGCGCACGCTTCGAGTGCGGCGACCTCGAGGGCGGCGCCGGCGCGAGCGAGCGGGCGCTCGCCATCGAGCCGGCCTGCCCGATCTGCCACCACAACCTGGCGCTCGCGGCGCTGCGCCGGCGCGACCTGGCGGCCGCGTGGCGGTGGGTGACGCTCGGGCTTCGTGCCTGCCGGACCGACGAAGGCCTGCGACGGCTGCGCTCGCGCGTGCTGGCCGCACGTGCGATGTCCGCCCTCCGCGGCGTCCGGGATGTCCTGGTGCCCCGCTGGGCCGGCCTCAGGCGATGAGGCTGGCGTAGGGGATCAGGGCCATGAAGCGAGCGCGCTTGATGGCCTGCGCGATGCGGGCCTGGTCACGGGCGCTGAGCCCGGCGCGCTTGCGCGAGACGATCTTGCCGTTGGGGGTGAGCACGCGGCGCAGGTCGTCGACGTTCTTGTAGTCGATGACGAGCTTCTGCTGCTTGGGGGCGCTCTCGGTGACGGCGATCTCGGTGGTCTGCATGGCGTTGGTGCTCCGACGGGGATTCAAGGTCTCGCCGGCACGCGCCGGCGGCTCGCCCTGGCTTCTCGGATGGGGAGCCCCCGGACAGGCCGGGAGCGGCGAGACGGGAAAGTGTAACGCCACCCGCCGGTCCCCCGCCGATGCGGGACGCCACCGTGGGCGCCCAACGTCCGCATCGGGTTACACTTCCGCGCCCGCCGCGATTCCCGCAGCGATCCCGACGTGATCCTCGTCCTTTCCGACCTGCACATGGGGCTTCCGGGCGCCCCGACGCCGGCGTCGATCGAGCCGCTGCTCGCCGGCGCCGAGGAGCTGATCCTCAACGGCGATGCCGCCGAGGAGGCGAGCCCTCGCTTTGCAGCGCGCGCGGCGGCGATGGTGGCGGAGCTCGGCGACCGCTGCGGGCGACTCGGCGTCCGGCTGGTGCGCATCGAGGGAAACCACGATCCCGGCACCGGCGAGCTGCACGCCTGGCGTGCGGAAGGTGCGGTCCTGGTCACCCACGGCCACGCGTTCCATCCGGCGATCGCGCCGTGGGTGCCGCATGCGGGGTTCCTTGCCTCGGCGTTCCGCGCGCACCACGACTCTCTCGCGGACGCGCCCGAGCCCGAGCGCTCGCTTGCCGCCGCACGCGCCGCGTCGCTTGCCGAACGCGGCGTCGAGGAGGCACGTGCGCCCTTCGCCGAGCTGGCCGCGATGGCGCTGCGGCCGTGGACGTTCCCGCAGGTGATCGGCTGGTGGCGGATGTTCCCCGAGCTGTCCGCGCGGTTCCTGGAGCGCGCGGCCGACGCGCGCCGCGGCGCCGGGCACCCGGATCCGGTCGTGGTCGTGAGCGGCCACTCGCACAAGGGCGGCGCGTGGCACGTCCGCGGGCGGCTGGTCGTCAACACGGGGAGCTTCACCTTCCCCGGGCGGCCGCATGCGGCGACGATCGGCGGCGACGCCGTCACGCTCGCCCCGCTCGTGCGTCGTGCCGGCGAGTGGACTCAGGACGCAGCGTCCGCGAGGACCTGGCGGATCGCCGACGTCGCGCGCGCCACGGCCGCGCGGTCCACGCCCGCGTCGTAGACCTCGGCGTCGAAGACCGAGAGTGCCGTCTCGGTGGACACGTTGCCGCGCGCCCCGGGGGCGAACGGGCAGCCGCCGAGGCCACCGGCGCTCGCGTCGAAGCTGCGCACGCCGAGCGCGAGCGCCGCGCGAAGGTTGTCGGCGCCGCGGCCGTTCGAGTCATGGAGGTGCAGGGTCACGCGTCCGGGCTCGACCGCGGGCGCCACGCCATCGAGGAGCCGCGCCAGGTCGTCCGGCAGCGCGACGCCGAGCGTCTCGCCGAGGTCGATCTCGTCGATTCCCGCGGCAAGCAGCCGCTCGACGACCGCGCGCACGGCCTGCGGCGGCGTCGGCCCGTCGTACGGGCAGCGCACGACGCAGCTCACGTAGCCGCGAACGGGGAGCCCGGCCGCACGCGCCATGTGCACCACGGGCCCGAAGCGCGCGACGACCTCGTCGATCGTGCCGCCGGTGTTCGCCCGGCTGAAGCCCTCGCTCGCCGCGGCGAACACCGACACCTTGTCGACGCGCGCGGCGAGCGCCGCCTCCATGCCGCGTTCGTTGGGCACGAGCGCCGAGTAGACGGTGCCCGGCCGCCGCGCGATGCGCGCGAAGACCTCGGCCGCATCGCCGAGCTGCGGCACGCGCCTGGCGCTCACGAAGCTCGACACCTCGATCTCGGGAAAGCCGGCCGCGGAGAGCGCATCGACGAAGGCGACCTTCGCGTCCGCAGGGACGGGGGTCCGCTCGTTCTGCAGCCCGTCGCGCGGGCCGACCTCGCAGAGGCGCACGTGCGCGCGCACGCTCACCGGTCGGCCCCGGACCGCGCCCGGCGCGAGGGTGCGTCCTCGCGCCAGATGCGCACCATGAAGGGGATGAAGACGGCAAGCAGCAGGATCGTCACCGCCACCCCGCCCACCAGGAGCACCACGTCCGCGGTCCACGCCATGCCGACTTCCTCGCGCACGGCCGGTTCCTCGGCGATCCACGCGGTCACGGGCGGTTCCCCAGGAAGCGAAGGCCTTCCTGCACCGTCGCGGTGGCCCGGCCTCCCTCGGCGGGCACCACGAGCACCGTGCCCGGCGCGGCGTGCGCGGTGCGCACCATGGCGAAGGCCACGCTCGAGGCGCCGAGCATGGGGCTGAGCGTGCTGCTCGTGACGACGCCGACGGGGCTTCCGGGTTCGCCGTCCGCGCCGCGCTCGAAGACCGGCGAGCCCGCGGTGGGCAGCGCGTCCTCGGCGATCCGCAGCGCGACGAGCCGCTGCTTCGGCTTGCCCAGGCTTTCCATGCGCGCCACCACCTCCTGGCCCGGGTAGCACCCCTTCCGGAAGCTCACGCGCTCGGCGAGCACACCGGATTCGTGCGGCAGGCTGTCGTGCCCGAAGTCCACGTGGTGGAGCGGCGTCCCCGCCTCGATGCGGGCGATGTTGTAGGCGTGCCAGCCCGCCGGCCGCGCGCGGCGGCGGCCGCCCTCGGCGGCATCGTGCTGCCCGACCAGCGCATCCCACGCGCGCGCGGCGTGCGCGACTGGCACGAGGAGCTCCACCCCGGGCGACCCGCATTGGTCGCGGCGCACGAGCACCGCCGGCGCGCCGGCGATCGCCGCACGCACGCAGCGCAGGTCGGCGTTCAGCGACTCGAGCGCGGCGTCGTCCGCACCCGCGTTCGAGAGGAGCGAGGCACCCTCGGGCCCGTGCACGGCGATCCGTGCCCACGCCCCGGATTCGTCCCGCACCTCGACGTCCTCGGAGAACACCATCGCGCCGAGCGCCGAGGCCGTGCGCGCGGCGTCGTGCACGTCGACGTCGAGGAGCGTCACGGGCGGCTCGCCCGCCGCGCCGGCAGGAAGGTCGGCGACCGTCGCGTCGGCGTCGATCCGCCCCTTGCGGTTGAGCAGGAAGCCGCAGCGCACCTCGCCGGGCGCAAGGCCCTTCAGGTCCTGGGTCAGCATGCGGTTCAGGAAGTCGACCCGGTCGGCGCCGCGCACCGCCACGGTGCCGCGCGTGCCTCGGTCCATCACCGCCGCACCGCGGCGGAAGGCGGCGTACTCGAGCTCGAGCAGCCCGTAGCCGGCGACGATCTCGGGGAGCGCGTCGGCGGTTGCACCCGTCGCCGCGTCGCCGATCCCGTAGGGCATCCACTCGACGGCCACCGCCACGCCGCCGAGGCGCATCGCCTCGACGCGCGCGTAGCGCTCGTGATCGTCATGGAGCGGGCCGCGGGCCATCACGGAAGCATAGTTCGCCTAGGATTCCTGCCTTCCCATGAAGCTCGACCTCGACCTCTTCCGTCGCCTCTGCGAGACCCCTGGCATCCCCGGCCGCGAGGAGCGCGTGCGCGCGCTTGTCGAGAAGACCGTCCTCGGCAAGGCCGGCGGCGGGCTTTTCGATGACTCGCACGTGGACGCGATGGGATCGCTGATCTGCACGCGGCGTGCGACGAAGGGCGCTCGGGGCGCACGCACGCGCGGCAAGCGCGCCACGACCGTCCTGCTCGCCGCGCACATGGACGAGATCGGCTTCTACGTGCGCCACGTGGACGACCAGGGATTCCTGTGGCTCAACCCGGCCGGCGGCTTCGACACCCGCAACCTGTTCGCCAGCCGCGTGCTGGTCGTGGCCTCGGGCGGCGACCTCAAGGGCGTCATGAACCCGGGCGGCAAGCCGATCCACATCTCCTCGGAGGCGGAGCGCACCAAGGTCCCCGGGGTCGAGGAGTTCTTCGTCGACCTCGGGATGCCCGCGGCCGACGTGAAGAAGGCCGTCAAGGTCGGCGACTACGTGGTGCTCGACCAGCCGTTCCTGGAGACGCCGCTCAAGGTGGTGAGCAAGGCGCTCGACAACCGCATGGCCTGCTTCGTGGCGATCGAGGCGCTGCGCCGGATCGCACGCAAGGGCCAGAAGCACTCGGCCGACATCGTCGTCGCCTTCTGCACGCAGGAGGAAGTGGGCCTGCGCGGCGCGACGACCGCCGCCAACCAGGTGGGCGCGGACATCGGCGTGGGGCTCGACGTCAACCTTGCCTGCGACACCCCGGGCGTCCCCGAGTCGCAGCGCGTCACGAAGCACGGCGACGGCGCCGCGATCATGGTGCAGGACTCGAGCATGATCAGCGACCACGGCCTGGTCGAGGAACTGTGCGCGGTGGCCCGCAAGCACCGGATCGCGCACCAGCGCGCGATCCTGCCGCGCGGGGGCCAGGACGGCGCCGCCATCCAGAAGTCGGGCCGCGGCGCGCGCTGCGTCGCGCTGGGCGCGGGCACGCGATACATCCACACCACCACCGAGATGATCGACAAAGCCGACCTCGAAGCCGTGGTCGACCTGCTGGCGGCGTGGCTCCCGACGATCGAGTGACGCGGCCGGGCCGCGCGGCGGACCCGCGCGCCGCCCTCACGCGCTGACGCGGCCGCGCACCCCGAGCACGGTGCGCGCGATCGCCTCGGCGGCGTCGGCCATCGGGCGCGCCCGCAGCGCCTCCTCCATGCGGTCCCGCAGGCGCCCGTCGGCAAGCAGCGCCTCGAGCGGCTCGCCGATCGAGCGCATGTTGGCCTGGACGTCGAGCCGGTCGTAGGCCAGCACCGCGGCACCGGCATCGACGAGCGGCTTCGCGTTCGCCTCCTGGTGCAGGTCGCGGTGGTGCGGGTACGGCACGAACACCGTCGGCACGCGGTTGGCCTCGGCCTCCGCCACGCTGTTGGCGCCCGCGCGGCTCAGCGCAAGCTCCGCGGCGCCCCAGGCAAGCCCCATCTCGTTCAGGAACGGGAGCACCAGTGCCTTCACGCCCGCGCGCGCATAGGCCAGCTCGAGCTCCGCGGCGGAGGGCTCGCTGCGCGGGCCGGCCAGGTGCAGCACCTGCCAGTGGGACAGCAGGTCGCGGTGCGACAGCGCGAAGGCCACCATGAAGGCGTTCAGGCTCGACGCGCCCTGCGACGCACCGGTCACCAGGAGCGTCGGTCGCACGGGATCGAGCCCCAGTTCCCCGCGGCAGACGGCGCGCCCGGCGGGCGCCACGGCGCTGCGGCGGATCGGCATGCCGACGATCGCCTCGGCGAACCTCGGCAGCCCGGGTGTCGGGCACGCACTGACGACCCGCTGCGCGCGGCGCGCGACGATCCGGTTCGCGCGGCCCGGCGTGGCGTCGAGGTTGACGAGGGTGATGGGAATGCCCAGGCTGCGCGCCGCCTGCGTGACCGGCCCGGTGACGAACCCGCCGAGCGACACGACGTGCTCGACGCGTTCCTCGCGCAGCACGCGGCGCGCCTCCAGGACGCCCTGCAGGTAGCCGCGCGCGAAGCGCCACAGCGAACCGACCGAGCGACCGAGCCCCTCGGCGGGAATCGGGCGGAACTCGGCCTTCGCATCCGAGAGCATCTGGCGGTCGATCGCGCGCGTCGAGCAGAGGAAGAGCGTGCGCGTTCCCGGCACCACCTCGACCATGCGCTCGGCGATCGCAAGCCCGGGGCTCAGGTGCCCGCCCGAGCCGCCGCCGGCGAACGCCACCGTCCGTCGCACCTCGGTCATGCCGCGCCTGCTGCGCTGCCCGTCAACGACTGGTCGCGCGTGGGCTCCTCGCCGGGCACCGGCTCGCCCAGCTCACGCCGCCTGCGGTCGGCAGCACGCTCCATCGACACCAGGAGCCCGATCGAGAGGCACGTGAGGATCCAGCCCGTGCCGCCGCGCGACATCAGCGGGAGCGCGATGCCCTTGGTGGGCGCGAGGCCCGTCACGACGCACACGTTGATGAGCGCCTGGAACCCGACCGTGAGCACGATGCCGAAGCCGAGGAGCTGCGCGAACGGCGAGAGCAGCGAGCCCCCGCGCCCGCGCGCCACCGCCGTCACCACCGCGATTCCGCAGGCGATGAGCAGCACGTACAGGCCGATCACGAGCGCCGAACCGGTCAGCCCCAGTTCCTCCGCCACGATCGCATAGATGAAGTCAGTCGTCGCCTCGGGCAGGTAGCCGAACTTCAGCTCGCTGTTGCCCAGTCCGCGTCCGGCCAGCCCGCCGCCCGAGATCGCCTCGAGCGACTGGATGATGTGGTAGCCGATCCCCTGCGCGTCGCGGTAGGGGTCGAGGAACGCCGAGATGCGGTCGACGCGGTAGGGACTCGCGATCACCAGCCCGACGAAGGCAAGCACCATGACCGGCGCGAGCGCCGCCACCCAGATCACCCGCGCACCCGCCGCAAGCAGCACCATCACCGACACCGCCATGATGAGCACCGCGGTGCCGAGGTCCTCGAGCGCGATGATGCCGCACACCGCGGCCACCGCGGCGAGCGGCACCGCGAAGCCCCACGTGAAGGTCGCCATCCGCGCGCGCTCGCGCACCGCGTACCAGGCCAGCAGCACCGGCACCGCCCACTTGGCGATCTCGCTCGGCTGAAGCCCGATCGGTCCCAGCGTGATCCAGCGCTTGGCGCCGTTGGCCTCGCGGCCGATGCCGGGAACGTGCACCAGGGCCAGCCCGACCACGACGGCCACCGCGATCCAGAAGACCGGCGTCGACCACCAGGAGGCATCCTGCCTGCCCAGCCGGTCGACCGGCACCATCGCCCCGGCCACCAGCGCCAGCAGCGCCCCGGCGGCGAACCAGGTGTGCTTGCCCATGAAGATCCCGTCCATGGTGGTGACCCGGTCGCCGGAGAGGTTCAGGCTGGCGGAATTGACCATCACCGTGGCCACCACCAGGAGGCCCAGGACGGACAGGACAACGCCGTGGCTTGCGCGAAGCATGGACTGGCATCGGCATGGCGAAGGCCACGGGATGCAAAAACGGGCCGACGCTCCGTTGCGGGAGCGTCGGCCGTGGCAGGGTCTTGTGTCAGGCAGCGGGCCGCAATGGCCCGCGGTTCGGTTCAGGCCCGGCGGCGACGGGCGGCGAGCCCGCCGATCCCGAGGAGCGCCAGCGCACCCGGGGCCGGGATGGTCATCTGGAAGGTGCCGCTGCTCACGGAGCCATCGGTCCGCTTGAGCGATGCACCCATCTTCCAGTCGATGACCCGGGTGCTGTCGAGCTCCGCGACGTAGAGCTGGGCGACCATCATGCCTTGGGTGCCGGCAGCCGCCGCGGCGCCGGAACTCACGGTCCGGTTGGCGAGGCTCGCCAGGCTGCGAGCCGGGCTCGAGGTGCCCACCAGGAACCAGCCCGCGGTGGCGGGGATGACGTTGAGGTTCGGGTTGGTGAACCCCGCTTTCGGGTCGGACGGGACGTTGAAGGAATTGACGGGGCCATCGGGGCCGGACACGCTCCACGGCGGGTCGCCGACGGTGCCGGAGTTGCCGAGCCAGGCGTTCGACGTGGTGTTGAAGCTGCCGCCGACGGTCAGGAAGCTGTCGAGCGTGGTCCAGCTCTGGCTGCCCGAGGGCGCGAAGACGGACTGCGCGCCGCTTCCCTGCAGGAACCCGCCGGAGGAGTTCGTGAGGATGAAGCCGGCGTTGGCCGTGCCGGGGGTGCCGCCGAAGACGTTCAGGATCACGTCCGTCGAGTTGTCGGTCACCGCGAAGACGTTGACGAGGTAGCCACCGGAAACGCTGCGGACGTTCGCCGTCC
>CAYTYU010000011.1:29980-33107 GCA_964440815.1 uncultured Chitinophaga sp.
GGAAATCCGCGCTGGCAGACGACGCGATGGCGCCGACGCCGCACAGGGCGAGCATGCCGATCTTCATGAGAGCACAACCTCTTGGCTGAATTCGGGAACTGAGGGAATGCGCGGGGGTACGGGAACCGCGCGGGAAAGGGATTGAGGGCGGCGGACCTTCAGCCAGTGGCCCGGTCGACCTCAGCCAGACCATGCCCCCGATTCCTCACCGTGCAAATTGAGATTTCCCTCAGGTCGCGTTTGCGGGGAACAAAGATCCCCGGCAGCCGGCCGTTATCAGCCTGAGGCGACTTCCCCGGTCAGGAGCAGCGGCCGGGATGCCGTCAGGCGGACGCGACGGATGCCGCCCCGAAGGACGAGGGCCGTGGCCTCATCGGGCAGGTCAGCCGCGACGATCAAGTCGCCCGCGGTGCGCCCGACGGCCTGCCAGCGCTCCCGATCGTGCGCCCCTGCCCCGGGCCCCTCGACATCCCGCCCACCCACACGCACGGCCACCGCACCCGTGGCGCGCGCCGGGGCGGCAGCGTGTGCGCGCACCCCATCGAACAGCACGTCGACCGTCCGGCCGACCCACGCCGCGTGCACCCGCGCGCTGGTCTCCGACTGCACCGCAAGCAGCGCGTTGTTGCGCCAGCGCTTCACCTCGTCGGGCACGTCGTCGGCGAAGCGGTCGATGGCCACGGTGCCCGGCCGCGGCGAGTACTTGAAGATGAAGTTGTTCTTGAACGGCAGCCGCCGCACCAGGTCGCAGGTGGCCTCGAAGTCGGCGTCCGTCTCGCCCGGGAACCCGACGATCATGTCGCCGGCGAGCGTCGCGTCCGGCAGGTGCTCGAACACCCGCCCGACGAAGTCCTCGTACTCGCCCACCGTGTAGCCGCGGTTCATGCGAGCGAGCACGGCGTCGCTGCCGCTCTGGGCGGGCGCGTGCAGGTAGCGGCAGATGCGCGGGCAGTCGCGCATCGCCTGCAGCACGTCAACGCCGAAGTCTCGGGGGTAGCTCGTGACGAAGCGCAGGCGCGCGACGGACGGGACGGCCTCGTGGATGCGGAAGAGCAGGTCGGCGAAGGTGGTGGTGCCCGCCACGGCAGCCGGCGCGTCGCGGAAGGCGCGCAGCCCGGGCCCGACCTGCGGTGCCGCGCGGCCATCCATGGTCAGCGCGGTCCCATGCGTGTAGCGATAGTGGTTGACGGTCTGCCCAAGCAGCGTGATCTCGAGTGCACCGGCATCGGCGAGCCGCCGGCACTCGTCGACGATGTGCTCGGGCGGGCGGTGCACCTCCGCCCCGCGCGTGTAGGGCACCACGCAGTAGGTGCAGAACTTGTTGCACCCGCGCGTGATCCGCACGTAGGCGCTCCACGGCGTCTCGCGGGCCGAGGGGTCGAAGGCGCGCGAGAGGTCGAGCGTCTCGAGCCCGTCCTCCGCCGCCGCGAGCGTCGACGAGCGGCGCGAGCGGTTTCCCGCGAGCGCGACGGCACGGGACGGCGCGGCGACCGGCGCGACATCGCACTCCGAGGCGGCGCGCGCGCGGCGCACGTTGTCGATGAGCTGCGGCAGGCGGTCGAGGTCGGATGGGCCGCACAGGAGGTCCACCTGCGGATGGCGCCGCAGCAGGTCGATGCCGTCCCGCTCGGCCATGCATCCAAGCACGCCCAGGATCAGGTCCTCGCCCGCACGCTTGCGCACCCCGACGGTGCCCACTCGGCTCAACGCCTTCTGCTCGGCCAGCTCGCGGACCGAGCAGGTGTTGTAGAGCACCACCTGCGCCTCGGCGTCGGTCTCCACGAAGCGGTAGCCAAGCGCCGACAGCTGACCCCGCACCAGCTCGCTGTCGAGCTCGTTCATCTGGCAGCCGAAGGTCTCGAGATAGACGCGCATGGACGAGCACCGCATTATGGCGGAGGCACCGGACCGCCCGGAAATCGCCGAGATCCGATCGGTCGCTTGAATACCAATAATATCTGCTCTGCAGATGATTCTGGGCATTTCGGGTCAATGCGGCACCGCGGCTCGGCCGCGAGCGACGCCCGCCTCACGCGAGTTTCTCGCCCGCCGCGCTTGACTCCCCCCGGAACCGGGCCACATTTCCCCTGTCGGTGGAGAGGTTCCAGACGGCCAGCACAAGGGCTGGACCGTCTCGAGAGAGGGATCCCCCAACGATTTGTTCAATCGCCGCTCGCGCGGCCTACAGAGGGAAAAGGAAATGAAGACTCGTTCTATCGGTGTTCTTGGAGCAGCGTCGACCGCGGCCGCGATGTTCGTGGCCTCGGGTGCAAGCGCCGACTTCATCGGCTGGACCTCCTCCACGCGCGCCGTCACCGGCGGCTTCCTGGTCAACGTCTTCGCGGTGACCAACGCCTCGACCGACGTGATCCTCAACGTCTCCGGAGGCAGCGTCGGCCTGCCCACCGCGGGCTTCATCACGACCAACTCCACGGGCGGCTTCCGCCAGGGCACCGGCACCCAGAGCGTCTTCGCTCCGGCCGGCAGCCAGAACTGGACCACGCTCGACAGCTTCCTCACCGTCGGCGGCGGCTTCAACACCACCACCAACGCGTGGCTCGGCAACAGCGCCACCGCGGGCGACCCGCCGTGGAACGTGACCTACACCGACACCGACACCGGCGAGGCGACCACCGTCAGCTCGTTCAACACCCAGAACAACGAGAGCGGCTTCACCAACCCCAACGTCAACTCCATCCCCGCGACGGCCGGCTGGTTCATCGCCGGCTCGACCAGCCCGGCGCGCAGCCTGGCCTCGCTGGCCAGCATCCGCAACGCCTACGGCACCGCCGGCGGCGTCAACTACGGCTCCTCGAGCCAGGCCGCCGCTGACGCCGCCAACGGCTTCATGGTCGCCCAGCTCTTCGTCTCCGAGCTCGGCGGCACGAAGTTCATCGACTGGAAGATGAGCGCCACGCTCCGTCGCGCCGACGGCACGACCAGCAACGCCTCCTTCCAGATGCGCGTCGGCGACATCCCGGCCCCCGGCGCGCTCGCGCTCCTCGGCCTGGCAGGCGTCGCCTCGCGCCGCCGCCGCGCCTGACCCACCGGTCAGGACACAGAACCTCCTCCGCAAGGAGGATCCTTCTCACCACCGTCCCCGCTCACGCGGGGGCGGTGGTTTTTT
>CAYTYU010000012.1:0-32757 GCA_964440815.1 uncultured Chitinophaga sp.
TCCCCCTCGGGCCCTTGACCCTGTTCCAGTTCGTGAGCGGGCGCCGGGAGACGAAGAAGCGCGCGGACCTCCTCGGCTCGATCAAGAAGCACGACAAGGTGATGACGATCGGCGGCGTCATGGGCACCGTCGTCGAGCTGAAGGACGATTCGGTCGTCCTCAAGGTCGACGAGACGTCCAACACCCGCATCACCTTCAGCAAGACCGCGATCTCCCAGGTGATCGCCCAGGACAGCGCCGCCTGACCGGCCGCGGCGCCGCGCGCGCCGCCGTCCCCGCCGCCCGGAGCCCACGATGGAACTCTTCGTCTACACGCTTGTCCTGCCGGCGCTGCTGGCGCTGTACGCCTTCGGATACCGAAAGGGCGTGCCGATGGCGCGGCGGACGGTGCTGGACACCGTGGTCATCTGCCTCACCTGCGCGGCGATGGCGTGGGCGGTGTGGCCGATCGACCAGACGATCAAGCTCGGCCGCGACCTCCGCGGCGGCGTGAGCCTGGTCTACGCGGTGAGCATGCCCGAGGGCGTCGACGACACGACGAAGGGCGAGATCCTCAAGGAGACGATCAAGACCCTGAAGAGCCGCGTCAACCCGCAGGGCGTGCTCGACCTCACCATGACGCCGCAGGGCGTCGACCGGATCGAGGTGGTGATGCCGCTTCCGGGGGACGAGGTCCGCGCGGCGGGCAAGGCCTACCGCGAGGCGATCGATGCGCTGGTGGCGAAGGCACGGCTGACGCCGCGCGAACTCGACGCGGCGCTCGCCGCGGGCAAGGCTGCCGAACTCGCGCAGGGCGACCCGGCGCGCAAGGCCCGGCTGGAGGCGCTGCAGGCGGCATGGTCGGCCGCCCGGGACGCGAGGAGCCGATTCGAGGGCGCCCAAGGCATGAACGCCCCGGCCGAGGACCTCGACCGGCTGGCCGACGAGGCAGCGGTCGCCGAGGTGGCCTACGACCGGGCGCGCGCCGAGGTGCAGACGGGCGCGCTGGGGGCGAGCCGGTTCGGCCGCATCGTGGCGCTGCCGAACGTGCCCGGCGCGGACGGGATGTCCGAGCGCGCCGCGGCGCTGGCGTCGCTGCGCGCGGAATTCCCCGCCGCGGCCGCCGAGATCGACGCTGCGGCGAAGGCGTTCGACGCCTACTCGTCGATCCGCACCGTGCTCGACGACCCCGAGGACCTGAAGCGGCTCCTGCGCGGCGCAGGCGTGCTGGACTTCCGCATCGCGGTCACCCCGCAGAACTCCCTCGGCGTGAACGTCGAGGAGCTGAGGACGCAGCTGGCCGAGGGCGGCCCCCTCGCGGCCGAGAGCAACGTGGCGCGCTGGTTCAGGATCAACGCGCTCAACGAGTGGTACCGGACGCCCGAGGAGCTCCTGATGCTCGAGGCCGACCCGGTGCAGTACTTCGCGCTCCGGCGCGGGCTGGTCGCCGGACGCGGCCCGGACCGGCAGATCTACCTGCTGCTCTGGACCACGCCCGACCGGTCGCTCACCCACGAGCCCGGGGCGCGCGAGTGGTCGATGAAGCAGGTGTTCCGCGGCAACGACGAGCTGGGGCGCAAGGCCGTCAACTTCACGCTGGACGACTTCGGCGGTGCGGAGATGGGACGCATGACCGGCGCCAACGTCGGCCAGCCGATGGCGATCGTCCTGGACAACCAGGTGTACTCCGCGCCGAACCTGATGTCGAAGATCCCCGGCACAGGCCAGATCAGCGGCAGCTTCTCCGACGCGGACCTCGACTACCTCGTGCGCGTCCTGAGCTCGGGCGCCCTCGGGGCGCGGCTCTCGCCCGAGCCCGTCTCGGTGAGCGTCCTCGGGCCCGCCATGGGCCGGGACAACCTGGAGCGTGGCCTGCAGAGCATGACGCTCTCGATCGCCGTGACCCTCGCGGTGCTGGTGGCGTACTACTTCGTGCCCGG
This sequence comes from uncultured Chitinophaga sp., assembly GCA_964440815.1. Taxonomy (GTDB): domain Bacteria; phylum Planctomycetota; class Phycisphaerae; order Phycisphaerales; family SM1A02; genus UBA966. The sequence continues at coordinate 1,920 of CAYTYU010000012.1, forward strand.
CATCATCGCCAACCTCTCGCTGCTGGCGAACGCGCTGGCGGTGTTCTTCTGCATGGTGCTGGTGGACGCCAACTTCACGCTGCCGGGCCTTGCGGGCGTGGCGCTCTCGATCGCCATCGCCGTCGACTCCAACGTGCTCATCTACGAGCGCCTCCGCGAGGAGGTCGTCGAGAAGGGGCAGAAGCTCAAGGACGCCATCGAGAGCGCGATGAGCCGGGCGGCCACCGCGATCATCGACGGGAACATCACGAACCTGATCGTCGTCGTGGTGCTGTACTGGTTCGCCGGCGCCGAGGTGAAGGGCTTCGCGCTCGTCATGGGAATCGGCGTGTTCACCACGCTCGCCGCAGGACTGCTGGTCACCCACGTGCTGCTGAGGCTCTGGCAGCAGCAGACGGGCGCCGAGCGGATCGCGATGCTGCCGATCGTCGTGCCGGGCCTGGCGCGGGCGCTCCGCCCGTCGGTCGACTGGCTGCGCTACCGCCACGTGCTGTGGGGCGCGTCGATCGTGTTCGCGGCCATCTGCGTCGTGGCCACGGTCTCGCGCGGCGAGGACATCTTCGAGACCGAGTTCCGTGGCGGCACGTCGATGACGATGACCACGCGGCCGGCGACGGCGGACGAGCCCTCGCTCGGCGGCCGGGTCGTGATGGGCCGGGCCCGCGTCGAGGAGCGCCTGCGCGCGCTGGGGACCGGGCAGTCCGCCGACCCGATCATGGCCGAGCTGCGCAACGCGACCGTCCTGACGGTCGGCGAGACGACGGCCGGCGGCGAATCCACCTCGTTCCAGATCAAGGTGCCCAACCCGATCGGCATCGACGACGAGGCGCAGGTCTCGGCCAGGCTCGTCGACGCGGTGGTCGGCGCCTTCCAGGACGACATGGACATCCGCCGACCGGTGCGGTTCGCCGGAAGCGGCGAACGCTCCTCGGCCGGCCGCGCCTACCGCATCGAGCGCCCGAACCTCGGCGACGTGCTCTCGCGCACGGGCCTCGACGTGCCGGTCGACGAGGCCATCGGCGGCGTGGCGATCGTGGTCGAGGGAATCGACCCGCCGATCGCGGTCGACGATGCTTCGGAGCGCATCCGCCGCCTGCGCAGCCAGCCCGACTACTCCGAGGTGGCGGGACGGTCCGTGGACGTCGTCGGCCTCACGCGCGCGGGCGACGGAACGTGGTCGGCGGTGGCGGTGGTCGTCCATGACCCCGACCTCGTCGGCCGCCGGATCGCCGAGGCCGCCTGGCAGAAGAACTTCGCCGACCTCGAGTGGGCGCTGGTCTCCGGCGCGCTGAGCCGCCAGGCGACGCTCGAGCAGGTGAGCAGCATCTCGCCCTCGGTCGCGCGCGACCTCGCGGCGCAGGCGACCCTCGCGGTCATCCTCTCTTTCGCGGGGATGATCGTCTACATCTGGGTGCGCTTCGGCTCCCTCCTCTACTCGGTGGCGACCATCATCGGCGTGATCTTCAACGTGGCCGTGTGCCTGGGGCTCCTCGCCATGACCCCGTGGATCGGCGAGCTGGCCTTCGGCCAGGCGCTGCGCATCCAGGAGTTCCGGGTCGACCTGAACGTCGTGTCGGCCCTCCTGGTGGTGATCGGCTACTCGCTGAACGACACCATCGTGATCATGGACCGCATCCGCGAGAACCGCGGCAAGCTGCCGTTCGCCACGCGTTCGATGGTCAACGACTCGATCAACCAGACGTTCAGCCGCACCCTCCTGACCGGCGGATGCGCGCTGGCGACCCCGCTGATCCTCTTCTACATGGGCGGCCCAAGCATGCAGCCGTTTGCCTTCACCTTCCTGGTGGGGCTGCTCGCCGGCACCTACTCGTCCGTGGCCATCGCGGCGCCCCTCGTCTACGTGCCGGCCGAGGGGGCAGGGGAGCGCGACCGGGCGGCGGACGCCGCCGGCACCGCGCCGGCGCCCGCCTGAGTCCCGCGCCGCGCTACACTGGCGTCCGGTTCGCACATCCCGTTCGGGTCAACCAAGGAAGGAATCACCCGTGTCGAATGGAGCTCGTCTTGCCGCCCTCGTGGTCGTGGTCGCCGTCGCGGCCGTCGGCCTCTACTTCGCCTTCGTGACGCCCAGCGCCGCGCCCGCCACCTCGGGCGCGTCGGTGTCGTCCACCGATTCGATCGCGTCGCTCGATGCGCCCGCGACGCCGGGCCTCGATGCGTCGTCTCCCGGCGCGCCGCCGGCCGAGGCATTCGGCGGGCCATCCTCGCCGATGGCGGGGGGCGCCGAGGCGCTCACGCTCGGCCCGGCCAGCACCGCGACCGACGGCACTCCCGCCACGGGCACGCCGACGTCCGCAGGCACCGCGACCACGTCGACCTCGAGCGCGAACGCATCGCCCACCTCGCCGAAGCCCGGGATGCCGACCGGCACGACGACGACCACCGGTCCCGTGCCGACGAACTTCGACCCGCGCACCGTCTACGCCGACCCGCCGATGCCGACGACCGCAGGCAGCCGCAGCTACGTGATCAAGTCGGGCGACACGCTCGAGGCGATCGCGCGCGCGCAGCTCGGCGACGGCCAGAAGTGGCGCCAGATCGCCTCGGCGAATCCGGGCATCAACCCGAACAACCTGAAGGTCGGCCAGTCGATCACGATCCCCGAGGGTGGCGTCGATGCGCCGCGCGCGGCCGGAAGCGTGGGCACGGCGACCCCCGTCGAGGGCAACGCCTACACCGTGCAGAAGGGCGACACGCTGGTGGCGCTTTCCCGCAAGTTCTACGGCGGCGACTCGGAGTGGAAGCGCATCCTGGAGGCGAACCGCTCGCTCCTGAAGGGCGACCCCGCGAGCCTGAAGCCGGGGATGAAGCTCACGATCCCCGCCAAGCGCTGACCCGTTCGGCGGCCGCGAACCACGGCCCGCGGCGGGCGCTGCCTGCCGCGGGCCATTTCATTCCCACCGCCCTCCGATGCGCGTCTCGTTCCATCCCGACTACGTCGTCGACCTGCCGCCCGGGCATGCGTTCCCGATGCGCAAGTTCGTCGAGCTGCGGGACATCCTGCTCGCCGAGGGGCTGGCGCGCCCGGACCGCGCCATGGAGCCGCCCGAGGCGCCGTGGGAGCTGCTTGCGCTTGCGCACGGCGAGGGCTACCTCGGCGCGCTGCGCGACGGCACGCTCGATGCCGCGGCCATCCGCCGGCTGGGGCTGCCGTGGAGCCCGGCGCTGGTGCGGCGCAGCCGCCGCGCGACGATGGGGACGCTCCTTGCCGCACGCGCGGCGCTCGAGGACGGGATCGCGGGCAACCTCGCCGGCGGCACGCACCACGCCTGCCGTGACCACGGCGAGGGCTACTGCGTGATCAACGACGTGGTGGTGGCGATCCACGCGCTCCGCGCGGAGGGGCGGATCCGCCGCGCCGTGGTCGTGGACCTCGACGTCCACCACGGCAACGGCACCGCCGAGCTCCTCGCGGGCGACCCGGAGTCGTTCACGTTCTCGATGCACGGACGCAACAACTTCCCGCTGCGCAAGCCGCCGTCGACGCTCGACGTCGGCCTCGAGGACGGCACGGGCGACGAGGCGTACCTGGCCACGCTCGACTCGCACCTCGGCGGCGTGCTCGACGCGGCGCGGGCCGACCTCGGCTTCTACCTCGCGGGCGTGGACGTGGTGGCGGGGGACCGCTTCGGGCGGCTGTCGCTGACCCGGCAGGGGCTCCGGGCGCGTGACCGGCGCGTCATCTCCGAGGCCCGCCGGCGCGGGCTGCCGCTCGTCGTCCTGCTCTCGGGCGGGTACGCGGCCACGCCGCGGCTCACGGCCGACCTGCACGCCGAGGCGCACCGGGCGGCGCGCGAGGTGTGGCCGGAACTGGCCTGAGCGACGTCAGTTGTCCTGCCATGCGCCCGCGAGCGCATCGCTCGGGCGGGTGCGCTGCTCGCGCTCGGCGGCCTCGACGGCGTCCTTGGAGATCGCGCCGTCCTTGCCCACCTGCTCGAAGCGCACGCTCACCCGGCGAGAGACGCCGCGCTGCGGCATGGTGACGCCGTAGAGCTGGTCGCAGGCCTGCATGGTGCGCTTGTGGTGGGTGATGACGACGAAGTGGCTGCGGTCGAGGAACTCGCGCAGCACGCCGCAGAAGCGCTCCACGTTCGCCTCGTCGAGGGCGGCATCGACCTCGTCCAGGACGCAGAACGGGCTGGGCTTGCTCTGGAAGATGCTCATCAGGAGCGCCACCGCGGTCATCGTCTTCTCGCCGCCGGAGAGCTGGCTGATGAGGCGCGGCTCCTTCCCCGGGGGCTTGGCGCGGATCTCGACGCCGGACTCGAGCATGTCGACCTCGCCCGTCTCCTCGTCCGGAACAAGGAAGAGGTCGGCGCTGCCGCCGCCGAAGAGCCGCCGGAACATGCCGCCGTTTCCGGCGAAGTTCTCGCGCACCGTGGTGAACACCTGCTCGAAGCGCACCTTGGACACGGCGTCGAGCTGCAGGATGAGCTGCCCGAGCTGCACCGTGGCGGCGTCGATGTCGGCGAGCTGCCGGACCAGCGACTCGTTGCGCTCCTCGAGCTGGCCTTCCTCTTCGATGGCGTCGAGGTTGACGTTGCCGAGCGACTTGATGTCGTCCTTGAGGGCGGCAAGCTCCGCCTCGGCGGCCGCGCGGTCGACGGGCACGAAGCCCTCGGCCGCGCGCTCGGCCAGGTGCGCCTCGTAGGCGGACCCGAGGTCGAGCTCGAGGTCGGTCAGCGCCGACTCCTCCAGCGACTCGCGCTTGATCTCCACCTCGCGGCGGCCGAGCTCGACGCTCGTCCAGTTGCGCTCCAGGATCTTGGCCTGCTCGCGCGCCAGGCGCAGCGCGGCGCCCGCCTCCTGCACGGCGCGGTCCGATGCGGTCACGGCCTCCGCGGCGCCGACGAGGGCGTCGGCGACCGACGCGAGTTCCGTGCGCGCCGCCTCCGCGGCCGCCCGGGCCTCGGTGATGGTGCCGGCGTAGCGCTCGGCCTGCTGGGCGCGCCGGTCGGTCTGCTCGGCCGCCACGGCACGCTGGCGCTGCTGCTCGTCGCGGGCGAGTTCCGCGCCGCGGCGCTCGCGCCGGAGGGCGTCGAGTGCGCCACCGCGCTCGGTCGACGCGATGCGGGCGTTCGCCAGGGCCTCCGCCGCGGCCTCGGCGCGGGTGGACGCGCGGGTCGCCTCGGCGTCCGCGACGGCGCGGCGCCCCTGGACGGCCTCGTGCATCGCCCGGGCGTGCGAGAGCCGCCCGGCGGCCTCGTCGCGCTCGGTGCCGAGGGTGCGCGTCCGACGGATCAGTTCGTCGATCTCGACCCCCAGGGCCGCCTGCTCGTGCTCGACGCGCTGGATCATCTGGTCGCAGCGGTCACGCTGGTATTCGGCATCGACCAGGGAGCGACGGACCTCGGCCAGCCGGTCCTCCACCTCGCGGTGGCGCTGGCGGGCCTCGGTGCCGCGGGCGAGCAGGGCGTTCGCCTCGCCCTCCAGGAGTTCCATCTCGACCGCGAGCGCGGACAGCCGCTGCGCAAGGTCTGCCAGTTCCGCGCGCCGGGCCAGGAGGCCCTCGCCGGAGCCGCTGCCCGTCGGCCGGCCGACGGTGACGCGGCCGAGGCCATCGACCAGGGCGCCGTCACGGGTCACGAGGCGTGCGCCCGCGTGCGTGGATGCCTGCAGCGCCACCGCCGTCGCCAGGTCATCGACCAGCCACGTGTCGCCGAGCAGTGCGTGCACCAGCCGCTCGCCGCCGTCGCGCACCCGGACCACGGACGACAGCGCCGTGCACCGCGGGTCCGCCTGCCGCGGGGGCAGGGCGGCCACCGCCGCGTCGATCGCCGCCATCGTCACGCGGCCGCGCAGGCCGGCGCCGGCGTTCGCCACCCCGAGGACGTCGTGGCCCCGGTCGATCACGATCAGCTCGAGGTCCCGTCCGAGGGCCGCCTCGACCGCCGGCGCATGCGCCAGGTCGGCCTCGATCCAGTCCCCGAGGATCCCGGAGACGCCCGGGAACGCCGCGCGGTCGGCCATCACGTGGCGCACCGCCTCGTCAACGCCCTCGCGGGCGCGCTGCATCTCCTCGAGCAGCCGGCTGCGGCTCTCGAGCGACGTGCGCTCGTCGCGCAGCGCAGACAGCCGGCGCGCGAGCGCCGCGTGCCGGTCGCCGAGCGACGCGGCGTCGGCGATGTGCGCGTGCACCTCGGCCTCGAGGCGCGTGGCCGCGTCGCGCGCGACCATCATCCGAACCACGTGGTGGTTGCGCTGGGCGCGCTGCGCGTCGATCTCCATCCGGAACGGGTCGCGGCGGCGCTCGACGCGGTCGAGCTGCTCGCCCACCTGCCGCTCGCGGTCGTCGATCGCCGCCAGCGCGGCCCCCGCGCGCGAGATGCCGCGCTCGGCGTCCATCGCCTGTTCACGAAGACGGTCCGACGCGGTGCGTGCCTGCTGCGCTGCCTCTGCCGTGCGGGCGCGGGCGTCGGAGGCGGTCATCACGGCGCGCTCGGCCTCGGAGGCCGCCTCGGCCGCGGCCGCGATCCGCTCCGCGGCATCGTCGATCTGGGCGGTGAGCTCGCGGATGCGGGCGTCCAGCTCCGCCAGCCGCGCGGCGTCGGCGTCGCGGTGCTCGGTCGCCTCGGCCAGGCTGCGCTCGGCCATCTCGGCGCGCTGCGACTCCTGGCGCTCGAGGCCGGCGGCCTCGATGCGGCGCTGCTCGAGCCCGTGCTGGGCGGAGAGCGCCGACTGGCGCGCGGCTTCCGCCGCGTTGTGGCGGTCTTCCAGCACCGCGGCGGCCGCGGCCAGCTCCTGCCGGTCACGCTCCAGGGCGGCCAGCTGGCTGGTCAGCCCGGCCAGCTGCTCGCGCTGCTCGTGGTAGGTCTCGAAGGCGACGGCCGTGCGCAGGGAGCGCCGCCGCGCGTCGAGGTCGCGGAAGCGCCGCGCCTTCTCGGCCTGGCCCTTCACGACCTTGAGGCGGCGTTCCGTGGTCGCCAGCTGCTCGCGCACCAGCACCAGGTTCTTCTCCGCATTGTCGAGCTTGCGCTGCGCCTCCACCTTGCGGGTGCGGAACTTCGCGACGCCCGCGGCCTCCTCCAGGATCCCGCGGCGCTCCATCGGGGCCGCGCGCAGCATGGCATCGACCTTGCCCTGCTCGATGATCGAGTAGGCATCGTTGCCGATGCCCGTGTCGAGGAACAGCTCCTTGATGTCGCGCAGGCGCACCTTGCGGCCGTTGACGAGGTACTCGCTGCGGCCGTCGGCGTGCAGGCGGCGCGTGACCTCGACCTCATCGGTGTCGACCGGCAGCCCGCGGTGACGCACGGCGTGGCGGTCGACCGCCGCCGACCCGTCCGCGCCTTCCTCGTCGACCGACTCGTGGGCCGCGTCCACCTCGGCCGCCAGCACCGGCGGGGCATGCGCCAGCGCCCGGGCCTGTTCCTCGGGAGTGAGCACCGGGTTGTCGAAGACCAGCGTCACGCTCGCCATCCCGCAGGGCTTGCGGGTGGCGCTGCCGGCGAAGATCACGTCGAGCATCGCGCCGCCGCGCAGGCTCTTCGCGCTGCGCTCGCCGAGCACCCACTTGATGGCGTCCACGACGTTGGACTTGCCGCAGCCGTTCGGGCCGACCACGCCGATGATCGGCGCGTCGAACCGGAACTCGGTCGTGTCGGCAAAGCTCTTGAATCCGCTCAGGACGAGGCGGGAAAGGCGCACGTGGAGACCTCCTGTCAGTCGCTGGCTCCGCCCCTCCTGGGCGGCGCCCTCATCTCGGCACAGTATCTCGTCGGGCCTTCGTGGCATCAAGTCCCGAGCCGATGGAGGCGGTCTCGAGGTCGCTGGCGGGCCGGTTCCCGGCATCCGAGGCGCTGCGGGGCAGGTCCTCGGCGGTGTCCTCGCCCTCGGCCTCGTCGTCGAACTCCGGCCGCAGGTCCTTCTCGCCCGGATCGTCGCGCAGGATCTCGGCCAGGATGCGGTCCTGCTCGGCCCGGAAGTCGCAGGTGACGTACTTGAGCCGCCAGAGCTCGTGGAGGGCGCTGATCGTCTCGCTGTAGCTGAAGTTGAGGCCGGCCTCGGGCCGGTCGGGGGTGGGCCGGCGCGCGAAGTAGCCGATCAGGGCCCCGAGGTCCGGCTGCACGCGGTCGATCACGGCCGGCAGGTCCATGCGCTCGCGGTAGAAGACCTCCAGGAGGGTGTCGCCCTCGTCGGCCTTGACGATGAGCCGCCCGTCCCAGGTGTACAGGGTCATCGGGCGCTTCACCGACAGCGCCTCGTCGAAGATCACGATCCGCGGCTGGCCGCTCTGGGCCACGTAGATCATCGGCTTGTCGCTCGGCACGAGGTTCAGGACGAACTTCTTGCCGATCGGCATCGAGATGACGTGCGAGTCGCCGCGCTTGTCGAGGGCCTCGAACGCCGCCAGCCGGACGTCGATCTCCCCGTCGTCGAGGAGCTTGCGCAGGCCGAGCTCGATCTCGGGGTTGGTGCCCATGCGCCCGAGCAGCTTGATGGCCTCGGTGCGGTAGGTGATCGAGTCGCTCTCGCGGGCCATCTGCAGCAGGGCCGGAACCGCCAGCATGTCGTCGAGCTTGGCGCCCGCGTTGAGCGCCGCGAAGCGCGGCTGCTCCTCGGGGTACTCGTAGAGGTCCTGGATCATCGGCAGGGCGCGCTTGCCCAGGGCCTGCCAGCGCCAGCTCGCCGCGCCCGCCGCGCCCGGGTTCGCCAGCAGCGACCGCCGGATGGCCATCGCCGTCTGCTCCGGATTCGAGATCGCCATGGGGCAGTGCCGCACCAGCTCGGCGAACTCGCCGGTCCGCTTCGCGTAGGAGGGCGGCACCATCAGGTCGATCGCCCCGCCCGAGCGTCCGTGCGCGGTCTCGCCGCGCTGCCCGCGCTCGCGGGGGAAGATCGTGTTGATCGTGTTCTGGATCGATTCCGCGCGCGAGTGGCTCGGCGTGGCGAGCCGCAGCTTGAGCGGCATGTCCTTGCTCACCAGCCCGCCGTCGAGCACGCGCCCGCTGGTGCGGTTGATCGAGTCGCGCTGCGTCGCGTTCGGCTCGACGAACGGGTTGATCACGACCGAGCCGGCACCCTCGGCGAGCGGCGACGCCTGCCGGCTGCCGGTGAGGAGCGGCCCTGGGCGGAGGTCCGCGATCAGCAGCCGCCCGCCTTCGAGGCTGGTGGTCGACGTGCCCGGCGAGATCGTCACGCGCACGTCGAACTTCGAGCCCTTCGGCGCGCCCGGCGGGATGACGCCCTCCACGATGACCACCGCCGTGTCCTCGGAGTTGAGGAGCTCCTGCGGAGAGATCGCCGGCGACCCCGGGGCACCGCTGCCGAAGCCGCGGCGGGCCATCTCCTGCAGCAGGAATGCGCGGACGTCCGAGGGCATCTGCCTGCTCCCCGTGCCGCGCAGGCCCACCACCACGCCGTACCCGCGCACCACGATCGGGTCGAACCCGACCAGCGCGGTCTCCGCCGCCACGGTCCCGCGCATGATCGGGTCGATGTCGATCGCATCGACCTTCACCGCGGAACGGTCGACGGACGCACGCTCGATCGCGGCATCCTGCCGCTCGACCATCATGTCCGCGCATCCGCCGGCGATCGCCGCCAGGGCGAGCGAGGCAAGGCGCGCGGGGCGCAGGAGGGAGAAGGGAAGGATCCGAGCCATGGAAGCGGGCGTCCCAGTGGGCGCTACTGGATTCGAACCAGTGACCCCTGCTGTGTAAGAGCAGCGCTCTTGCCGCTGAGCTAAGCGCCCAAGAGCGCGAAGGATACAGACCTAGAATCCGCGCGCCGTGCCCGACCGGATCCCACGCCCCGAGGAGCTGCCGGAGGGCAGCGCCGCGCGCGCCCGGCTGGCCCGCCGGCCGGACGTGACCTACCCGCCCGACCTTCCGGTGGCGCAGGCGCGCGCGGAGATCCTGCGCGCCCTCGACGCGAGCCAGGTGGTCGTGGTGGCCGGCGAGACGGGGTCCGGGAAGACCACGCAGCTGCCGAAGATCTGCCTGGAGGCCGGGCGGGGGATCCACGGCGCCATCACGCTGACGCAACCCCGGCGGATCGCCGCGCGGAGCGTCGCCGCGCGGATCGCCGAGGAACTCGGCGTCCGCCTGGGGGACGTGGTCGGGTTCAAGGTGCGCTTCGACGACCGAAGCGGCAGCAACCCGCTCGTGCGCGTGGTCACCGACGGCGTGCTGCTCTCGGAACTCGAGCGCGATCCCGACGCCCGCCGCTCCGACACCATCATCATCGACGAGGCACACGAGCGAAGCCTGAACGTCGACTTCCTGCTCGGCTGCATGCGGCGCATCCTGGCGCGTCGGCCGGACCTGAAGCTCATCGTCGCCTCCGCCACCATCGACGTCCGGCGGTTCTCCGAGCACTTCGGCGGTGCCCCCGTGGTCGAGGTCGGCGGGCGCCTCCACCCGATCGAGGTGCGCTGGCGCCCGGACCCGGAGGACGCCGAGCGCGGCCTGGTCGACCGCGTCCTGCACGGGATCGAGGAGTGCGTGCGCGAGGGGCCGGGAGACGTCCTCGCCTTCCTGCCGGGCGAGCGGGACATCCTCGATGCCACCGACACGCTCCGGCGCATGCCCGCGACGGCCGGCGCGGACATCCTGCCGCTCCATGCGAGGCTTCCGTCGTCCGAGCAGGACCGCGTGTTCCGCCCCGGCGGCGCGCGGCGGATCGTGCTCTCGACGAACGTCGCCGAGACGAGCGTGACGGTGCCGGGCATCCGCTTCGTGGTCGACACGGGCGTCGCGCGCATCGCGCGCTGGTCGGGCCGCACGCGCGTCCTGCGCCTGCCCGTCGAGGCCGTGTCGCGCGCGTCCGCAGACCAGCGCGCCGGGCGGTGCGGGCGAATCGGGCCGGGGATCTGCATCCGGCTGTGGTCCGAGGCGTCGCACGCCGAGCGCGAGGCGTTCACCCCACCCGAGATCCTGCGCACCGACCTGGCGAGCGTCATCCTGCGCATGAAGGCGCTGCGGCTCGGGGACGTGCGACGATTCCCGTTCCTGGACCCGCCGAGCAGCCGTGCGGTGGCCGAGGGGCTCGAGACGCTCGTCGAGCTGGGGGCGATCGACCGCCACGAGGCACTGACCCCGCTCGGCCGGCGCATGGCGCAGCTGCCCGTCGACCCGCGCCTGGCGCGCATGCTGCTGGCCGCGGTCGACGAGGGCGTCGGCGCCGAGGGAGCCGTGCTCGCCGCGGCACTGTCGATCCAGGATCCGCGCGAGCGCCCGTCGGCCCATGCATCGCTTGCAGACCTCGCGCACGCCGCGTGGCGCGATCCGGAAGGCGACTTCCTGTCGCTCGTTCGGCTCTGGCGGCGGTGGAGGGCGGAGTCGGCGACCCGCGGATCCTCGTCGCTGCGGCGCTGGTGCCGCGAGCACTTCCTCTCGCACCAGCGCATGCGGGAGTGGACCGATCTGCACGACCAGGTGCGCACCATGCTGGAGGAGCGGCTGCGCGTGCGCGTGCCGCCGCTCGGGGAATCGAGCGATGCGCCGCGCGTCCACCGCGCCGCGCTCGCCGGCTTCGTGTCGCAGGTCGGGTTCCGCACCGAGGAAGGCGACTACCGCACCGCCTCCGGGGCGCGCTTCGCCGCGTTCCCGGGTTCGACGCTCGCCAGGCGGGGGCCGGCGTGGGTGGTGGCGGCCGAGGTGGTCGAGACCTCGCGGCGCTTCGGCCGCGTGCTGGGCAAGGTGCAGGGCGACTGGGTCGAACGTGTCGCGCCGCACCTCGTTCGCCGCATCCAGAGCGAGCCGCACTGGGTGCGTGCGCGGGGGCAGGTCGCGGCGTGGGAGCGCGTCCAGTTCGGGGAACTGACGGTCGTGCCTCGCCGGCGCGTGCCGTACGGGCCGGTCAACCCGGAGGAGGCGCGCCACATCTTCATCCAGGCCGCGCTCGTCGAAGGCGACTGCGGCCTGGACGCCCCGTTCGTCCGCCACAACCGGGAGATGCGCGCACGCATCGAGGCCATGGAGGCCAAGCGCCGCGAGCGCGGGCTGCTGGTGGAGGAAGAGGCTGTCTTCGCCTTCTTCGACGCCCGCGTGCCCGCCGACGTGCACAGCCTGCCGAGCTTCGAGCGCTGGCGCCGGCAGGCCGAGTCGCGCGACCCACGGCTCCTCTTCATGCGCGACGGCGACCTGCTGGCGCACGCACCCGACCCACAGCTTGCGGCGCGCTTTCCCGATGCGCTCGGGGCAGGCGCGGCCGGGGCGTTGCCGCTGCGCTATTCGCTCGAGCCGGGTGCACCGACCGACGGCGTCCACGTCACGGTGCCGCTCGACCGGCTGTGGGAGGCGGACGCCGAGCGGCTCGAGTGGCTGGTGCCGGGACTGCTTCCGGAAAAGGTGGAAGCGCTCGTCCGGACGTTGCCGAAGGCGCTGCGCACCCGCTTCTTCCCGCTTCGCGAACTCGCCGAGGACGCGGCCACCACGCTTCCCTTCGGCGACGGGCGGCTCGTCGACGCGCTCGCCGGCTACCTCTCGTCGGTGGGGGCGACCGACATCCGCCCCGAGATGCTGGATGCCGCCCAGCTGCCGGCGCACCTGCGGATGCACGTCGAGGTCATCGGGCCGGATGGCGCGGTGATCGCGCGCGGCGATGACCTGTCGGCGCTCCGACGGGACCTCGCACCCCGGCGCGCCGCCTCACGGGCGCAGGAGGTGCACGAGGCATTCGGCGCCGCGTGGCCGGGCCCCGACATGGACACATGGTCCATCGAGCCGCTTGCCGAGCGCGTCGAGGCCACGCTCCGGGACGGCCGCCGCGTCGTCGCCTGGCCGGGGCTGGCCGATCACGTCACGTCGGTGCGCGCCGAGCTCTTCGACGATCCGGCAGCCGCCGAGCGCGCGACGGCCCGCGGCCTGAGCCGGCTCTACGCACTGGATCGGGCCGGGGAGCTTTCGCACCACCTCGAGTACGCCCCCGGCTTCGACGAGGCGGTGATGGCGTGCCTGGCGGCCACGGGGGCGGGGCGGGCGGCGCTCCTTGACGCCACGCGCCTGGCGCTCGCGTCGCACGCCTTCGTCGTTGGCTTGCCGCCGGTGCGTGACGCCGCCGAGTTCGCGGGGCGCGCCGACCGCGAGGCCGAGCGACTGCCGGAACTTGCCGCGGAGCTCGTCCGAGCCAGCGAGGCGATCCACCGCCAGGCGGTCGAGGTGCACCGTGCACTCGAAGGCGGCATTCCCGCCTCGTGGAATGACTCGATCGCCGACATCCGGCTGCAGCTGCGGCGGCTCGCCCCGGCAGACGCCGTGGCACGGGTCCGGCGCGAGCAGCTGCCTTCGCTCGTGCGCTGGGTTTCCGCGCTGGCCGCGCGCGCGCGGAAGCTGCGTGGCGGCGGTCACGCCCGCGATGCGGCGATGATGTCGCAGGTGCAGCGCTGGGAAGACGAGCTGGCGAAGGCCGAGGCGACCCTCGCCGCCGAGCGGGGCGATGCCGAGGTTCTGGCGCCGTTCCGGGAGCTGCTCGAGGAGTACCGCGTCAGCCTGTTCGCGCAGGAACTGCGCACGCGCGTGCCGGTGAGCGACGAGCGCCTCGCCCGTGCGCTCAGGTCCACGCCCCGAGCATGATCCCCAGGTCATCGCCGTTGACGGCGCGGTCGTCGTTCAGGTCGGCCGGGCACCACCCGTCGGCGGGGCACGCACCCCATGCGCCCAGCAGGATGCCGAGGTCGTCGCCGTTCACCACGCCGTCGCCATTGAGGTCCGCCGGGCTGCTCGGCGGCCCGAGCGTGCCGTCCGCATTGAGCCGTGCACCGACGAGGTCGGCGGACCCGGTTCCGCCGCGCTCCCAGGCCACGAGCGCGTGCGCGCTGCCGCCCGCGAGCGGCGCGATCAGCGGCCGGCCGCACGGGGCGGCGACGCTCAGCTGTGTCGGCGATGTCCAGCGGGGCGTGCCGCCGGCATCCACCGACATCGCCCAGATGACGTCGTTGCCGAAGCTCGGGGCGGTGCGCGTCCACGTGAAGGTGGGGAAGCCCCCGACCAGTCCCGCGCGGTTCTGGACGTACTGGTAGACGGTCTCGAGCTGCGCCAGCGGATAGCCCGCCACGCCGAGGAGTTTCTGGCCCGCCTCGTCGAACGCCTGCAGCCCGACGCCGAAGATCGACGAGTTGGGCACGTTCTCAGACCACGACACGAACACCCGCCGGCTTGCCGGGAGGTAGGTCACGGCCGGATCGACTCGGTTGAGGCCCGTGCTGTCGGCCACCGTGACGCCGTCGGTTCCGAACCTGAGCGCCCCGGTCGGCGAGACCCACTGCACGCGACACATCAGCGGCGACGTCGTGTACCAGGCGAAGATCGCGCCGCCCTCGCCATCCGGGATGAAGGGCGGGAAGTTGCCGAACTGGAGCGAGCCGGCGGAGAAGACGCGCACGTTGGTCGCGGCCCACTGCGCCGTGCCGGTCGCCGAGTACTTCTGCGCCTGAAGCGTCTTGGCACCCGTGAAGGTCGTGTAGCGCACCACCGACGCGATGACGCTGCCGCCGTCGCCCGGCTGCAGGTCGGCCAGGATGGTGGTCGCGGCGCCGTCGGTGATGGTGGACGCGGTGGCCCAGGCGGCCGTGCCATCGGCGTTCAGGCGCATGACCTTCGCGCGGTTGCCCTCGCTCCAGCCGGCGACCGCGGCACCGTCGCCGGCGCGCCCCGCCTTCGGGGCGTTGCCGGTGGCCGCGAGCTGGGTTCCGGTCGGGCCCCAGAGAAGCGTGCCCGAGGGCGACACCGCCTGCGCGACGATCTTCACCCCGCCGCCGATGTCGCTGCGCGTCACGATCACCGCGTTGCCCGCGTTGTCCATCGTGAGCCCGTAGTCCTCGGTGCTCGAGAACGACGTATCCAGCACGCGCACGCCGCCGTCCGGCCACACGCCGATGCCGCGTGCGTCGAAGCGCTGCACCCACGGGTCATAGCCACCCGACCGGTTGTCGTACCAGCTCATGTAGAAGCCGCCCGAGGGGATCGGGACCACCTTCGGCTGCACCTGCTCGCTGGCGGCGCTCGCAAGGATCGCCGGCTGCGCCGGGTCGGAGGTGAACTGTGCGGAGACGGGAAGGGTGGTCGCGAGGGCGACCGCGAGGCCGAGGGCCGGGACCGGTCTGAGCATCCATGCACTATGCCATGGCCCGCAGCGGGAGTTTGGGCGATTGTCCCGGATTCCGGAAATACCTGCCTTTGCCGAGTCCGGCGGGCATCACCGCCGCTTCTGCCGCTCTTCCTTCTCCTCCTCGCGGACGTTCCGCTGCACGCCGCGCCGGGTGCGCCAGATGTCCCAGATGAGGCCGAGGGAGAGGAACCCCGCGAGCAGGAAGCCCCCGAGGCCCAGCGTGCCGACCACCGTCGTCTCGGTCTCGCCGCGCGTGGCGTGGATGAGCACCGAACTCGCCAGGAGCAGGGCGCTGATCAGCAGCGCATACGACACCGTGGTCGCGGTGTGCTCCACCGACATCCGGAAGCGCTCGATGCCCTCGACGTGGAAGTTGACCTTTGCCTCGCCCATGCGCAGCTTCCGCAGCAGGCCGTTCACCTGCTTCGGCAGCGAGTCGACGAACTCGGCGTACGCGAACAGGGTGTTGAGGACCCGCTTGGAGAGCGCCTTCGGCGAGTACCGCTCGTTCACCAGCTTGAAGATGAACGGCTTGGCGCTCTCGATGATCTCGTAGTCGGGATCGAGGTCGCGCGCAACGCCCTCGATGGTGGCCATCGCCTTGATGAGCATCACCATGTCCGCCGGGCAGCGCACCTGGTACTCGCGGAGGATCTGGTAGAACTTTTCCAGCACCGCCGCGATGTCGATCTCGCCGATCGGCCGGCCCACGAACTGGTCCACCACCTCCTGGACGTCGTCGAGCAGGGAGCGCTCGTCGATGGTGTCGGGCTCGACGTTGCCCATCTTCATGGCCGCGCGCATCACGAGCCGCGCGTCCCCGGTGGCCACGCCGAACACCAGCTCGGCGATCCGCTGGCGCGCGTCGGCGCCGATCCGGCCCACCATGCCGCAGTCGATGAAGGTGATCCGCCCATCGTCGTGGACGAAGATGTTGCCCGGGTGCGGGTCGGCGTGGAAGAAGCCGAGCTCGAGCGTCTGGCGGAACACGGCGCGCGCCCCGTTGCCGATGATCGTGCGCCGGATCTCCAGCGGGATCGACTCGTAGGGCGTGCGGGCGAGGAGCTTCCCCTTCACGCGCTCGATGGTCAGCAGGCCGGGCGTGGTCGCCTCCCAGTAGACGTGCGGGAACGAGACGCCGGGGTCGTCGGCGAACGACCGGCGCATCCGGTCGGTCGAGCGCGCCTCGATCGTCAGGTTGGTCTCCCGCCGCAGCTCCTCGCGGAACTCGTGCACGATCTCGGTGGGGCTGAAGCCGCTCTTGGCCAGCCGTTCCTCCGTCAGGCGCGCGACGAACGCGATCGCGTCCATGTCGGCCTCGATCTGGTCGGCGGCATCCGGGCGAAGCAGCTTGACCACCACTTCCGTGCCGTCCTTCCACACGGCCGAGTGCACCTGGGCCATGCTCGCTGCGGCCAGCGGCTCGGGATCGATCCACTGGAAGAGCTCGTCGGTGCGGCCCTTCAGCTGCTCGTCCAGCGCCGCGCGCACCCGGTCGAAGGGGATCTTCGGGCAGTCGGCCTGCAGCTTCGCGAATTCGTCGGCCAGCGAGTCGGGGATCAGGTCGCGGCGGGTCGAGAGGATCTGCCCGATCTTGATGAAGGTCGGCCCGAGCTCCTCGAACGCCTTGCGCAGCCGCACCTCGAAGGGCGCCTCGGACAGGTCCACGGTGCCGTCGCGGCTGTACAGCCAGTCGACGTTGGCCTTGCGCAGCGGCCCGAACCCGCTCTTGGCGACGAAGCTGGCGAACCCGTAGCGGGCGAGCACCCCGATCACCTCGCGGTACCGCGCCGCGTTCTTCAGGCGGCGCGCGATCGGGATCTCCATGGCGTTCTGCATGGGCGCGGATCGTATTCGCTGCCGGGCGTGCCCGGCGCCGCGCTCAGCGGTACTGCGAGATCCGGCGCATCGCCGCGACGGCCGACGGCGGCGCGTTCCGGCTCGCGTCCTCGAGCGTGCCCGGCTCGCGGCGCGCGTCCTGCATCAGCTTGCCGAGGTGCGCGTCGAGCGCGAACTTCCAGCGCTTGAAGAACGCCTCGAGGTCGTGCCGGCTGAACCGGCTCATCGGGTCGTTCAGCCCGCTCTGCGCGATCGCCCACTCGATGAGCTTGTTCGGCGCGTCGAAGCGGTACAGGGCGAACGTCTGCTCGAGCCGCCGGCGCAGGGGCACGAAGGGGTCGGTCGCCCCGTCGGGCAGCGCCACCATCATGTCCTCGGGCTTGCGCTTGGCGATCTCGCCGAGCCAGCCGGAATCCGCACGGGCGTGCGCGTCGGCGAGGGTCGGCGCCCCGCCCATCGGCGCGGCCTCGACGTGCTCGAGCTCGGCCATGCTGGAAAGCACGCTCTTCTCGCCCGCGGTGGGGAAGCGGATCCAGATCCGCCGGTCGGGCCGCCCGTCGCGCGTGATCACCTCGATCTTCGTGATCGCCCCGACGCCCCATTCGGGGCGCTTCGCATGGCGAACCTTCTCGCCGATCTTGAACGACGTCGTCTGCATCGACCGTGATCCACCGCCGGGCGCCGGCACGTGCCGCGCTGCCCGAGTCCCGATGACGTGCTCCGGAAGCGAAGTAGAGTGTAGCGGATGAGCCGGACCGCGAAGCTTGCGTTCCTCGGGGACATCAACGGTGCCCCCGGGAAGGCGGTCGTCGAGCGCTGCCTGCCGGTCCTCCGCGAGCGCTGGGCGCCCGACGTGGTGGTGGCGAACGCCGAGAACGCGCGCAACGGGTCCGGCCTGACCCCCGAGCTCTACCGGGCGTTCCGCGGGATGGGAATCGACGCCATCACCCTCGGCGACCACGTGTTCCGGGACACCAAGGTGGTGCCGCTCCTGGAGAACCCCGAGGAGCCCGTGGCGCGGCCCGCCAACCTCTCGGCACGCTCGCCCGGCAAGCGCTGGACGCGCATCCCGGCCGCCGGCACCCGCACGCGGGACATCTACGTGGTGACGGTCCTGGGGCGCATCTTCTTCCCGATGCCCGCCAACGACCCCTTCGCCGCCGTCGACGAGGTGCTCGGCGCGATTCCCGAGCGGCGGCCGATCGTGGTGGTCGAGGCGCACATGGAGGCCACCAGCGAGAAGGCTGCGATGGGCGCCTGGTGCGACGGCCGCGCCGCGCTCGTGGTCGGCACGCACACGCACGTCCCCACGGCAGACGCGCGCATCCTGCGCAAGGGCACCGGCTTCATCACCGACGTCGGCATGTGCGGGCCGTACGACTCGGTGATCGGGCGAGACACCGACGCGGTGGTGCGCCACATGACGTCGGCGCTCCCCGTGCACTACGAGATGGGGCAGGGCGACCCGCGGCTCTGCGGGGTGTTCGTCGAGATCAGCGAGGACACCGGGCTCGCCAACCGCATCGAGCGCATCGAGCTCGCCTGACGCCTCACGCGGCGCCGAATCCGCCGCCGCCCGGCGTCTCGATCCGGAACGCGTCGCCTGCCGAGAGCGTGGCGCGCCCGTCTCCGGGAATCGCGACGGTGGTTCCGTCGGCGCGCTCGACCCGCTGCCGACCGGGCTGCCCGTCGCCGCCGCCGCACGTGCCGCGCGGGGCGCGCACGCGACGCTGCGCCGCCACGGAGACGGTGCACGGCGCCAGCGCCAGGAACGCGCGCTCCAGCCCGTCGCCGCCGCGGTGCCCGCCGGCGCCGCCGGAGCCGCGCCGCACGCGCAGCGCCGTCACCCGGAGCGGTGCGGAGGCTTCCAGCACCTCGGCATCGCCGAGCCGGGTGTTGGTCATGTGCACGTGCACGGCGTCGGTGCCGCCCCGCGACCCGCACGCGCCGGCACCACCGCCGAGCGTCTCGTAGACCGCAAACCCGTCGCCCGCGATTGACACCGAGTTCATCGTTCCCTGGCCCTCGGCGACGACGCGGAATGCGCCGAGCACCGCCTCCGCCACGCGCTGGCTGGTCTCGGTGTTGCCGGCGAAGACTGCGGGGCAGCGCGCGGGATCGGCCGCAAACGTCGGGTTCAGGATGCCCTCCGGCACCACCAGCTCGACGCCGTGCAGGAACCCCTCGTTGAGCGGGGCACGATGCTCGTCGAGCGGCTCGAGCCGCCCGGCGAGGACGCGCAGCGCGTAGAGCACCGCGCTGCGGGTGACCGCGAGGGGTGCGTTCAGGTTGCCGTGGTGGACGCCGCCCGACCCCGTGAAGTCGATGCGCAGTCCACCCGCGCACCGGTCGATCCGCACGCGGATCGGCGTGCCGTCGTCCAGCGCGTCCTCGCGCACGAGGCCTGCCTCCGGCACCGTTCGTGCCACTGCCGCGGTCCGCGCGGCGCTGCGCGAGAGCAGTGCCGCGAACGCCTGCGACAGCGCATCGGGACCGATGGCTTCCGCCAGCGCACGCAGTTCGGCCGCCCCGGCCTCGAGTGCCGCCACCATCGCGCGCAGGTCATCGACGTTGAGCTGCGGGTCGCGCGATGGGTGGCGGGCCGCAGCCAGCGCCGCGCGCACGGCGGTCTCGTCCAGGACGCCGTGGCGCGCCGTCGTCATCGGTGCGATCGCCACGCCCTCGTCCTCCAGCGTGCGGGCGTCGGGCGGCATCGACCCGGCCTGGGTCCCGCCGATCTCCGCATGGTGCGCGCGTGCCGCAACGATCCCCAGGCGCCGTCCCGAACCGTCCTCGACTGCGAGCACCGCCGTGAGGTCCGGCAGGTGCGACCCGCCGAACGCCGGATGGTTGACGAGCACCGCGTCGCCGGCCCGCAGCGGGTGCACCGCCTCCACCGCGCGCACGCACGCCCCGAGCGCCCCCAGGTGCACCGGCACGTTCGGCGCATTGGCGCACAGCGTGCCGCGCGCATCGAGCAGGCCGCAGGAATAGTCGAGCCGGTCGCGGACGTTCGGGCTGCGCGCGGTGCGCTGCAGCGTGGCCGACATCCACTCGGCGATCGACACGCAGCGGGCCGAGACAACCTCGGGCGGCATGGTCTGCGGGATCGCACCGCCGGCGTGCTCAAGCAGCAGGGCACCGGAAGGCTGCGGCCGAACGGTCCAGCCCGGCTCCACCACGACCGTCGCGCCGGCCTCCGCCAGGACCGCGGGTCCGGCCGTGGGCACGCCGGACCACTCCGACGCCGCTCCATCACGCACGATCCATCGCTCGACCGGCGAGCACGACGCAGGCATCGGCGCCGCACCCGTCACGACCCGCACGGCATCCACCACGATCGCACGGCTGGGCATCGGCCGTCCGAACATCGCCTGATGCCGGCGCGCCACGCCATCCGTGCACGCCGCCACGAGCTCCGATGGTGCTCCATCCGCCGTCACCTCGACCTCGAACGTGCCCGACTGTCCATCGATCCGGACGACGGCATCGATGCGCGCGCGTGCGGTGGCCGGAACTCCGGCGCCCATTCCCGCCTGCGCCCGCGCCGCGGTGATCGCGTCGCGCAGCACCCGCCCGTCCCCAAGCGGGGCACGCACCGGCCGAACGACCGTCCGCTGCACCGCCGCATCGCACGCCCCGAGTCCACTGACGAATCCGGCATGGGCCGGCACCAGCACGCGCCGCATGCCAAGCGCGGCCGCCACGGCACAGGCATGCTGTCCGCCGGCCCCGCCGAAGGCGACGAGCGCGTGCAGTGCCGGGTCGTGCCCGCGCAGCGATGTCACCGTGCGCACGGCGGCCGCCATGTGTTCGTTGGCAAGCGCACGGAAGGCGCGCAGCATGTCATCGACGGGCCGACCGCACCGCGCCGCCTCGACATCCGCCCGCCGCCGCGACGCCTCGCGATCAAGCGGCACGGACGTGAGGAAGTCGGGAAGCAGCCCAAGCAGCAGGTTGACGTCCGTCAAGGTGAGCGGACCGCCGCGGCCGAAGCAGGCAGGGCCCGGATCGGCGCCGGCACTCGCAGGCCCGACGAACAGCCCCTCGGCCGTGGCCGCGCAGATCGAGCCGCCCCCCGCCGCCACGCTCACCACGTCCACCGACGGTACCGCGATCTCAAGGCCCGCAAGCACGGTGCTCGAGCGCAGGTCGATGCCTCGGGCATCGATCCGCCCGACATCGGTGCTGGTGCCGCCCATGTCGAGCGAGATCGCGGGAATGCAGTCGTCCGTGCATGCCGCCGCGGCGGCCGCGGCGCATCCCATCGCGGGCCCGCTGAGCAGGCTGTCCTTCGCGGCGAACTGCGCGAGCGGAACGACGCCGCCGTCGCTCGCTGCGGCGCACACGCTGGCGCTGCCCATGCCTCCCGCCACGCGGTCCAGCACGCCGCGGACCGCGCTGCCGAGCGCGGCGTCGACGGCGGCCGTCTGCGCGCGGGCCAGGAGCCGCGGTGCCGCGGATGCCTCCGCTGCGAGACTCACGCGCGTGAATCCTTCCTCGCGCAGGATGTCGGCCACGCGTTGCTCGTGCTCCGGCGCGCGCCACGCATGGATGAGCGCAACGGCCGCCGCGGTGCAGCCGGCTTCGCGCGCGGCCCGTGCGGCACGACGCACGGCTGCCGGATCGAACGACCCCACCGGCGTGCCCTCCGCCGCCAGCCGCCCCGGCACGCCGCGCGTCACGGCTGCGATGCGCGGCGGTACCTGCGGCACGAGGTCAAACAGCCCACGTCGCTGCTGCGTTCCGATCTCGAGCAATCCCTCGAGCCCATCATCGACGAACGCCGCCACGCGATCGATCCGCCCCTCGAGCAACGCGTTGGTGCCGCGCGTCGTCCCGATGCGAAGATCGATCGCCGGAAGCGGCATCCCCGGCGGCACACCGCACGCCAGGTGCGCCGCCAGCACGGGTGCCTCGCAGGACGCATCGACATCGATCCAGGCAGGTGCAGCGCGTGGAAGGGGGTCAAGCGAGAGGACCGTCCCGCCCGGATCCGCGGTCGCGTCCCGGATGGAATGCCGCTGCCCGTCCGCATCCGTGGCCGAACACCCCGCGAGCGCCGCCACGGCCCATGCAGGAACACGGGCGATGCGCACGCCGCCCCGCGCGGGCTCGCACGCCAGGCGCCAGCGCCCATCCGTGAACAGCTTGATCCGCCGCACCTCGCCGTCCGGGGACACCGCCACCGCGTCGGCGAACGTCCCCCCGACGTCCACGCCGATGCGCCACGCGGGGTGGGGCATCGATCCCGGCCTCAGGCGGCGCCGAGCAGGCGTGCGAGGCGATCGACGTCCTCGTCGTCCACCCAGATCATCAGCCCGAACTGCCCGCCGGCCTCCAGGGCACTGGCGAACTGGATGTTGATGCCGGCGCTCGCGATCTGGTCGAGGCGCGCCACGAGGTCGCCGTCGTGGTAGGCGTCGCTCAGGTGGAAGCAGGGCTCCTCCCACGTCTCCAGGCCCGTCTCCGAGGCGAAGGCGCGGAACTTCTCCGAGTCGCCGGGAATCAGGTGGAAGCCATCGGCCGCCTTGCCCTCGCTCGGCCCGAAGAATGCCACGATCTCGACCGACGCGGCGCGCAGCTGGGCGGACAGCCGCGCCAGCTCACCCGCTCGGTGCGGCAGGCGAACGACGAACTCGGTGAGTTGCTTCCACTGCGCCATGGGGCAAGCAGCATATCGCCGCGCCGGTCATCGCCCGGTCGCGCCGTATCCTGACCGCATGCGCCTGCTGCGCGATGCCGCCTACCTGGCCGCGGCGGCCGCGACCGCCCCGGTGTGGGCGTGGCGGATGCACCGTGCCGGCAAGCTGCGGACCGACTGGCCGGGGCGGTTCGGACGTGGCGAGCCGCTCGGCACCGCGGGGTCGGGACGGATCCTGGTCCATGCCGTGTCGGTCGGAGAGGTGAACGCGATCCGAACGCTCGTCGAGCGCCTGTCGGCGGCCAATCCGGCGCCGGACGTCGTCATCAGCGCCACCACGGACACCGGCACCGCGCGCGCCAGGGACGTCTTCGGCGCGCGGCATGCGGTGGTGCGGTACCCGTTCGACGGC
The DNA here is from genome assembly GCA_964440815.1 of uncultured Chitinophaga sp. Lineage (GTDB taxonomy): Bacteria > Planctomycetota > Phycisphaerae > Phycisphaerales > SM1A02 > UBA966. Next base: position 24,884 of record CAYTYU010000012.1, read on the forward strand.
AGCTGGATGGTGGACCGCTTCCTCGACCGAGTGCGGCCCGACCTCGTGGCCCTCTGCGAGCTCGAGCTCTGGCCGAACTTCGTGGCCGCGTGCGCGCGGCGCGGCATCCCGGTGGTGGTGGTGAACGGGCGCCTCTCCGAACGCAGCTTCGGCCGCTACCGGCTGGCCCGCCCGGTGCTCTCCGGAACGTTCGGCCGCGTCGAGGCGGCGCTGGTGCAGACCGAGGACTACGCCGCGCGCTTCCGCGCCCTCGGCGTCCCACGTGGCCGCGTGTTCGTCACCGGCACCATGAAGTGGGACACGGCGCGCATCGCAGACGACGTGCCCGGCGCCGCCGAACTCGCGGATGAACTCGGCATCGACCGCGCGCGCCCTCTGGTGGTCGCCGGCTCCACCGCGCCCGAGGAGCACGTGCTGCTGCGAGCGGCGGTGCCGAAGGGCGTGCAGCTCCTCTGTGCGCCCCGCAAGCCGGAGTGGTTCGACCGCGCGGCCGCGGACCTTCCCGGCTGCGCACGCCGGTCCCGGCGTGAACGCGGCAGCCGCGACGGCCTCTTCCTCCTCGACACCATCGGCGAGCTCCGCCAGGCCTATGCCCTGGCGGACGTCGTCGTGATCGGCCGCAGCTTCGGCCAGCTGCATGGCTCCGACCCCATGGAGCCCGCCGCGCTCGGAAAGGCCGTGGTGGCGGGGCCGCGGATGGGCGACTTCCGTGAGTCGGTGCTCGCGCTCCAGCGCGCCAACGCCATGGTGCAGCTCGACGCACAGCGGCTCGCGCCCGCCATCCGCACCCTGATCGACCAGCCCGCCGAGCGCGCGCGCCTCGGCCACGCCGCGCGCGAGGTGGTGCGCTCCATGCAGGGCGCCACCGAGCGGACCGCGGAGGCGCTGCTCGGGATCCTCGAGGCGCGGAGGTCGGCCCGTGCGTGAGTCCGCGCTCATCGGCGAGATCGTGCGCGCCAACGCGCAGCTCGCCTCATGCGGCGGGGCGCACGTGGTCATCCCGCCGGGCGACGACATGGCGGAGGTCCGGCTGGGTGGCAATCGCATGCTCATCGCCACCGACCAGGTGGTGGAAGGGCGCCACTGGACGCGCGGCACGCCGCTGGCGGCAGTCGCGCGAAAGGCCATGGCCCGCAACGTGAGCGACGTGGCTGCGATGGCGGCCGTGCCGGCGTGCGCGGTGGCGGCCGTGACGCTTCCCGCGGACCTTCCGGATGCGGACGTGCGCTCGCTGGCCGAGGGCCTGCGCGCGGCGGCCGAGGAGTTCCGCTGCCCGGTCGTCGGCGGCGACATCGCCACCCACGCCGACGCGTCGGCGCCGCTCGTGCTCTCGGTCGCGATCACCGCCGAACCGGGCCCGTCGGGCCGCGTCGTCACGCGCGCGGGCTCGAAGGCTGGCGACCTGCTGTGCGTCACGGGAACGCTCGGCGACGGCTGGATGCCGGACGGCGGCGGACGGCACCTCTCGATCCGCCCGCGCATCGCCGAGGCACTGGAACTCGTCGCGCAGCTCGGCGACCGGCTGCACGCCATGATCGACGTCTCGGACGGCCTGGCCACCGATGCCGGGCACCTTGCCGACGCCGCCCGGCTCTCGGTCGAGATCGACGCGGCACGGCTGCCTGCCGATGCCGCGCTGCCATGGCAGCACGTGGTCGGGGCGGGCGAGGAACACGAATTGGCCTTCGCCTGCAGCGGCGAGCCGCCGGCATCCGTCGCCGGCACGCCCATCACCGTGGTCGGCCGATTCGTGCCGCGCGCCGAGGCCCGGTGCACGGTGCTCGTCGGCGGCGTCCGCCACGACGCATCGAACCTCGGGTGGGAGCACGGCCGATGATGGAGTGGCCATGACCGTCGAACTCAGGCGTTCGTCAAGCCCCGATGAGACCGAGCGCCTGGGCGCCGCGCTCGCCATGCGCCTGGCGCCCGGCATGCTGGTGACGCTCGACGGCGACCTCGGCGCCGGCAAGACCTGCTTCGTGCGCGGCCTCGCACGCGGGCTCGGCGCAGACCCCGCGGAGGTCTCGAGTCCCACCTTCGTGCTCGAGCATCGCTACGCCGATGCCGGCGGCGGCACCGTGCTCGTCCACATCGACGCGTACCGGATCCGCTCGGCGCACGACCTCGCATCCATCGGCTGGGACGAGCTGATGGCCGCCGCGGACGCGGTGGTCGCGGTCGAATGGCCATCCCGGATCGCGCCTGCGCTGCCGGACCACCGTGTCGAGGTGCGCATCCGCCATGCCGGGGAGGACGTCCGCGAGATCGAGATCGAGGACATCCGTCCGTCGTCCCGCGCCGCGCACTGCGCCACCTGCGGCACCACGCTCCCCGCAGCCGGCGACGCGCGCTTCTGCTCTGACCGCTGCCGCATGGGCGACCTCGGGCGCTGGTTCCGCGGCGACTACGCGATCGGCCGGCCGATCGAGGAGGACGACCTGCACGGCGACGCCTGGCGGCCGGGCGGGCCCGAGGGCCACCCGCGATGACCGACGAACGGACGATCCTCGGCGACGCCGGGGCAGGGGATCCGGGGCAGGGGGCGCCGCCGCCCCGCTCCACGCCGTCCCCCTCGCTGGGCCCCTCCGCCGGTGACGAGATCGGTCCGTTCCGCATCATCCGCACCCTCGGCGAGGGCGGCTTCGGCATCGTCTTCGAGGCCGAGCAGCGCCACCCGGTGCGGCGCTCGGTGGCGCTCAAGCTCCTGAAGCCCGGCACCGCGACCGCCGACGTCCTGGCGCGCTTCGAGGGCGAGCGCCAGGCGCTTGCGCGCATGGAGCACCCGGCGGTCGCGAAGGTGCTCGACGCGGGCGCCACGCCCGACGGCCGACCGTGGTTCGCCATGGAGTTCGTCCGCGGCGATCCGCTCGTGCGCTTCGCCGACGAGGCCACCCTCGGCATGCGCGAGCGCTTCGAGCTGATGATCACCGTCTGCGAGGCGGTGCAGCACGCGCATGCGAAGGGCGTCGTGCACCGGGACCTGAAGCCCGCCAACATCCTGTGCACGCGCACGGAGAGCGGCCCGTTCCCGAAGGTCATCGACTTCGGGATCGCCAAGGCGACCGGCGAGCGCCTGTCCGACAGCGGCATGGCCACCCTCGGCGGCGCCATGATGGGCACGCCCGACTACATGAGCCCCGAACAGGCCGACGGCTCCGACATCGACACCCGCACAGACGTGTACGCACTCGGCGCCACGCTCTACGAGCTTGCGAGCGGCCTGCTCCCCTTCGACCCGGTGGAACTGCGCGCGGGCGGCCTGCATGCGCTGCGCGCCACGCTCCTCGAGCGCGTGCCGCCGCGCCCGTCCGAGCGATTCCGGGGGCTCATGGCCTCCGACCCCGCGGCCGCCATGCGCATCGCCCGCGCCCGGGCCACCACGCCCGAGGGCCTCGTGCGCCTCTTGCGCGACGACCTCGACTGGATCTGCCTCAAGTGCCTGGAGAAGCTGCGCGACCGCCGCTACGACTCGCCGGGCGCGCTCGCCGAGGACCTCCGGCGGCACCTGCGGCGCGAACCCGTGTCCGCGGGTCCGCCGAGCCGTGCCTACCTCGTGCGCAAGTACGTGGCGCGCCACCGGATCGCGGTCGCCGCGGCCGGGGCGATCGTCGCGCTCCTCGTCGCCAGTGCGGCGGTGTTCGCCTGGCTCTACCGCGAGGCGGACGACCAGTTCCGCCGAGCGGAGGCCGAGCGGCGTCTCGCCGAGGACACGCTGGCCGCCTTCCAGCAGTCCGTCGCCGCGGCCGACCCTTCGACCGGGCAGGTCACCGCCGAGATGCGCGTCCCCGAGTTCCTCGGCTTCGTCGAGCAGGAGCTCGACCGCCGGCTCGCGGGCCAGCCGGATGCGCTTGCCTCGCTCCGCACGACCCTGGGGCTGGTCCAGCTGTCGTTCCGGGACCGGGCAGGGGCCGTGCGCCTCCTCAAGCCCGTGCTCGACGAGCGCCTCGCCGCCGCGCAGGCAACCCCGACACCGCAGGCGATACGCGACCTCGGCGACGCGTACCACAACTGGGGACGCGCGCTGTACCTCGCGGAGTCATGGAACGACGCGTTCGACGCCTACGGCCGGGCGCTCGAGATCCGGCGCGACCTCGCCGGCGACGGCGCCGACGCCGACGTGGCGATGACGCTGCAGCACCTGGCCTCCGTGGAGCGCATGCGCGGGCATCCGGAGGAGGCCGTGCGGCTCATCGATGCATCGATCGACCTGTGGACGCGCCTCGACCGCTTCTCGCTCGAGCGCGCGAAGGCCGTCAACAACCGGGGGGTCATCCTGCACCGTGCCGTCGGCGACCTCGCGGGCGCCGAGCGCGACTACCTCGACGCGCTGCATGCGCTCGAGCCGCGCCTCGGTGCCGACGACCTGAGCGTGGCCACCACGTACTCGAACCTCGGGGACCTGCTGCGCGAGCGCGGCCGCCTCGACGATGCCGAGGCAGCGCAGACGAAGGCACTGGACATCCGCCGACGCCGCCTGGGCGCGCAGCACGCGCAGACCCTCCGTACGGAGCAGGAGCTTGGGCGAACGCGGGCGCTGCGCGCCGCGCCGCCGGCGCCCGCGGGCGCGCCTCAGTAGCAGGGGCCCCAGTCGCCGAGCAGGATGCCGAGGTCATCGCCATTGACCCATCCGTCGCGGTTGATGTCGCCCGGGCAGTCCGAGGGCGGACCGCCACCCGTGCAGATCGTGCAGTTCTGCGATGCGATCGTCGCGCATGTCTGGTCCCACGCACCCGAGCAGCAGCTGGGGTCGATCGCGCAGACCGTCGCGCAGCACGTCGGGTCGTTGCAGCCCGGGCCGATTTCGATCGGATGCGGCTCGAAGCAGCTTCCGGCGTACTGGCTGCCGCAGGCCGCCGGGCCCGTGCCGGCAGGGACGAAGCCGGACCCGCCCATGGCCATCGCGTACGGTCCGGCCGCGGAACCGTTGCCATCCCAGATCGAGAGTCGCAGCTGCGTGCCGGCATTGCTCGGCAGCATGAGGCCGGTTCCGTTCGGGTTCGGCGGCGGACCGAAGAGCGGCACCTGGCCGCCGGTCGGGGAAAGCCCGAACGGCCGCACGCCGCGCGGCGTGATGGCGATCGCGTAGGTGCCGGTCGGGAACTGTGTCGGCGTCCCGGGGAAACGGATCCGCGATGCGTTCGACCCGGGCTCCGCGGCGTTGTTGCCGACCACCGCGAACGCCGCCGGCGGGCTGTTCGGCTGGTCGGGGTTCGTGGCCACGCGGAACAGCCAGATCGAGGTCGGGTAGCCGACGTCCGCGTTGACCTCGGCGACGAACTCGCTCGTGCTCCAGACGTTGAACACGAACATGTCGACGCTGTCGCCGGATACGAGCCCGGCGGCCAGCGCGCCGCTGCAGCGGACGAGGATGGTTCCGCCGACGGCGTTCTTGCCGACGGCAACCTTCGCGCTTGACGGCGTGCCGCCGGCGTCCGGCTTGCTGGGGGTCGACTCGTCGATGTCCGGACCGGCGAGGGCGACCGGCACGAATGCGAGCACGAAGGCCGAGAGGATGGCCGTGGACCTGGATCGGGTGGTCATTGCCGGCAAGTGTGACCGAAGCGGCGGCCGCCGCAAAACCGGCCCCGGCAGGAAGCCTCGGGAAGGGCCACCCCAACCCAATCCTGAAAGTCTCATAATCGGCGTTATGTTAAATCAGGCGGGGTGGGCTTCCGGCCTCGGAACCGCCGCCTCGGTCCGAAGCACGCCCGGGCCCGCCGGGCCCTCGTTCAGGCCGAACGCCGCGTGGACGGCCTGCAGGCCGCGCTCGCCGTCCGGCCGGTCGACGATGCAGCTGATCTTGATCTCGCTGGTGGTGATGTTGTGGATGCGCACGCCCGCCCCGGCCAGCGCGCGGAACATCCGGCTGGCAACCCCCGAGTGGCTCTTCATCCCCGTGCCCACGGCGCTGACCTTCGCCAAGCCCACCTCGACGTCGATCTCGCCGCGCCCGAGGCGCGACACCAGCGACTGGCAGATGGCCTTGACCTCGGCGATGTCCCCGTGCTCCACGGTGAAGGCGATGGTGGTCGCGTCGCCGAACTCCGTCTGCACGATGTCGTCGACGCTCAGGTTGGCGGCGGCGATCGGTTCGAAGATCTCGGCCTGGATGCCGTCGGCCTTGGGCAGGCCCTTCAGGCTCAGGCGCCCGAGGTCCGGCTTCAGCGCGCACCCGACCACCACGATGTCTTCCATGATGTGTTCCTCCGGCACGATGACCGTGCCCTCGACGTCGCGCTGGCTGTGGCGGACGTGGATCGGCACGCCGAACTTCTCGCCGAACAGCACCGCGCGCGGATGCATGACGGCGGCGCCCATCGAGGCAAGCTCGAGCATCTCCTCGTGGCTGATCCGCCGCAGCTTGCGCGCCCCGGGCACCAGCCTCGGGTCCGCGGTGTAGACGCCGTCCACGTCGGTGAAGATCTCGCACGTGCCGCCGTCCGACGCGACGTCGAGCGCCGCGGCCACGGCCACCGCCGTCGTGTCGCTGCCGCCGCGGCCGAGGGTCGTGATGCTGCCGTCCGGGCCGATTCCCTGGAATCCACAGATAACGGGCACTGCGCCGCTTCCCAGGACACGCTCGATGGCCCCGCGGTCGATCGCCCCGATCCGTGCCTTGCGATGGGCGCCGTCGGTCTCGATCCCGGCCTGGCCGCCGGTCATGCTCACGGCGTCGCAGCCGAGTGCGTGCAGTGCCATGGCCATCAGGGCCACCGACACCTGCTCGCCGGTTGCCATCAGCATGTCCATCTCGCGCGGGCTGGGGCTCGGGCTGACCTTCGCGGCGAGCTCGATCAGCTCGTCGGTCGTGTGGCCCATGGCGCTGACGACCACCACCACGCGATTGCCGGACTGACGGGCGTCGACGACGCGCTGCGCGCACCGCATGATGCGCGCCGGGTCCGCGACGCTGGTTCCGCCGAACTTCTGGACGATGGTGGGCATCCGTGCCTCGTGAACTTCCGGGCGCACCCGCGCCCGCGCGGCTGAATCTAGCAGATCGACCGCGCGGCGCCGGCACCGTGAACGGTTCGCGCGGCGCGCGTCACGGCGGCGTTCCACCAGTCGATGAGCACGCCCCGGGGCGACCCGGGCGGCACGCGGTACGCATCGCACATGGCCTCCGCGAACGCACGCCGAGCCGCCGCCGATGCCGGCTGCCGCTGCCACGCGCGCAGGGCCCGCGCCCCCCGCGCCCATGCCAGCCCATCGGCCGGCACCGGCATGGCCGCCAGGTCACGCGCCGAGAGGCGCAGCGCGCCCGGCGACATCCCGCTGCCGCCATGGCGCCACCAGGCTTCCGCGGCGATGGCCGGCGACAGGATGGCGGCGGCCACCTTCCAGAGGTCGGCGGGCCGCCGGGGCCTTGCGGACACGACCGGCACCGACGGCAATGTCCGTCCCGCGGCATCCACCCACGCTTCGGGCACGCCGGTCTGCATGGCCACCAGCACCTTGGGGCCAGAACGCGCCGCGTGCCACGCTTCCATGACGGCGTCGCCGGCCAGGTCGGCCGCGCGCACGACGGGCCGCTGCCGGTCGGCGCCGTGGATGCGCGTCCGGCGCGCTCCCCAGGCGAGCGACGCCGGCCCGATGGCCCCGGACGTCACCAACGCCCGCTCACCGCGCCCCGGGGTCGCGCCGCGCGCCTCCCGAACGCGGCCCTTCAGCCCGTAGTAGTGCTGCCGGAAGTCCGCCTCGAACGCGGCGAGCGACCCGAGCGTGTCGCCCCCCCTGCCGACGATCGTCACCGCCGGAACCCCCCGCACGCTCGCCAGTGCCGCGCCCCACCGGCCGCCCGAGAGGCGCCCCGCCGGCACGGCGTGCGCGCGCCCTGCCTCGTCGCGCGCCACCGTCCGCGCCGCGCGCCCGGC
>CAYTYU010000013.1:0-32188 GCA_964440815.1 uncultured Chitinophaga sp.
TCGGCGCCGAGGGCATCGGCCTCTGCCGCACCGAGCACATGTTCTTCGAGGGCGACCGCATCGACGCGATGCGCCAGATGATCCTGGCGCGCGACACCGACGGCCGCAAGCGCGCGCTCGCCAAGCTGCTGCCCTACCAGCGCTCGGACTTCGAGGGCATCTTCCGTGCCCTGGAGGGCCGGCCGGCGTGCATCCGCCTGCTCGACCCGCCGCTCCACGAGTTCCTGCCGCACACCAAGGAACAGCAGGCCGACCTCGGCCACAAGCTGCGCATCCCCGCCGAGGAGATCGAGCGCCGCGTGCACGAGCTGCACGAGTTCAACCCGATGCTCGGCTTCCGCGGCTGCCGCCTCGGCGTGGTGTTCCCCGAGATCACCGAGATGCAGGTGCGCGCGATCTTCGAGGCCGCCGCGGCCGTCGAGGCCTCCGGCGTCCGCACCAAGCCCGAGGTGATGGTGCCGCTCGTGGGCTTCCGCCGCGAGCTCGACCTGCAGGCCGAGCTGGTGCACCGCGTGGCCGCCGAGGTGATGGACGCCACGGGCCAGCGCTTCGAGTACCAGGTCGGCACCATGATCGAGCTGCCGCGCGCGGCGCTCGCCGCCGACCAGATCGCCGAGACCGCGCAGTTCTTCAGCTTCGGCACCAACGACCTGACGCAGACGGCCCTGGGCATGAGCCGCGACGACTCCGGCAGCTTCCTGCCGCGCTACCAGGAGATGGAGATCGCCAAGGACAACCCGTTCGCGTCGATCGACGTGGGCGGCGTCGGCCAGCTGGTCGACATGGCCTGCCAGCGCGGCCGCGCCACGCGGCCCGACATCAAGCTCGGCATCTGCGGCGAGCACGGCGGCGACCCGTCGAGCATCAGGTTCTTCGAGAAGGTGGGCCTGGCGTACGTGAGCTGCTCGCCGTTCCGCGTGCCGGTGGCGCGCCTGGCCGCGGCGAAGGCCGCGGTCGAGCTGGGCACCGTGCCGAAGGGCGGCCGCAAGGCGGCGAAGGCGGCGAAGCCCGCGAAGTCCGGCGGGAAGGCGAAGCCGGCCAAGGGCAAGAAGGCCAAGAAGGCCAAGGGCGGCGCGCGGCGATGAGCCTCGCCCGCCTGCGGGCGGCGGTGCATGGACCGGCGGCGCTTGCCCTGGGGCTTGCGTGCGCGGGCTGCGCGACCTGGTCGCCGGCGAAGGTGGCAACGCCGCTGGCCGAGCCGCTCTCGTATCGCGCGCCGTTCGCGGCGCCGGCGCCGGCGATCGACGGCGACCTGGAGTCGGGGGCATGGGCCGCCGCGCCGTGGACCGAGGACTTCGTGGACATCGAGGGCCCGCGCAGGCCGCGCCCGGCGTACCGCACGCGCGCGAAGATCCTGTGGGACGAGCGCTTCCTCTACGTGGGGGCGGAGCTCGAGGAGCCGCACGTCTGGTCGACGCTGCGCGTGCGCGACCAGATCGTCTTCCACGACAACGACTTCGAGGTGTTCATCGACCCGGACGGCGACGGGCGCGAGTACTACGAGGTCGAGATCAACGCCCGCACCACGGTGTTCGACCTCTTCCTGCACCGCTCCTACCGCGATGGCGCGCCCGCGATCCACGAGTGGGACGTGGGCGACGGGTTCGCGCGCTCGGTGACCGTGGACGGCACGCCGGACGACCCGCGCGACCGCGACCGGCGCTGGACCGTGCGCCTGGCGATCCCGTGGTCGTCGCTGGTGCCGCCGCGCGACGCGCGGATCGACGCCCTTCCCGAGGGCCAGCGCGACTTCGGCGACCGTGCGCGCGGCGGCGCGGCCCCGCGCCCGGGAGACACGTGGCGGATCAACTTCTCGCGCGTCCAGTGGCGCCACAACCACGAGCAGCTTGCGGCCGACGGCACGCGCACCGGGCAGACGTCCGAGGGACCGGAGCCCTACGCGAAGCGTCCGGGGCTTCCCGAGGACAACTGGGTGTGGACGCCGCAGTGGGCGATCGACATGCACCTGCCCCGGTTCTGGGGCCGCGTGACCTTCGTGCGGTGAGCGCGCGTCCTCAGCGCATCGCGTCGCGGATCGACGCCGCGAGTGCCGGCGCCTGCGCCTGGTCGAGCGTGACCGCGCGCCAGCCGACGCCCAGCCCGGACCCGTCGGCATGCTTCGGGATGACGTGGAAGTGCACGTGCATCACCGCCTGGTGCGCGGCGGCACCGTTGTTCTGCAGCACGTTGTAGTCCGCGGCGCCGGTGGCGCGCACCACGGCCGCTGCCACGCGCTGCAGCGCGCGGCCGAGCGCCGCGGCGGACTCGGGCGAGAGCTCGTGCAGCCGCTCGCGCTCCTCCTTGGGCACCACCAGCACGTGTCCACGCGAGACCGGCGCGATGTCCAGGAACGCGATCACGTGCTCGTCCTCGTAGACGCGGTGGCAGGGGATCTCCCCGGCGGCGATGCGGCTGAAGATGCTGGGCATGGCCGGGTTCTATACCATCGCGCGGATGGCCGGATCCGCCGCACCGCCGACCGTGGACCTCGCCGCGCTGGCGCCCGACGCGCTGCTCGATGCCCTTCTTCCGGCGCCGGCGCGCGCGGCGCTGGTGGCACGCGTGCTGGCCGAGGACCTCGGCGACGCGGGCGACGTGACGAGCGAGGCGATGATCGATGCGGACGCGCGCGCGCGCGCCGTGCTGCGCCCGCGCACGGCCGGCATCGCCTGCGGGATGCGCCTTGCCGCCGAGGTGCTGGCGCAGGCGGCGCCGGGGGCGCACTGCTCCGCCCACGTGCGTGACGGCGAGCGCGTCGGCCCGGGCGCCGCGATGCTCTCGGTCGAGGGCCCGCTGCGCGGGATCCTGGCGGCCGAGCGCACGATGCTCAACTTCGTCGGGCGCCTGTCGGGAATCTCCACGCGCACCGCCGAGTTCGTGGCCGCGGTCGCGGGCACGCGCGCCGCGGTGCTGGACACCCGAAAGACCACGCCCGGCCTGCGCGCGCTCGAGAAGCACGCGGTCCGGTGCGGCGGCGGCGCCAACCACCGCATCGGGCTCTTCGACGCCATGCTCGTCAAGGACAACCACGTGGCGGGCCTCGCCCCGGCCGCGATGGCGGCACGCGTCGCCGACGCGGCACGCCGCGCGCGTGCGCGGCATGCGCTTTCCTTCGTCGAGGCGGAGTGCGACGACCTCGAGCAGTTCCGTGCGATCGTGGCGCTGCCCGCGGGCACGGTGGACATCGCGCTCCTCGACAACATGGGCCTCGATGCGCTGCGCGCCTGCGTGGCGCTGCGCGACGCGTCGGCGCCGGCGCTCAAGCTCGAGGCCTCGGGCGGGGTGCGCCTGGAGACCGTGCGCGCCATCGCCGAGACCGGGATCGACCGCATCTCGGTGGGCGCGCTCACCCATTCCGCGCCGTGCCTCGACGTCGGCCTCGACATCGAGACCCCATGAACCCGGAGGTCCTGCGCTGGCAGCATGCGCTCATGGCCGGCCTCGTGCCGGGCGGCGCGGTGCGGTCGATCGTGGTCGTCGCGGAGTCGCCGAGCACGCAGGACCTCGCGCGCGCCGAGCGCCGCGCTTCCGGCACCGCGTGCTTCGCGCTTCGGCAGACCGCGGGCCGCGGCCGGCTGGGCCGCGCGTGGGCCGACACGCAGGACGACGGGATCGCGGTGACGTTCGTGCTGCCCGTGGCCGCGCCCGAGGTGCTTGCCATGCGCTCGGCCGTGGCGGCAGCGCGTGCCGTCGGCGGCTTCGTGCCGGCGGCCGGCATCAAGTGGCCGAACGACGTGGTGATCGACGGACGCAAGGCGGCGGGCGTGCTGGTCGAGTGCGCCGACGGGCTGGCGTTCGTCGGGATCGGGATCAACGTCGCGCAGCGCGCGTTCCCGCCGGAACTCGACGCGCATGCGACGAGCCTGGCGCGTGCAGGTGCGGCGGTCGATCGCCTCGAGGTGGCACTTGCCCTGGTGCGCGCGATGCAGGACGCGTGGGCGCTCGGCCCGGAGCCGCTGGCCGCGGCATATCGGTCGCTCGACCGGCTCTCGGGGCGCACCTGCCGGTTCCGCACGCCTGCCGGGGAGGTGGAAGGCCGCGTCAACGCGGTCGATCCCGACCGCGGGATCGAGGTGGAGACCGCATCCGGCCCACGGTTCCTGCCCGCCGCAACGACCTCGGTGGTGCCCCCGGGCGGCGCGCGCCGATATGGTGATGTCGATGCCCCGGCCTGACCAACGCCTTGGGTTGCCTGCGCTCGTCGCCGCCGCGTGCGCGGTGGGTCCGGCGTTCGCGCAGGCGCCGGCCCCGGCGCCCGCCCCGGCACCGTCGTCCGTGTCGGCAGGCTCGGCCACCGGGCCGCTGCAGCAGGTCGACCAGGCGTCCGCGGACCGCCACTCGCTCTCGCAATCGCTGCGCGTGATGCCGGTCGACCTCTCTCCGCACAACTTCGAGCGCGTCTACCAGGTGCCCGGCCGCGACGACCTGATGATGCGCTCCAACGGCGCGCTCTACGCCGTCTTCGAGCAGTCCGACTACATGCGCGACCCGAAGAAGAAGGGTGCGATGAAGGCGGTGGTTCCCGCCGCCACGGTCTTCTACATCGGGCGCCCCGACTTCAGCGTGATCCGCAGCGCGGGGATCCGCGACCTCAGCTTCGTGCAGAATGATGCGCCGTCGCCGCCCGTTGCCAAGCCGCTCCACTCGATGCCGGGCGTGTCCCGATTTCCGTCCGAACCCGTCGATGGCCGTGCGGGCCCGGCGCGCGTCGACGCGCGCACCGACGGTCGCGTTTCGGGTGCCGCCTCGGGCGCTGCCGGCAGCGCCGCGCCCGTGGCCGACGCCGAGCCGCGCCACTCCGACCGGAGCGTGCCTTCGCGTCCGCCGGCGGACGTGGCACCCGAGGACCATTCCGCCTCCGAGCCGCCGTCGGCCGCTCCCGTTCGCCAGGAGCAACCCGGCTTCCGCGCGCGGATCGACGAATTGATGCGCCGTGCGGCGAAGCCCACCTCGCAGAAGTGATGCGCGCACGCCGTGCGCGTGCGGCGTCGCGGGCCGAGCGGTCGCCGCGTGCGCCGTCGTCGCGGCCCTCACCGCCGCCATGGCGGCCGGCACGCCGGCGCCGCCCCCGGGTCCACCGGTCGCGGGGGTGGCACCGAGCGTCGAGACGGTGACCTGCGTGCCGGGCGGCGTGGCGGCGGTTCCCGTCGAGCGCATCGGTGGGGCCGCACTGCCCGCGCGCGTGCCCGTGACCGTCGGAACGCTCCGCAGCCAGGCGCCGGTGGTGTGGGTCGGAGCACGGGCGGACGACGGCGCACGCTTCTGGACGCGAAGCCCCGAGCAGGTCGAGGCCGCGATGGCCTGCGACCTTCCGGCGGATCCGCGCCCGGAGTCGACCGGACAGCTCTTCGCGATGGTCGAGCTGCCGGCGGTGGGCGAGGGCGACCTGGAGGTGGCCGGCCGGGCGGTCCGTGCGCGCTGGCTGCCGTCGCCGCAGCGGCTGCGCAGCGACGCGCCACTCCTCTCCGTGGCCGCAACACCGTCGGATGACCGCCCCGACCCGACCACGCCGGTCGAGTACTGGCGGTGGTCGCTGCTTGCCGAGCGAAGCGGCGCACGGATCGGCGATCCGCGGGGCGACGCGGCCGATCGCCTGTGGGCGCGGCACGTCGAGAGCCTGTGGGCGGCAGGTCTCGAGCGCGTCCGCGCGCAGAGCCGCGGCATGCATGCGGAGGTGGTCGATGCGCTGGTCGGGCTCGCGGAGGACCTGGAGGGCCGGCGCTCCGTGGCAGCGTGGGTGGCGCGGCCGCGCGAGCTGCGCACGCTGCTCGGGATCCTCGCGGACACCGATCGCACCGATGCCGAGGCGGCGCAGGCCGCGCTCACGTGGTCGCGCACGCGCTGGCTGTTGACCGCGTGGATCGAGGAAGACGCCGGCGATCGGGTGTTGCTTGCGGTCTCCAACCCGTCGTCGGGCGAGCGCGTGCTCGTGGCCGAGTGGGTGGCGAGCGACGGGCAGGCGCCGCGATCGTCGATCCTGGCGAAGCCGCGCCGCGTGACCCGCACGTGGATCGACCGGCCGGCGCTTCCGTCGGATCCCGAGCGACTGGTCTCCGCCCGCGAGCGGCCGGAGGTGCTTGAGATCTCCGACGGCACGATGCGCACGCGGCTGGCCGCGGGCGCGCGCGAGTATCCGGTGCGCCCGCCGGAGCGCTCCTTCGGGACGTTCCTGCCCCCGCTGTCGCTTGCGGATGCGCAGGCGGGCTCGATCGAGCCGGTGCCCGCCGAGTGGGCGACATCCGCCGCGCTGCGCCGCCGTGCGGGCAGGTGGGAGCTGTTCATCGACGCGTTGCGCCCGGCCGATGCGGCCGAGCCCGAGCTCGACGAGGTCGTCGTGCGGCTCGGGGATCCATCGTCGCCGTCGCATGCCTTCGCGGTGTCCGCGGCGGGGGCGCTGGAGATGCGCGCGGGCGGCGACGACGGCGTCGGCGCGGGCTTCATGCGCTGGACCGACCGCTGGCGCGCACGCATCGAGCTGCCGGAGGCGTGGCTGCCCGTCGGCGCCGTGGGTGCGCGACCGATGATGATCTCGATCGAGCGCGTGCCCGGCGCCGCCGCACCGAGGCAGACCGCCGCGCTCGCGATGCCGCCGTGGCGCGCTGCGCCGCCGCCGGTGATCGTCGACCTCTCCGCGTGGGGCGGCGAGGTGCGCTGAGCCGAGCGGGATCCGACTGCCCGAACCCTATACTCGCGTCGATGCAGCACGAGGAGGCGCCGCTGGAATCGCTGGCGACCGATGCGCCGGCGCCCCGCCCGCGCGTCGTGGCGCTCCTCAACCAGAAGGGCGGCGTTGGGAAGACCACGAGCACCGTGAACCTCGGGGCGGCGCTCGCGCGCTTCGGCCACCGCGTGCTCCTCATCGACCTCGACCCGCAGTCGAACCTGTCGCTCCACTTCGGCGTCGAGGGTTCGCCCGAGCAGCGGACGGTCCGCGACCTGCTGCTCGACCCATCCTGCGGCATCGATGACGTGGTGCAGCAGGCGCGCCCCGGCCTCGACTTCGTGCCGGCGGTGACGGAGCTGGCGCTCGTCGAGGGCGAGCTGGCGGCGATGGACGGCATGCAGGGGGTGCTGCGCGGGAAGCTCGAGGCGGCGCGCGGGCGCTACGACGTGGTGCTCCTCGATTGCCCGCCGAGCCTGGGCGTCCTGAGCGTGAACGCGCTCACCGCGGCGGACGAGGTGTTCGTTCCCATGCAGGCGCACTACCTGCCGCTGCGCGGGCTGGAGAAATTGCTGCAGACCGTGCACCTGGTGGCCCAGGGGCTGAACCCCTCGATCCGCGTGACCGGCATCCTGCTCTGCATGCACGACGGCTCGTCGAGCCATGCGCGTGCGGTGATCGGCGAGATGGAGGCGCAGTTCGAGCAGTTCCGCGCGGCCGACGTGCCGTGGTCCGGGGCTTGCGTCCTGCAGCCGCCGATCCGCCGGAACATCAAGCTCGCCGAGGCGCCGTCCTTCGGCAAGACCATCTTCGACTACGCGCCTGCATGCCCCGGTGCGCGCGACTACCGCGAGCTCGCCCGCGGGCTGCTCGAGCGCTGGGGCCTGGCGACCGACGCCTTCGACGGCGGATCGGTGCGGCGTGCGCGCGCGCCGCGGCGACCGGTGCGGAAGTCGGAGCCGAAGCCCTCGCCGGCACCGAAGCGGAAGTCGAAGCGGAATTCGAAGCCCGCGTCGAAGTCGAGGTCGCGGTCGGCACCGAGGCCGGCCCCGAAGCCTCAGCCGAAGCCGAAGCCGTCGAAGCCCAAGCCGAAGCCGAAGCCGTCGAAGTCGAAGCCGGTCACGAAGCCGGCCCGTGCGCCGAAGGCGCAGCGCCGGGCGCGCACCGGACGCGGCCGCATCCGCTCCGGCGGGCTGAGCCTGTGACGGCGGCGCCGCATCCGAGCCTGCAGATTCCCAGGGATTCGCCCGCCGGCCGGGCGTTGCGCAACCGGCGCGCGGTGTTCGTCGTCGTCGTGATCCTGGCCTTCGTGGCCACGCACTGGCCGAGGCTCGAGCTGGCGGGGACCGGCGGCGCACCGCTCGACAAGCTCGCGCACGCACTCAACTTCGCGGTGCTCACCGCGCTCCTGTGGCAGACCGGGTGGGTGCGCCGGCTCGCCGTCCTGCCGGCCGTGATGGTCGCATGGAGTTCCTTCGACGAGCTCACGCAGGGCATCCCGGGCCTCGGCCGCACGGTGGACCTCGACGACTGGCTGGCGAACCTGGCCGGACTCTCGGGCTCGGTCGCCTTCATCGCTGCCCTGCGCCCGGCGGGGCAGGGGATCGCCGCGCTCGCGGCCGCGCGACGGAGGTGCGCGCTCGACTCGCTGCTTGCGCACTGGACCGCGTGGCTCAACATCGCCACCGCGGCGGCGCTCGGGGCCGCGGTCGGCGCGCCGCTCGGCGTGCTGCTCGATTCGTGGTTCGTGCGCAAGGGACCGCAGCCATGGCAGTACGGGTTCGTGGGCGCGGTGCTGGGTGCGACCGTGGTGGGGCATGCAGTGCTCGAGGCCGGGATCCGTTCGCGGCTGCGCCGCTCGCACGACGATCGCCCGTGCCTCTCGTGCGCGGCCATCGCGTCCGACGCATCCCCCGACGCGCCCTGCCGAACCTGCGGAGCCGCGCGCCATGCCCGGGACTGGTTCCGCCCGATCGGCCTGCCCGGGTCGGAGGAGCTTCGCCTCTGCGTGATGCCGGTCCTCCTCGGGGTGGCGGCGGTGATCGTGTTCAACTTCTCGGCGATCGCGATCCTCACCACGCTGCGGCTGCGCTCGGAGCTCGTCCTGCGCTTCGACACGTGGTTCACCGCGCTGCCGCCGGACGCGCGCATCGTGGCCGATGCCACGGGCGTCGCGCTGATCGGCGCGTGGACCCTGTCGCGCTGCCGGGTGCGCATCGCCGCCGAGGTCGACCGCGGCGGCGAGCGGTGCCTCGCGTGCGGCTTCGACCTCCGCGCCACCGCGGCCGGCGCGGGCACGGGCACCTGCCCGGAATGCGGCGAGCAGTTCGTGCGCATCGGCCCGGGCTAGCATCCCGCGTCCCATGGCCCGGATCGTGATCATCGGCGGCGGGATCGCCGGCATCTCCTGCGCGCGCGCCCTGGAGAAGGCGGGCGCGGACTGGGAGCTCCTGGAATGTTCCGACGCCCTCGGCGGGCGCGTGCGCACCGACGTGGTCGGCGGGTTCCGCCTCGACCGCGGCTTCCAGGTCTACCTCACCGCCTACCGAGCGGTCGGGGAGTTCGTCGACGAGCGGGCGCTCGGCCTCCGCCACTTCACCTCCGGTGCGATGGTCTTCGACGGCCACGGATTCGCGCGCATCGTGCACCCGCTGCGCGACCCCGTCGGCGCGGTGCTCGGCGTGCTGTCGCGACCGTCGACGGCGCTCGACCTTGCGCGCCTGGCACCCATGGCCCTCGGCGCCCTGCGCACGCCCGCGGAGCGCCCCGGGGCACCGGAAGGAAGCACGCGCGCGCTGCTCGGGCGCATGGACATCGGCAAGGCCACGGTCGACGGCTTCCTGCGCAGCTTCTTCGGCGGCGTGTTCCTCGACCGGTCGCTCGAGACCGACGCCAGCCAGTTCCGGTTCACGTTCTCGAACTTCGCGCGCGGCGATGCCTCGGTTCCCACGCACGGGATGGGCGAGCTGCCGCGGCACCTCGCCGCGCCGCTGCCGGTGCACCGGATCCGCCTGAACGCCCGCGTCGCCTCGGTCGCCCACCATGCCCATGGCGTGACCGTGCGCACCGCAGGCGGCGACGAGCTCGCGGCCCAGGCCGTGGTGATCGCCGCCGACATGGACGCGGCGCACGCGCTCGACCCGCGCATCCCCGCCCGGCGCTGGTGCGCCACCACCACGATGCACTGGGCGTGCGAGGCGCGGGCGCTGCCGGCACCGATGCGCGAGCCGATCCTCTTCCTGGACGGCACCGGCGAGGGGCCCGTGAACCACGCGGCGTGCATGTCGAGCGTTGCGCCGGACTACGCCCCCGGGGGGATGGCGCTCGTGTCCCTCAGCTGCGTCGACGCCGGCCCCGAGGACGGCGGGCTTGCGGCGCTGGTCGCGCGCACCTCCGCGCAGCTCGACCGCTGGTTCGGCCGCGGTGCCATGGCCGGGTGGCGGCTCCTTCGCACCGACCGCATCCTGCGCGCACTGCCCCGGCAGCACGCCCCGGACCTGGCGGCGCGCCCCGCCCCCGTCGTCGACGCGTGCACCGTGGTCGCCGGCGACCACGTCACCGACGGATCGATCGACGGCGCGTGGCGCAGCGGCGCCGAGGCCGCGGCCGCCGCGCTGGGCATGGTCAGCCGCTGACCTCGCGGGTGCGCACGGTCATCACGGCCGTCGACATCTTCGGCTGGATCTCGTTGCGGATGATCTCGATGCGTGCGCTCCGGTCGGCCTTTCGGAACTCGAGCACCGCCATCGAGGGCGACAGCGTCTCGGCGTAGAGCTTCCACCCGGCCGCGTCGAAGCGGGCCCGCGTCTCCTGCACGCGCGCGGCGAGGTTCGGGACATCCCCCTTGTAGGCGAACTGCCCGCCGACCACCTGGTCGCCGCGCTGCACGATGCCCGTCGAGTCGCGCGGCACCAGCCCCGGCACCTGCGGCAGGTCGGTGCGCAGCACGGACTCGGGCTCCGACGCGCACGAGGCGAGGGCCGCGACGGCCAGGACCGCCAGAGTTGTCGCCGCGCGTCGCATCTGTCCGATACAAGGTAGCCGCGGCAGATCGCCCGCGCAGGGACGCGCCATGGGCCGAGGATTCGAACGCCAAGCCCGCACCTTCGCCGCGCTCACGCTGCTGAGCCGCGTGACGGGCCTCGGCCGCGACGCGCTGCTCGCGCGCGCGTTCGGCGCCGGCCCGCTCCTCGACGCGTTCAACTTCGCATTCCAGGTGCCCAACCTCTTCCGCCGCCTCTTCGGCGAGGGGGCGCTGTCGGCGTCGTTCCTGCCGGTGTACGCACGCCTCGACCGCGACGACCCCGAGGCCGCGCGCCGCTTCGCGGGCCTGATGCTCGCGATGCTCTCGGTGTTCCTGTCGGCGCTCACGATCGTCGGCGAGCTGGTGCTCTACTGGCTGGTGGACTCGGACCCGCCCTCGGCGTTCGCGCTGCGCCTGGTGATGATCATGCTGCCGTACATGCCGCTCGTGTGCCTGGTGGCGCTCGTCGGCGCGATGCTCCAGGTGCACGGCCGCGTGGGCGCGACCGCCGCGTCCCCGATCATCCTGAACCTCTGCATCATGGCCGCCGCCTTCGTCGGCAGCGAGTGGTGGGAATCCCTCGGCCTCGGGCCGGCCGCCGGCGACCGCGGCCACGTCGAGCGCGTGGCGTGGAGCGTGATGGTCGCGGGCCTGCTGCAGCTGGCCGTCCACCTCTGGGCGCTGCGCCACCACCGCGTGCGCGCGCACCTGCGCCTGGCGCAGGACCGCGACCACGTGCGCGGCGTTGTGCTGCGCACGCTGCCCATGCTCCTGGGCCTGGGCGTCTTCCAGCTGAACACCTTCGTCGACAGCCTGGTCGCGAGCTGGCAGACCATGGTCGGCCCGACCGTCTTCGGCATCCCCTTCCCCCTGCGCGAGGGCAGCCTGACCTTCCTCTCGTACGCGCAGCGGCTCTATGAGTTCCCGCTCGGGGTGTTCGGCGTCGCCACCGCGACGGCCATCTTCCCGGCGCTCGCGCGCGAGGCCGACCGCCCCGACCGGTTCGTCGAGACGCTGCGCCGCGGCCTGCGCATGTCCTTCTACGTGGCGTTCCCGGCGAGCGTCGGGCTCGTCATCGTGCGCGAGCCGCTGGCCGCCGCCGTCTACCGGGGCGGGCGGTTTTCCGCGGAGGACGTCTCGATGGTGGCCTACGTGCTGGCGCTCTACGCGCCCGCCGTGTGGGCGTACGCGCTGCAGCAGATCGGCACGCGCGCGTTCTATGCCCTGGGCGACACGTGGACGCCGGTCAAGCTGAGCCTGTGGCTGGTGGGGCTCAACTTCGCGCTCAACGTGGCCCTCATCTGGACGCCGCTCAAGGTCGGCGGCCTGGCGCTCTCGACCGCCATCTGCGCCACGCTCCAGGTGGTGGTGATGTCACGGCTCCTGCGCCGGCGCACGGGACCCATCATGGACCGCGAGACCGTGGGCGGCTTCGGGCGCACGGTGATGGCCACCGCTGCCATGGCGGCGGTCACCGTCCTCGCGTCGCTCGGCCTCGACTCGGGCGCGGGCTGGGCGTGGTCGGTGGCGTCGCTCCTGGTGCTCGCCGGCGTCGGCGCGATCGCCTACGTCGCGGCGTCGCGCCTGCTGCGCATGCCCGAGCTCGGCTGGACGCTCAGGCGCTGAGCGCGCCGCCCGCCGTCAGCGCGCGCCGGCGGGGGCCGGCGCGTCCGTCGGCGCGGGGGCGTCCATCGGCTTCATGGTCATCGGGTCGCGCAGCGGCAGCTCCGTGCGGCCGCCGGACCAGAAGTCCTTCATGCTCGCGCGCCCGCCCTGGTCGCCCTGGGAGATCTCGTCCCAGCGCCCGACGACCATGATGGCCATGTCGTCGAAGTCCAGGTACTTGCGGGCGACGCGCTGCACGTCGTCGGCGGTCACCTTCTGGATGTTCTCGCGGTAGGTCTTCCAGTACTCCGGGTCGCGCCCGGTCCACTCGTCGGCCACCAGGATGCCGAGCGTCGCGTCCTTGCTGGCGAACTGCGACGGGAACGCCTCGATGAAGCCCTTCTTGGCGACGTCGAGCTCCTCGGCCGTCACCGGCTGGTCCTGCATGCGCTTGAACTCGTCGCGCATGATCTTGATCGCCAGCGCCACCGTCGGGTTCTTCGACTCGAAGGAGCCCGCGAAGGTGGAGGGGTAGTAGACGCCCGCGCCCATCCGCGAGCCCACGCTGTAGGCGAGGCCCTCGTTGGAGCGGATCTGCTTCATCAGGCGGCTGGTGAACCCGCCGCCGCCGAGGATGTCGTTCATCACCTCGGCCGCGAAGTAGTCGGGGTCGTCGCGCTGCAGGCTGCGGCGCCCGACGCGCACCTTGCCCTGCGGGATGTCCTTCGCCACGTGGTAGACGCCCGGCTTGAAGACGTGCGTCGGGGCCGGCGGGTTGGGCGCCATCTCGCCGCGCTTCCAGCCGTCCATCGCCGCGGCCAGGCGCCTGGCCATGTCGTCCGGGTCGAAGTCGCCGGTGACCGAGATGATCACGTTGCCGGGGTGCACCAGGCGCGCATGCTGCGCGCGCAGGCGGTCCGGGGTGACCTGGTCCCAGCCGTCCTTCGTGGCCTGGCGGCTCTCGAAGCTGTCCTCGCCGTACATCACGTACTGCCACTCGCGCCCGATGATGGCGCCGGCGTCGTCGTTGCGCTGCTTCATCCCCTCGATCGCCTGCCCGCGCAGGATGTCCAGGCGCGCCTGGTCGAAGCCGGGGTTGCGCAGCATGTCGAAGAAGAGCTTCATGCTCTCGTCGAGGTTCGACGACAGGCAGTTCATGGTCGCCGAGACCGCGTTGCCGCGCGCGCCGACCGTGGCCTGGGTGGCCAGGAAGTCGAGCCGCTCGTCGAGCTCGGCGGGCTTGACCGTGGCGGTGCCGCCGGTGCGCACCATCGCCGCCATCGCCTCGGTGAGGCCGGGGATCTCGGCCGGGTCCATGTACCCGCCGCCCTTGAAGGTGAGGGTCAGCGTGACGAGCGGGAATTCCTTGCTCGGGGCCATGTAGACGGGCGTGCCGTCCGGCAGCGTGCGGCGGAAGTCCTTCGCGCTCGGCGGCGTGAAGTCGAGCGCCTTGAACGAGAGGTCCTCGGGACGGCCCGGCAGCCGTGCGCTGCGGTCAGCGGTCCATCCGGCGTCCTTCGCGTCCGCCTTCGCGGCCGCGGGCTTCGGCGTGGCGGCGGGACGGGCCGCGGGGGCGGCGGCCTGCGGCGCGGGGTTGACGGGCGCGGCCGCGGTCGGCATGGGGTCGGCGGCCTTGGGGGCGGACTCGCACGCGGCGACGAGGGAGATCGAGGCCAGCAGGGCGGCGTTCAGGGTGGTCTTCATGGTGGTGTCCTGGAGTGGGGCGGGTGCGTGCGCGCGGCTCAGTCCTTGTCCTCGAGCTCTTCGATCCGGTCGGTCATCTTCTTCTTCAGGTACGCCAGCACCGGCGCCATCGCCGGGGGCACCTGCGCGGCCTGCGCGTCCATCTCGGCGAGGCCCTCCTTGAGCTTCGCGAGGTCGGTCTCGGCGCCGATCTTCTTCGCCGCCTGCCGGGCCATGCCCTGCATCGGCGCCGGCAGCGCCGCGAGGTCGGCGTCGACCTCGGCCCCGGACTCCGCGCCCGCCTTGCGGACGTAGGTGGCCACCGAGCGGTTGTTCTTCCCGAAGTACGCGTTGGCGACGCGCTTCACGTCCTCGGCCGTCACGGCCTGGATCTTGGCGCTCTCCTTGTTGATCTCGCTCCAGTCGCCGAGGGCCTCGGCGTAGGCGAGCTGGATCATCAGGAAGAAGTTGTTCTGCAGCCGGCGGTAGCTGTCGGCCATCGCCTGGTTCTTCACCTTCTGCAGCTCCTGCTCGGGGACGGCCTCCTTCTGCAGCCTCTCGAGCTCGGCGTACCACGCCTTCTCGAGCTGCTCGGGCGTGGCGTCGCCCTTGGTCTCGGCCGCGAAGCTGAAGGCGCCCGCGTACTTGCGCGAGTCCTGGCGCGCGCTCGCGCTGCTGGCCACCTCGGTGCCCTCGACCATCGTCTTGTAGAGCCGGCCGGTGCGGCCGTTCAGGACCGACGACATCACGTCGAGCGCGTACGAGTCCTTGTGCTGGAACGGCACGGTGTGGTAGCGCACCTCGACCTGCGGCTGCGCCTCCGCCTCGGCCTGCATGCGCATCTCGGCGCGCTGCTCGGTCTCCAGCGTCACCACCGGCGGCGGGGCCTGCGTGCCCGGCTCGAGCCGGCTGAAGTACTTCGCGATCACCGGCTTCACCTCGGCCGGGTTGAAGTCGCCGACGATGATGCCCACGAGGTTGTTGGGGCGGTAGTACGTCTCCCAGTACTTCATCGCCTCCTCCATCGTGTAGCTGTTCAGGTCGCTCGGCCAGCCGATGACCGGCCAGGAGTACGGGCTCGCCATCCAGAACATGCTCTCGAACTGCTCCTGGAACACGCCGGTCGGCGTGCTGTCGGTGCGCAGGCGGCGCTCCTCGTGGACCACGTCGCGCTCGCTGTAGAACTCGCGGAACACGCTGCCGTCGAGCCGGTCGCTCTCCATCCATGCCCACAGCTCGAACTTGTTGCTCGGGACGTTGATGAAGTAGAAGGTCAGGTCGTAGCTCGTGAAGGCGTTCATGCCCGTGCCGCCCGCCTTGCTGTAGACCTGGTCGAACTCGTCCTTGACGATCGTGGCCATCTTCGCCTGGCCTGCCTTGACCGCCGCCAGCTCCTTGCGCATCGCGTCGGCGCGCTGCTTGCCCTCGGGCGTCGACTCGTCGGCCTTGGCGAGGTCGGCCTCGAGCCGCTTGATGACGTCCTCGCCCGCCTTGCCCTGCTGCTCGTCCATCAGGCGGCGCAGGTCCGCGCGCAGGGCGGCCAGCTCGGTGGTGTCGTTCTTCGGGTCCCACGGGTCGGCGATCTCGCCCTGCTTGAAGCGCTCGTACTGCACCGTCCAGGTGAGCTCGTTGATCCGGTCGCGCAGCAGCTTCTGGCGCGCGCGGTAGGCGGCGTCGCGCTGCGGGTCGCGGGTGCCGATGGTGTCGGTGCCCTTGAACATCATGTGCTCGAAGAAGTGGCTGATGCCGGTGATGCCCGGGCGCTCGTTCACCGAACCGACCTTCGCCAGCCAGCCGGCGGCGATGGTGTTGGGTTGGTCATGGCGTTCCACCAGGAGGAACTTCATGCCGTTGGGCAGGGTGAAGATCTCCGGCTCGACCTGCTGGGCGAGGGCGGGCGAGGCGAGGACGGCGACGGCCAGGGCGGCGGTGAGGATTCGCATGGTTGGGTGGGTTCCCGTTGGGGGCAGTTCGTTCCGCGGACCTGCGCAGGGCGGTCCGGAGCGGACGAGGAAGACTACTTGGGTGGATGTGCGAACAAATGGCTTGGGTCGCGCGAAGAGGGGTGCGTATCGTGACCTCGATGGCCATCGCCGAGAGAAACGTTCTCGGACGCGCTCGCTGGGCCGTCGCGGCGGCCCTGGCCGCATCGGCATCCGCCCACGCGCAGCTCCGCGTGGCCACCTACAACATCGCCGGCCTGGAGGGGAACCTGTCGTCGCTGCAGGCGGTGATCGCCGCGATGCACGCAGACGACAAGCCCGGCTTCGCCGTGCCGGTCGGCGCGTTCGTGTTCGTGGAGGTGCGCAACGTCGACCTCGCCACGCTCACGTCGATCGTGAACGCGTCCGCGCCCGCGGGCGTGGCGTACGTGCGCGCCACCTACACGACCACGCCGACGGAGGACGGCGCGTCGGGCGCGCGCGCCCTCTTCTTCCGGAGCGACCTGCTCTCGGAGGTGCCCGGCACGCACGCCAACA
Organism: uncultured Chitinophaga sp.; assembly: GCA_964440815.1. Taxonomy (GTDB): domain Bacteria; phylum Planctomycetota; class Phycisphaerae; order Phycisphaerales; family SM1A02; genus UBA966. Next base: position 16,454 of record CAYTYU010000013.1, read on the forward strand.
TCCCGACCGGCGCGAGCCGCAACACGGACCGCTGGACGCTGCAGCTGCGCGACTACGCGTCCGCCGGCGCGCGCTTCGTGGTCTACGGCGCGCACCTGAAGGCGAGCACCGGCAGCGCCAACGAGAACGAGCGCCTCTCGGGCGTGCAGGCGATCCGGGCGAACGCCGACGCCATGGGCGCCGGCGTGCAGGCGATCTACGCCGGCGACATGAACTTCTATTCGAACGGCGAATCCGGGTACCAGGCGTTCGTCGCCGCCGGCAACGGCCGCGCGGTCGACCCGCTCGGCGCCGCCAACTGGACCGGTGCCTCGAACGCCGTGCTGCACACGCAGAGCCCGCGCCTGGCCTCGGGCGGGCTCATCGGCGGCGGCATGGACGACCGGTTCGACTTCATCCTGCCGACCGCGTCGCTTGCCGACGGGGCGGGGCTCGCGGTGATCCCGGGAACGACGCGTGCCTTCGGCAACGACGGCAACCACTTCGACACCGACATCAACCAGGGGAACAACACCTACTACCCCGGGAACCTGGCGCGCTCCAACGCGCTCGCCGACGCGCTGTGGGCGGCGTCGGACCACATCCCGGTGATCGTCGACCTCAAGGTGCCGGCGTGGTGCCTGGCGACGCTCGGCGCCTACCCCTCGCGCGTCATCCAGGGCGCGACGGGCGTCGTGGTGCCCGTGCTGGTGGCCAACGACGCCCCCGGCGACTTCGCCGTCGGCATCGACGCGCTGCAGTACGTGGCGACCGGCAGCGGGGTGCTCTCGGGAAGCCAGTCGGGCACGGCGCCGCTCACGCCCTCGTCGGTGACGGTGAACCTGCCCGTCTCGACCGCCACGGTCGGCGTGCGCACGGGCAACGCCACCGTGACGAGCGCCAGCCAAGGCGTGCACAACCCGTCGACGGCGCTTCCGGTCTCGGTGCACGTGCTGCGGCGCTCGAACCCGTCGCTCTCGGCGACGTCGGACGTGGACAGCGCGTCGCTCGGGTTCGCCGTCGACGAGGGCGGCGTGCCGGTGACCGCGGACGTCGCGGTGGCGAACTTCGGCTTCGGCCCGGACCAGGCGCGGCTCTCGATCCAGTCGGTCGTGGTGCCGCCGGGGCCGTTCACGCTGGTGGCATCGAGCCCCGGCGAGATCGGGGCGGTGCCCGGCAGCGCGTCGTTCCGCTTCGATCCGGCCGGCCTGGTGCCGGGGACGCATACGCGAACCGTCACCATCACCACGCGCGACGAATCGGTGCCGGGTGCGGCGAGCACGCCGATGACCCTGGTGCTGAACGGCACCGTGACGGGCGCGCCGCCGGTCCCGGCCGACCTCAACGGCGACGGCGTGGTGGACGGCAACGACCTCGGCCTGCTGCTCGCCGCGTGGGGCACGCGGGGCCCCGCCGACCTGAACGGCGACGGCACCGTGGACGGCAACGACCTCGGCCTGCTGCTGGCGGCGTGGGGATGAGCACGCAGTGCGCGGGGCTCCGCGCGCGGCGTCAGGGCGACTCGAAGCGCGACACCGGCGGCTCCACCGCGCGCGTGAGCACCAGGTAGCTGCGGTCGCGCGCGTTCACGACCTCGCCGCTCAGGAGCCACGTCGTGCCGATGGGCCGCTCGCGCACCTTGCGCTCGAGCTCGGTGAGCGTGCGGCTGGGGAGGATCTCCATCGATGCCTCGGGCGCGACGCCGGTGCCGGCGTCCTCCCGGCCGGTCGCGAAGCGCGCACGCCATGCGCCGGTGAGCGGGTCGCGCAGCACCGTCGCGCGCCGGCTGAGGATGCGCGTCGCGGTGGGCACCAGCGCGGTGCGGTCGTGCGCCTCGACGGCACGCTTCACCGCCGTGCCCAGGCCGCTGCGTGCGATGCCCTGGTCGAGCCGGCGCTCGAGCTCGTCGGCGAGCCCGTCGTCGAAGCCGGGGAAGAGCGTGGTGTCCGGCTCGTGCGCGAGCCGGTCTGCCGGCGCCTCGCGCGCGGGCGTCGCCGCGGCGGCGGCGCCGACGTCCTCCGCATAGGCGTCGATGCGCGGCGCGCGCGGCGCGGGCCGTGCGGGATCCGGGCGCTCGAGCTCCTTCGGCGCGGTGCGCGCGAGCATGCCCGGCGGCGTCGGCGGCCGCAGCGCGACGATCGCCATCGGAAGCAGGAACGCGCGGTCGCCGCCGTCGAAGATCTCGCCGGTCACCTCGAAGCGCACCGGCGAGTCCTCGCGCGGATCGGCGAGGATCGCCTTGATGTCCTCGGCGGGGTCGCACGGCATCACGAGGATCGGGCGGCGCCCGCTCGAGGCAAGCCGCTCCTCGAGCCGGAACACCAGGAGCCCCGGCTCGCGCAGCGAGCGCGCGAAGTAGCCGCGCGTCGACGTGAGCATCACGCCCTCGCGCAGGACCGGGAGCGTCGACGCGGGCCTCGGTGCCTCGGGCGGCGGTCCTGCCACGGGCTTCGGTGCCGCGGGTGCCTGCGACGCCGCCTCGGCCCCGATTGCGAGGGCGATAAGCAGGGCGGCCGTTCTGGTGCGGGGTCGATCCATGCGCGCGTTGACGCGGGAGGTCGGCTGTGCCACTATACGGGTCTGGCCGGCCGCGTACCCAAGTGGCCTAAGGGGACGGATTGCAAATCCGTTATTCGTGGGTTCAAATCCCACCGCGGCCTTTCGACACCCGGCGCGGCGCCCGTGCGCCGCGTCGGATGCACCCGGGACCGCGCCGCGACGCCCGCGGTGCCTCGACTTCCCGGGAATCGGAGCCGATTGCGCTTGTCGGCCCGGCCCGCATGTGACACGCTGATGCAGGGGTGACGCCATGGCCAAGGTCGGACGGCGCACAGATTCGGTCCAGGAGCGCACGCGGCTCGAGACGCTCGAGCGCCTGGCGCTGCTCTACACCCCGGCCGAGGAGTCGTTCGACCGCATCACGCGGCTGGCCGCGCGCGTGATGCGCACGGCGGTGGCGGGCCTGGCCGTCCTGGGCGAGGATCGCCTCTGGTTCAAGTCGCGCCACGGCCTGCAGGTGAACGAGGTGCCGCGCGACGACGCGCTGGTCTCGGGGGCGCTGGCGAGTACGGGGCCCTTCGTCGTCCGCGACGCCCTGGCCGACGGTGCGCTCGCGCGTTCGAGCCTGGTGGTCAACGCCCCCTATGCGCGGTTCTTCGCGTCGCTTGCGGTGCGCGCCCCGGACGGCGCGCGCATCGGCGTCCTGTGCGCCGTCGACGGCGAGCCGCGCGACGCGTCGCCCGAGGACCTGTCGCTGCTGCGTGACCTCGCGTCCGTCGCCGAGGGCGAGCTGCACCGACGGCAGCTGACCTTCCGCCAGGGAGACATGATCCGCGAGCTCGGCGAGGCGCGCCGGCGGTCGATGGTCGACCCGCTGACCCGCGTCTGGAACCGCGCCGGGCTCGACGCGATCCTCTCGCGGGAGGGCGGAGCCTCGCATGCGAACGGCGTGCCCCTCTCGGTGGCGATGATCGACCTCGACCACTTCAAGGGCGTGAACGACCGCTTCGGGCACGGCGTCGGCGACACCGTCCTGGCCGAGGTCGCGCGCCGGCTGCGGGTCGCGGCGCGCCCGGTGGACTCGGTGGCCCGCTTCGGCGGGGAGGAGTTCGTCGTCGTGCTGCCCGACTGCGACGATGCAGACGCGCGCGCGGTGGCCGAGCGGCTGCGCCGGCGCGTCGGCGACTCGCCGATCGCCGTCGGCCAGGCCGCGCGCATCCCGGTGACGTGCTCGGTCGGCGTGGCCACGCTGCAGGCCGACGAGACCGCCGACGTCATGCTGACGCGCGCCGACATCGCGCTCTACGACGCCAAGAGCGACGGCCGCGACCGCGTCGTCGTCGCGCCGCCGTCGGTCCGGCGCGCGGGCGGCGGCTGACCGGCGCAGGCCGCGGCGTATCATCGCCGCGATGCCTGCCGCCTCGACCGCGGACATCGTCTCGACCCGGCTGATGGTGGGGCTCGAGATCCACATCGAGCTCGCCACGCGCACCAAGATGTTCACGCGCGCGGGAAGCCCGGGCAACCCCGAGTTCTACGACCAGGAGCCCAACGCGCTCGTCACGCCGCTGGTGGCCGCGCTGCCGGGGACGCTGCCGGTGATGAACCGCCGCGCGGTCGAGATGTCGATGATGGTTGGCATGGCGCTCGGCTGCTCGGTGGCGCGGCGCTCGAAGTGGGACCGCAAGAACTACACGTACCCGGACCTGCCGAAGGGCTACCAGATCAGCCAGTACGACCTGCCGCTCTGCCACGGCGGGTCGTTCGGGCTGGCGCTTCCCGAGGGCGGCACGCGCACGATCGGCATCGTCCGCGCGCACCTGGAGGAGGACACCGGCAAGCTCGGCCACGAGCTGCCCGGCGGGTTCCGCTACGAGGGATCGCTCGTGGACCTCAACCGCGCGGGAACGCCGCTCCTGGAGGTCGTGACGGCGCCCGACTTCGGCTCCGCCGCCGAGGTGGTGGCCTTCGCGCAGGAACTGCGCTCGATCTGCCGCTTCCTCGGCGTCACCGAGGGCATCATGCAGAAGGGGCACATGCGCTTCGAGCCGAACGTCAACCTGGTGCTGTCGCTCGCCGACGGCTCCGAGGTGCGCACGCCGGTGGTCGAGGTGAAGAACCTCAACTCCTTCAAGGCGCTGCGCGGGGCGATCGAGCACGAGGCGTCGGTGCAGGCCGCGCGCTGGCGCGAGGACGGCCGCACCATGGGCCCCGGCACCAAGAGCACGCGCGGCTGGGACGACGAGCGCGGCGCCACCGTGCTGCAGCGCGAGAAGGAGGACGCGCACGACTACCGCTACTTCCCCGACCCGGACCTGGTGCCGGTGGTGGTGGACGACGCGTGGCTCGCGCGCGTGCGCGCGGAGATCCCGGAGCTTCCCGCGGCGCGCCGCGCGCGGTACGTGGGCGAGTACGGGCTCGAGCGCAAGGACGCCGACGCGCTGGTCGAGGAACGCGCCGCGTGCCTCTTCTTCGAGGCGTGCGTGGCGGCGGCCGGCGGCGGCGCGAAGGCCGGATACTCCTGCGGCAAGTTCCTGCTGAACCAGCTCTCCAAGCGCGCCAACGAGCTCGGCTGCGCCCTCGACCGTGCGGGCCTCTCCGCGGAACAGGTGGCGGGGATCGTGGCGCTGCGCGAGGCGGGGACGCTGGGTGCGCAGAACGTGGATGCGCTGGTCGCCGCGCTGGCCGGCACCGCGGATGCCGCGAAGGGCGCCGCCGAGCGCCTGGGACTGCTCGTGGTGCAGGACGATGCCTCGCTCGACGCCTGGGTGGACCAGGCGATCGCCGCCAACCCGCAGGCCGCCGCCGACGTGCGCGCGGGGAAGGGCGCCGCCATCGGCCGCATCGTGGGCGCGGTGATGAAGCTCGCCGGCGGCACGGCCGACGCCAAGACCGTGAACGCCCGCATCATGCAGCGGCTGGCGGGGGGCGGGTGATGGACCCGGCCTCGCCCGCGGCGCGCGCGGCACTCGGCCGGGTCCTGGTGCCGGCCGAGCGGATCGCCGCGCGCATGCCCGAGCTCGCGCGCGACATCGTGTCCTGGATGGGCGAGGGCGAGGACGACCTGGTGCTGGTGCCGGTGATGACCGGCGCGTTCATCTTCGCCGCCGACCTGGTGCGGCACATGCCCGTGCGCATGCGCATCACGCTGGCCACGCTCTCGAGCTACCCCGGCGCCGCGACCACGAGCCAGGGCGTGCGCGCCATGGGCGACATGCCCGGCGACCTCTCGGGCCGGCGCGTCCTCGTGGTCGACGACATCCTGGACTCCGGGCGCACGCTGCGCTGGATCCGCGAGCGCTTCGAGGCGCAGCGGCCGGCGAAGCTCGCCACCGCGGTCCTCCTGCGCAAGACGATCCCCGCGGCGCTCTCGACCCCCTGCGAGTTCGTCGGCTTCGACATCGCCGACGAGTTCGTGGTCGGCTTCGGCCTCGACTACGACGGCTGCTTCCGAAACCTTCCCGACGTGCGCGTGCTGCACCCGGAGGGCCCGCCGCGGTGAGCGCAGGTCCCCACGCGCGCGACGGCCGCGCCGCGTTCGCGACGACGGCGTTCGATGCGGCGGGCATCCCGCTCTTCGCGGCCACCATGCTGGAGCCGGGGGAGATCATCGTCGGCACGTGGCGCCCGAGCCCGCTGTGGATCGCGCTGCGCTCCGCTCGCTGGAGCGCCCTCGCCATGCTGGTGGCGGCGATCGCCGCGGCGGCGAGCGGCGCCTCGGGGCTTCCGTGGGCGATCCCCATCGGGCAGGCCGCCGTGGGCGCGGTGCTCGTGCGCCTGGCCGTCGCGGTGGCCGAGTGGGCGAGCCGCGTCTACGTGCTGACCGATCGCCGCGTGATGCGCCGGCGCGGCCTGATGTCCCCGACCGTCTACTCGGCAAACCTGAACGCGCTGCGGCGGATCGAGCTGGTGCGCACGCACACCGACCGTGCGCTCGGTACCGGGTCGATCACCTTCCTTGCGGGGCCCGGCCCGGGCTACGACGCCGCGTGGATCATGCTCGCGCGTCCGGCCGAGGTGCTGGCGCTCGTCGAGTCGACGCGACGGCGCTACGGGCGCTGAGCACGGCCGCGCGCCTTGCCGCGCGCCTTCACTCCCGCCACTGCGGGCCGGTGCGCGGGTTCGCGAGCCTCGGCGCGAGCTCCTCGACGAGCTCGCGTCCGCGCGCGTCGAGTTCCTTCGGCGCCTCGATCGCGATCACCGCGTGGAAGTCGCCGGGCTGGCCCTTGGCCGGCTGGATGCCCTTGCCCTTGACGCGCAGCCGCTGGCCGCTCTTCACGCCGGGCGGGATGCGCATCTGCACCGAGCCCGAGAGGAGCGGCACCTTGACGGTCGCGCCGAGCGCCGCCTCCGCGATGGTCAGCGGCACGTCCATCACCAGGTCGTCGCCCTCGCGCCGCAGCCACGGGTGCGGCGCGACGCGCACGGTGACGATCAGGTCGCCCGCCGGCCCGCCCGACGCGCCGGGGGCGCCCTTGCCGCGCACCGCGAGCCGCGCGCCGTCGAGCGTGCCTGCGGGGATCGACAGCTGGATGCCCTGGCCGTTCACCGTGATCGAGCGCTTGCCGCCGAGGGCCGCGGTCGTGAAGTCGACCGTCTCCTCCATGGTGAGGTCGCGGCCCTTCTGCGGGCCCGCCTCGGCCTCCTCGAAGCCGCCGAAGCCCCCGAAGCCGCGGCCGCGCCCGCCGCGCGCGCGCCCGCCGCCGAACACGGAGCCGAACACCTCCTCGAAGGTCGACGGATCGACGTTCTGCCAGCCTTGGCCGCCGCCGAAGGGATTCCCGCCGCCGAACGGATCGCCGCCCGGCGCGCCGCCGCCGTTCGCGCCGCCTGCCGGTCCCGCGCGCACGCCCGCCATGCCGAACTGGTCGTAGCGCTTGCGCTTCTCGTCGTCGGCCAGGATGTCGTAGGCCTCCTGGATCTCCTTGAAGCGCGCGGCCGCCCCGGGCTCCTTGTTGACGTCGGGGTGGAACTTCCGCACCAGCGTGCGGTGCGCCTTCTTCAGGTCGTCGGCGCTTGCGGTGCGAGGCACCCCGAGGATCTCGTACAGGTCACGGTCCATGGGCGGCTTCGGGGGCGCGAGTATAGGACTGGCCCCGCCGCGCACGCCGGGCTGCGTCCCCGCACACCCTACGATCGTCGCCATGTCGACGTGCTCCCCGCGGCCCACCACCGTGAAGCTGCCGGTGCTCGGCACCCCGGGCGCGCCCCGGCGGACGGCGTTCGGCTCGCGCCGCGGGTGGAGGCGCGCGGCGGTGCTGGCAGGCGTGTGGATCTTCATGATCGGCCACGTGGTGCAGTGGCTGGCCATGGGCTCGACGCTCGCGCCGATCGAGCCGAGCGAGTCGATGGAGACCGTGAAGAACGGCATCGTCACGGTCGGGGCGATCTTCTTCGGGGTGGCGCTCCTCTCCACCGCGCTGCTCGGGCGCTGGTTCTGCGGCTGGGGCTGCCACTGGGTGGCCATCCAGGACGGGACGGCGTGGCTGCTGGCGCGCGCGGGGATCCGGCCGAAGCCGTTCCGCTCGCGGCTCCTCGTCTGGCTGCCGCTCTGCCTGGCGCTCTACATGTTCGTGTGGCCGCTCTTCTACCGCTTTGCGGTGGCGCCTTGGATGCAGCCGGACCTGCGCTGGCCGGGCTGGTCGGCGCACCTGGTGACGCAGGACTTCTGGGCGTCCTTCCCCGGATGGGCGATGGGCATCCCGTTCGTCCTGGTGAGCGGCGTGCTGGTGGTGTGGCTCCTGGGCACCAAGGGCTACTGCACGTACGCGTGCCCCTACGGCGGGTTCTTCGCGCCGCTCGACGAGGTGGCGCCGATGCGCATCGTGGTCGACCACGACCGCTGCGAGCAGTGCGGCCACTGCACCGCCGTGTGCACGAGCAACGTGCGCGTCCACGAGGAGGTGCGCGACTACGGCATGGTGGTCGACACCGGCTGCATGAAGTGCATGGACTGCGTGTCGACATGCCCGAACGAGGCGCTCCGCTTCGGCCACGGCGGGCCGGCGATCTCGGTGGAGCGCACCGGCACGCGGGCCGCCGCGGCGGCCGAGCGGCGCCACGACCTCTCGTGGCCCGAGGAGGTCGCGCTCGCAGCGGTGGCCGTCGGGACGCTGCTTGCCGTGCGCGGCGCGTACGTCGGCGTGCCGCTCCTCTTCGCCTCCGGGATCGCCGCGTGCGTCACGTTCATGTCCTGGAAGTCCTGGCGCGTGCTGCGCGACGCGAACGCCGCCTTCCACGGCGCGCGCCTCCGCTTCCGCGGCCGCGTCTCGCGCGCGGGGCTGGCCTGGCTCGGCGTGACGGCCGTGGCGCTTGCCGGCACCCTGTGGGCGGGCGTGCTCAACGCGAGCGTGTGGTCGGCGCGCCTCCTGGACGCGCGCGTCTCGATCCCGGCCGAGGTGGTGTTCTCCGAGCACGGCATGGAGCCCGATCCCGCCATGCGCGCGGCGGCCGAGCGCGCGCTCGCCCTGTACGGCGTGGCGGCGGCGTGGCCCGAGGGCTGGTCGCCGTTCGCGGTCGCCTGGCGGCGCACCGACATGGAGCGTGCCTACCTGCTGGCGGCGCTGCGCCGCGGCGGCGAGGCCGAGGCCTTGCTGCGTCGCTCGTGGGAGCGCGACGGCGCGGACGAGGGCGTGGCGATCGTGCTCGGCCGACTGGTGCGCATGGTGCCCTCGCGCCGCGACGAGGCGATCCGCTGGTACGACGAGACGCTCGCCGCGAACCCCGCCTGGCGCGAGCTGCGCGAGGAGCAGGTGACGTGGCTCGACCTGGAAGGCGAGCACGCGCGCATGCTGGCGAGCGCGCGCGCGGGCGCGGCCGCGATGCCGGACGACCTGGAGTCGCTGCGGCGCCTGTCGCTTGCCCTCATCGAGCGCGGCACCGGCGACGAGGACGTCCGCGAGGGCGTGGCGCTCGTGCGCCGGACGCTCGAGATGGCCCCGGGCAACGCGTTCGCGCACGTGGCGCTGGCGCGCGGGCTGGTGAAGCTCGGCGACGCCGACGGCGCGGTCGCCGAGTTCCGCCGCGCGATGGAGCTCGACCCGCAGTCGCCGGTGATCCGCTCGATGGCCGACGAGGCCGCGGTGCAGCTCGGCCGCCCCGTGGTGCCATGAACGCGCGGACGCCCGCCGGGCTCAGTTCGCCGCGCCCCAGTTGGCAAGCAGCTGGCCGAGGTCGTCGCCGTCCACCGCGCCGTCGTCGGTGAGGTCGGCGGCGCACGCGTACGTGCACGGGCCCCACGCCGCCAGCAGCATGCCGAGGTCATCGCCGTTCACGGCCGTGTCGCCGTTCAGGTCCCCGAGCCCCGCGCGCCGGCGCGCCTCGCGCACCGCGGCGGCGGCATCGAGCCGGCCGAATCCGGTGCGCGTGTCGAAGCCGGGCACCGAGATGTCGACGGCGGTCGCGCTGACGATCGGGGCCATGTCGCGCGGCGCGATCGACGGCGCCGCCGCGCGCATGAGCGCGATGGTGCCGCTCACGAAGGGCGCGGCCATGCTGGTGCCGGTCTTCAGTCCGTAGGCGCCTGGCTCGATGGTCGAGAGGATCGACACGCCCGGCGCGGCGAGGTCGAGCTGCGGGCCGATCGCGGAGTTCGATGCCGGCGTGCCCATCGAGTCGATCGACGCGACCGCCACGACCTCGGGCCAGCGCGCGGGGACCGCGACGCCGTTCGCCCCGGTGTTGCCGGCCGCGGCGACCAGGACCGCGCCCTGCGACATCGCGTAGGCGATGGCGTCGCGCAGCACCTGGTTCTCGACCGAGTACTGGAGGCTTGCGTTGAGCACCGTCGCGCCGCGGTCGACGGCCCAGACGATGCCGGCGGCGAGCGCGGCGGTGGTGCCGCTGCAGCCGCTGAGCACGGTGACCGGCATGATCCGGACGTCCCACGCAACGCCCGCCGTGCCCTGGCCGTCGTTTCCGCGCGCGGCGACGATGCCGGCGACGTGCGTGCCGTGCTGCGAGCACTGGCTCATCGTGTCGTCGTTGCCCTCGGGCACGTTCCAGCCCGGCACCATTCGGTCCGCGAACGCCTCGTGCGGGTCGACGCCGCTGTCGAGGATGGCGACGACCGTGTCGGCGCGGCCGACCGAGAGGTGCCACGCGCCGCGCGCGCGGATGTCGGAGCCCGCCTCGCCCGCGACGCCGCCGACGAGCTGGCCGGTGTTCTCGAGCGCGTGCTGCTGCGGGTAGAGCGTGTCGTCGGGCGCGGGTGCGTCCGAGGCGATCCCGCCGAGGCCGATCGGCTCGGCGCGCTCGATGAGCCCACCCGCCGCCGCAAGCGCCGCGGCGGCCGCGCGCGCATCCGCCCCGTCCGTGATCGAGAGTTCCGTCCAGCGGTCCAGTCCCGCGGCCCGCGCGCGCGCGAGGTCGCGCGGCGCCACCGCCAGGGCAGGGTGCACCGCACGCACGCCCGCGCGCACCAGCGCGCGAGAGAGGCCTGCCTCGATCCGTCCGTCCGCGCGTCGCGCCGTCGGCGTGCCGTCCGCGCCGACCGCGATCGCCGCACCGGGCGCGAGCTTGACGAGCACGCGTCCCGGCACCACCGACTCGGCTGCCGGCTCCGCGGCGGGCGCGGCCACCTGCAGCGGCGCCACCACCCCGCCCGGGGCGGCGAGCGCGAGCATGCAGGCAAGGGGGACGGACGCGATCACGACCATTGATACGCCGCCCGCGGCGCCCGGGTTGGGTGCCGCGTCGGTGTTCGAGAACCTAGCGGTTTCCGGGGCCCTGTCCACGTCCGGCCGGCCATTCCCCGGCAGGTTGCGCCGGCCACCCGCCCCGTCGCGCCGGCGACGGGTTTGCGGCCGCCCGCCCGGGACCGATAGCATCGTCCGCCTTGCCCGGATTCCAGCCGGGCCGAACCCCAGACTCCGGAGCACCTTTCCAATGTCCATGCACGACAAGCGCTACCTGTTCACCAGCGAGTCCGTCTCGATGGGCCACCCCGACAAGCTCGCCGACCAGATCAGCGATGCGGTCCTCGACGCGATCCTCGTGCAGGACCCGATGAGCCGCGTGGCGTGCGAGACGCTGGTGACCACGGGCCTGGCGGTCGTCGCCGGCGAGGTGACCACCAAGGCCACGGTGAACGTCGCCGACGTCGTGCGTGCCGCGGTGCGCAAGGCCGGCTACGACGACGCCCTGAAGGGCTTCGACTGGAAGAGCTGCGGCGTGAGCGTGGTGCTCGGCCGCCAGAGCCCCGACATCGCCATGGGCGTCGACCGCGAGGGTGCGGGCGACCAGGGCATGATGTTCGGCTTCGCCTGCCGCGAGACGCCGGAGCTGATGCCGCTGCCGATCGCGCTCTCGCACGAGCTCGTCAAGCGCCAGGCGCACGTGCGCGAGAAGGGCATCGTCAAGGGCCTGCGTCCGGACGCCAAGAGCCAGGTCACCGTCGAGTACCACGGCCTGAAGCCGGAGCGCATCGACACCGTGGTGCTCTCGACGCAGCACGACCCCGTGTGGAACGGACCCGCCGGCCAGAAGAAGCTGAAGGCCGAGGTCATCAAGCACATCATCAAGCCGGTGCTCGGCAAGTGGTGGAACGACCGCATCACCGTGCACGTCAACCCGACCGGCCAGTTCGAGATCGGCGGCCCGCACGGCGACTGCGGCCTCACCGGCCGCAAGATCATCGTCGACACCTACGGCGGCCGCGGCCGCCACGGCGGCGGCGCGTTCAGCGGCAAGGACCCCTCGAAGGTCGACCGCAGCGCCGCGTACATGGCGCGCTACATCGCGAAGAACATCGTCGCCGCGCGCCTCGCCGAGGTGTGCGAGGTGCAGCTGAGCTACGCGATCGGCGTGGCCGAGCCGACCAGCGTCCTGGTGGACACCCAGGGCACCGGTGCGGTGAGCGACGAGTGGCTCGCCCGCGAGGTGCGCCGCCACTTCGAGCTCACGCCGCGCGGCATCATCCGCTCGCTCGGCCTGCGCAAGCCGATCTACAGCGCCACCGCCACGCACGGCCACTTCGGCCGCGCGCCCGGCGAGGGCGGCCCGGGCACCTTCACGTGGGAGCGGACCGACAAGGCCGCCGCGCTGCGCAAGGCCGCCGAGAAGGCCGGCCAGCTCGGCGCGGGCAAGGCGGCTGCGGGCAAGTCCGCCGCCGCGAAGAAGCCCGCGCGCCGCATGGCGATGGCCTGAGGCAGGCCCTGGCCCGCACCGCGCCAACCTCGCCGACGGGATCCGTCTCGCCTGCACGCGCCGCCGCGCTCGACCGGCTGGAGCGGCAGGCGAGCCGCTTTCCCGACCTTGAGTTCGGCGAGCACGGCACGCCTGGGCTCGACGCGCGCGATGCGGCGCTCGCCCGTGCCATCGAGCACGCCGCGGCGCAGCGCTGGCTGACGCTCGTCGCGCTCGCGCGGGCGTGCATCGACCGGCGCTGGGAGAACGTCGACCACCGGATCAAGGCGGCCGTGCTGGGCGCGGCCGCGCAGCTCTTCCTCTTCGGGAACCAGGCCGACCATGCGGTGGTCGACGACACGGTGGAGTGGACCAAGGCCAAGGGCCACCGTGGCGCGCCCGGCTTCGTGAATGCGGTGCTGCGGCGCATGGTGTCGCTGCGCGGCGGGATCGAGGACGGCGATGCCGCGGATCCCGCACGCTGGCGCGGGCGCGACGACGTGCTGCCGCTTGCCGACGGCCGGGTGCTGCGGCTGACGCGCGGCGTCTTCGGCCGCGACGAGGTGCAGCGCACCTGCGAGCAGCTGAGCGTCGGCGAGGAGCTCTTCCTGCACTGGATCAACGCGGTCGGCCGCGAGCGTGCCTTCGCGCGCGCGCTGCACTGCCTGCGTCCCGCGCCGCTCGTGGTCGCGGGGCTTCCGGAGTCGGCCTTCGTCGCCGGCGGCGCGCTCGAGGGCCGCGCGATGCCGCACGCGCGTCCCGGCTGCCACGTCTGGACCGACGGCCACGAGTCGCTGGTGGCGGCGCTCGCCGCGCATCCCGGCGCGCGCGTCCAGGACGCCGCGAGCGCGAGGCCCGTGCACCTCTCCGACGCGCTGCGGCCGGCGGTGATCCTCGACGCCTGCGCGGGCCGCGGCACCAAGACGCACCAGCTCGCCGAGCTCCATCCGCAGGCCGAGGTGGTCGCCACCGACGTCGACGGCGTGCGGCTGCGCGCGCTCGCCAAGGCGTTCGAGGGGCACCCGCGCGTCAAGGTCACCACCCCCGAGGGACTGCGCCGCGTCGTCGGCCGCGTCGACCTCCTGGTGCTCGACGTGCCGTGCTCGAACACCGGGGTGCTGCCGCGCCGGCCCGAGGCCAAGTACCGCTTCACCCGGGCGCGGCTCGACTCGCTGGTTCGCCTGCAGCGGCAGATCGTCGAGGAGCACCGCCTGATGCTCTCGCCGGCGGGCGCGATCCTCTACGCGACGTGCAGCCTGGAACCCACCGAGAACGAGCAGCAGGCGTCCTGGGCCGCCGGGCGCACCGGCCGGACCGTGGCGCGGCAGGAGCGCGCCGAGCCGGAAGGCCTTCCCGGCGGGCCGGATACGGCCTATGCCGACGGTGGCTTTGGGGCGCTGCTGGCGGCGCGGTAGGATCCCCGATTCGCCGTTTTCCACCTCGGAGGCCCGCATGCCCGTGCCGATGACCGTCACCGAGATCCTCGACCCGCAGTGCGTGCTCGTGCCGCTCGTGGCCGCCACCAAGCGCGAGGCGATCGACGCACTCGTCGATGCGCTCGCCGCGACCGGGCGCGTCTCCGATGCCGCCGCGGTCAAGAAGGCCGTCTGGGACCGCGAACAGCAGCGCTCGACGGGGATCGGCGAGGGCCTCGCCATCCCGCACGGAAAGACTCCATCGGCGCACGGCCTGTGCATGGCGGTCGGCCGCCTCGCGCAGCCCATCGAGTACGACTCGATCGACCGCAAGCCGGTGCGGCTCGTGGTGCTCCTGGTCTCCCCGCCCGAGCGGACGAGCGACCACATCCAGGCGCTCGGGCGCATCTCGCGCCTGATGACCAACCCCGCCTTCCGCGAGCAGGTGTATTCCGCACCGGGACCGGCCGAGCTGCTCGAGCTGTTCCGCACCGCCGAGCGCGGCTGAGTGCCGCTCGGGGCCGTTCCGGGCGCTGCCTAGAATTCGGCCTGCGGCCCGTTGGCCGCGGGAAGGCGCCCACATGCTGGTCCCCATGCACCTCTCGCGCATCCTGATCCGGGAGATGGCCGACATGCAGGTCATCGAGCTGACCGAGACGGGCGGCACGCGGACGTTCCCCATCGTGATCGGCCTGCCGGAGGCGTTCGCGATCGACCGCCGCATCAAGGGCACGCAGATCCCGCGCCCGCAGACGCACGACCTGCTCGCCGAGACGATCCGCGCCCTCGGCGGCCGCCTGCGCGAGATCCGCATCACCCACCTCGATGCCGGGACCTTCTTCGCGCAGCTGGTGATCGACCGCGACGGCGAGGTGATCGAGGTCGACTCGCGCCCCTCCGACGCGATCGCGCTCGGCGTGGCCGACGGGGTGCCGATCCTGGTCGACGAGTCCGTGCTCTCGGAGGCCGCGAGCGACGCGGGCGTCGAGCCGCCGCCCTCCGCCGGCGGCACGGGCGCTCCCGGCGGCGACGAGGACGACGGGGAAGAGGACGACGCGTGAGCGCCCCGCTCGCGCATCGACTCGCCGACCTGCCGCCCGTCGACGGCGCCCGCATCAAGGAACGCGCGGGCGACTTCCTGGTGGAGGAACTGCCGCTCTACGAGCCTTCCGGCGAGGGCGAGCACCTCTACCTGCGCATCGTGAAGCAGGACCTCGCGCACCAGGACCTGGTGTCGGTGCTGTGCGCGCACTTCGGCGTCGGGCCGCAGGCGATCGGCACCGCCGGCATGAAGGACCGCTGTGCGGTGACCAGCCAGACCGTGAGCGTGCACCTGCCGCGCCGGCCGGAGCTGCGCTCGATCCAGGACGACCGCATCCAGGTGCTCTGGGCCACGTGGCACGCGAACAAGCTGCGCCGCGGGCATCTGGCGGGCAACCGCTTCTCGATCCGCGTGCGCGGGCTCGAACCCTTCCGCGCGCCCGCGGTGTGGCGCGGCATCCGCGCGCTGGAGGCGCACGGCGTGCCGAACGGCTTCGGGCCGCAGCGCTTCGGCATGCGCGGGGACAACCACCTGCTCGGGGCGATGCTCCTCCAGGACCGGCTCGGGGAGCTGGCGGACCTCCTGTGCGGCGAGGAGAAGGCCGGCACCGTCGAGGGCCGGCGCGCCGCGGCCGCGCGCGCACGCGGGGCCGATGCGGCCGCCACCGTGCGCGCG
>CAYTYU010000014.1:0-25463 GCA_964440815.1 uncultured Chitinophaga sp.
TCCCTACTGACTGCGTGCCGAGCGCCCGGCGGGACGCTCGCCGGCCGCGTCGACGTCCGCATGCCGGCGCGCCGCGCACGCGGCGATCGCGATCGCGTCGGCGACGTCGGGCGGCTCGGGCAGCGCCCGCAGCGAGAACTGGTGCATGACCGCGCGCTGCATCTGCCCCTTCGATGCCTGCCCGCGGCCGGTGAGCGCCTTCTTGACCTCGGCCGGGGCGAACTCGTCGAGCGGCAGGTCGCGCAGCGCCGCGGCCAGCAGCACGACGCCGCGGCCATGGCCCATGACGATCGCGGTGCGCACGTGCTTGACGTGCGCGAACACCTGCTCGACGGCCACGCGCTGCGGGCGAAGCTCGTCGACGATCGCGCCGAGCTCCTCGTGGAGCGCGCGCAGCCGTGCGGCGACGGGATCGGCCGGGCGCAGGCGGACGACTCCTGCCTCGACGAGCGTCGGCTCGCGCGCGCCGGGCGCCAGGTCCACGCACGCGTAGCCCGTGATCCGCAGCCCGGGGTCGATGCCGAGGAACCTCATGGTGAAGGTGCCTTCGCGGCGGGGGGCGCGTTCGCCGCCCCCGGGGGCGCGTCGCCAACGACGCGGATCACCAGCCGGACGCGCGTGCCGGGCTCGGGCATCCGCTCGGTGCGCGCCTGCCACTGCGGCGCGTCGACGTCGGCCTTGTCGGAGATGACCTCGTCGCAGGCGATCGTCTCGTCGCCGAACGTGACGATGCCGACGATGCTGCCGGTGCGGTCGGCGACGTAGTGCTCGCCGGGGCCCATCGACGGCGTGTTCGGGCGCATCCGCGAGCCGGCGAACACCCAGGGCTGCGCGGGGAACGACCGGCCGGCCACGGGATCGTGGATCCAGTCGGAGAGCGGCACGTCCCCCGAGGGCAGCCGCACGAGGAGTTCGAGGCGCGACCCCGTCGGCGGGACGCGGACGACCGATGCCCCGTCCGCGCCGGGCTTCCACGCACCGGGCGCGCCCGGCACCGCGCCGGCCAGCAGCAGGCACGCATGGATGGTGCTCGGCGGGTTCTGGATCGCAAGCAGCGACTCGTGCTCGCGCGTGCCCGCGCGGCACGCGGCCTGCTCGAGCCAGCCGCGGTTGCAGGCCACCTCGGCATCGACCACCACCTCGCGCCGCTCTCGATCGACGGTGAGGCCGGCCCCTACCGGGAGCGGCTGGGTGGGCGAGGGCCCGCCGGGAGGCGCGGCAGGCGACGGTGCGTTGCATGCCGTGAGCGTCGCCACCAGCGCGAGCGCAAGCGACGCAGCGGCCCGGACCAATCGGGGATGGGGTCGCGCACGCATGCGTTCGATGCGCAGATCATCGGCGCTTCGCGCGCCCGCGGTCGAACCGCGACGCCGGCCGTGGACGCACGCACCGCCGGCCGCAAATGAAAAAGGCCCGGCGGAGCAAAGCTCACGCCGAGCCCTTCCGGGGGCTTGCGATGCACTAGTGTACGGTCTCATCGGCCCTTGGTTGCGAAGATTGATCACCCACGATGAATTTATCCGCATGTTTCCCCGACGATGAGATAGAGCTCTCGCGCGTCGTCCGCGCCGGGATCCTCTTCGACTCCGGCGACGGCCCGCAAGGATCGGGCGCCGACCCTGCCAGAGGTGCCGGAAACGGTTTCGCGGGCATCCCGCCGTCGGACGGTCGCACGGCGCATCACGAACTCGATGTCGTGCTTCGCGGACGTCCCGACCCGGTCACTGGCTACCTCGTCGGCATCCAGGAGGTGGACGCGATCGCGCGCCGGCACGCGATCCCGGAACTTTCCTCGATGCTGCATGCGTCCGAGCCCGGCGCGCCGGCGGCGATCGTGGGACGGCTCGCGAAGTGCCTCGGCGCGCAGCTTCCCTCCGGTGCCGCGCTCGTGCGCCTGCGCTGGAGTCCCGGACCCTTCATCCACTACGACTGGAACGTCTCCATGCCCGACCACGCCGTCCTCGTCGAACGATTCGAGTTCAGCGCCGCCCACCGCCTGCACTGCCCATCGCTGAGCGACGAGGAGAATCGCCGCGTCTTCGGCAAGTGCAACCACGCGAGCGGCCACGGCCACAACTACCGTATCGCCGTCGGCGTGCGGGTGGGCAGCGGCCCGGATGCGGACGCCCGGCCCACCGAGGCGCTCGAGTCCATCGTCGCCCGCTGCGTCCTCGCGCGGTTCGACCACCGCCACCTGAACGTGGACTGCCCCGAGTTCGCGGCGCTCAACCCGTCCGTCGAGAACATCGTCCGCGTCTGCCACGGGCTGCTCGCCGGGCCGCTCGCCGAGGCGGGGATGCCGCTCGACCACGTGACCGTCTGGGAGACGGAGAAGACGAGCGCAACCTACCCCGCGCGGGGCGGGTGACGCGCCGGGAGCGCGGCGCGCGCCGTCCGGATGCTCAGCCGCAGCTGCAACCGGCGAAGTCGTCGTTCCCCGAGGACTTCGTCTGCCGGTCGTCGCCGTAGACGTAGAGCTTGCCCGCCTCCTCGGCGCGCGCGACCTTGTGCGAGCCGTCGCAGAAGGGGAAGTTGCGCGTGAGGCCGCAGGCGCAGATGAACGCCGGCTTGTCGGTGGGCTCGACCTTGACGGGGGCGGTGGCGGTGAAGCGGATGAGTCGTGCCATGGGATTCAGGTGGGTGGGGCGAGGTCTTCCTCGGCGAGCAGGCGGAAGCGCTTCCGCAGCAGGATCTGGCCCGCGAGGTGGTTGTCGTCGGAGCAGATGGCGAACGCCGGACGCTCGCCGCGCAGCAGGATCGGGTAGGCGAAGCGGACGTTGAGCTCGGCCCCGAGCAGGTAGAGGCAGGTCGTGCTCAGGCTCTGGTCGTCGCCGAGCTCGACGATCACCAGGTCGGTCTCGGCGAACGTGTACTGGCTGCGGCGCAGGATGTGGCGCGCGGCGTCGGCGTTGGTGAAGATCATGCGCACCACCGCGAAGTCGCTCGAGTCGGTGATCGAGAACGCCGCCAGGCGGGTGGACGACGACTCGTCGATGGTGCGGAGCAGCTCGAGGAGCTTGCCGACCTTGTTGTCGAGGAACACGCTGAACTGCCGCACCGTCGGGGGCGCGTAGCCGAATTCGGTGTCCGGGGCTGGGGGGAGCGCGGCGCTCATGGCGTGCGGCGGGGCGGCAAGCATAGCCCCCGCCCGGTCGCCGCGGCCCGTCCGGCGCCCGTATGGTGGAGCGATGCCGATGCACCTTGCCGCCGCGATCGCCGCCGCCCTCGCATCCGACGCGCCGCCGCAGGCCGCCCTCCCCGGGGATGCAGCCGCGCGCTTCGCCGAGGTCGTCGCCGAGTACGAGGCATGGCGAGACACCGTCTGGCCGGAGGAGGCGCTTGCCGCCGGGCGGCCGACCGCCGCCCCGGACCGGATCACGGACCGCTCGATGCGCGGCATCGAGATGCGCCATGCCCACGAGCGGATCGTCCTCGAGGACCTGCGCGCGATCGACCAGGCGCAGCTCTCGGGCGACGACCGGCTCGGCTGGCAGCTCCTCGTGCGGCAGCTCGACGAGTCGGTGGCTGGCCACCGCTTCCGCGCGTTCCTCATGCCGGTCGGCGGACGCGGCGGGCCGCAGCAGGAGATCCCGCAGATGGCCGACCGGATCCCGATGCGCACGCCGGAGGACTTCTCGAACTTCGTGAAGCGGCTGAGCGCGGTGCCGCAGATGGTGCGCGACGTGCGCTCGCTCATGGAGGTGGGAATCGCCGAGGGACGCATCCCGCCGCGCGCGACGATGGTCGACGTGCCCGCCCAGTTCGACGCGGTGGTGGCCGGACGGCTGGAGCCGCTGCGGGTGGCGCTCGCGACGCTTCCCGACTCGATGCCGGCTGGGGACCAGGCGCAGCTCCGGGCGGATGCCGACCGCTGGATCGGCCAGTCGCTCGAGGAGCTCGCCGACCTCGGCGCATGGCTTCGCTCGACCTACCTGCCGGCGTGCCGCGGCTCGATCGCGGCCTCCGACCTGCCGGACGGGCGCGCGTGGTACGACCACTCGCTGCGGGTGCACACCACCACGGCGCTCGCCGCCGACGAGATCCACCGCATCGGCCTCGACGAGGTGGCGCGCATCCGCGCGGAGATGGACGAGGTGATCCGCCGCACCGACTGGTTCACGGCCGATCCCGCCCGCGCGGCAATGGACCGCGACGCGCGGTTCGCGGCCTTCGTCGCGTTCCTGCGCACCGACCGGCGCTTCTACGCGCAGACGGCGGACGAGCTGCTCGCGCGCTACCGCGACGTCTGCAAGCGGATCGACGCGAAGCTCCCGGCGCTCTTCGGCACCCTGCCCCGCAATCCCTACGGCGTGCAGGCGGTTCCGAAGTTCATGGCGCCCACGCAGACCACGGCCTACTACATGCCCGGGTCGCTGCGCGCGGGCGTGCCCGGCTGGTTCTATGCCAACACCCATGCGCTCGACCAGCGGCCGCTCTACGAGGCGATCCCGCTCTCGCTCCACGAGGCGGTGCCCGGGCACCACCTGCAGATATCGATCGCCCAGGAGCTTCCCGCGCAGCGCGAGTTCCGCCGCGACATGCACTTCACCGCCTTCGTCGAGGGCTGGGCGCTCTACGCCGAGCGGCTCGGGATCGAGATGGGGCTCTTCGCGGGAGATCCCTACTCCGACTTCGGGCGCCTCCTCTACGAGATGTGGCGCTCCACGCGGCTCGTGGTCGACACCGGCATGCACGCCCTCGGGTGGAGCCGCGAGCGGGCGATCGCCTACATGCAGTCGAACACCGCCCTCAGCGAGCTGAACATCGTCCGCGAGGTGGACCGCTACATCGACTGGCCGGGCCAGGCGTGCGGCTACAAGATCGGCGAGCTGAGGATCCGCGCGATGCGCGATCGGGCCGAGCGCGGGCTCGGCGATCGCTTCGACGTGCGCGCGTTCCACGACGAGCTCCTCGGGGCAGGCGCGCTGCCGCTCGACGTGCTCGAGTCGCGCATGGACGCGTGGGTCCGCGCCCGCGCTGCTCAGAAGTCCCAGGCCCCGTCCTGAAGGAACGGGTTCGAGCGCCGCTCGGCGCCGATCGTGGTGGACGGGCCGTGGCCCGGATGCACGCGCACGGCGTCGGGAAGCGCCATCAGCACATCGCGCAGCGAGTGCCGCATGCGCGCGGGGTCGCTCGTCGGGAAGTCGACGCGGCCGATCGACCCCGCGAAGAGCGTGTCGCCGACGATCGCCTCGCCGGCGGCATCGCAGACGAGCGTCGTGCTGCCCGGACTGTGGCCGGGGGTGTGCAGCACCCGCCATGCCGAGCCGCCCAGGCGCAGCTCGTCACCCGCGCGGAGCGGCGCATCGGCCGCGCCGCAGGTGACCGGCACGCCGACGAAGGCGCTCAGGTTCAGCTGGGGGTCGGACAGGAACGCGTCCTCCTCGGGGTGCAGCAGCACCGGCACCCCCGGGAACGCGCGGCGCACGCGCTCCAGGCCCGCGATGTGGTCGGCATGCGCGTGCGTGAGGACGATCCGCTCGGGCACCAGCCGTTCCCGGCGGACGAACTCGACCACCGGGTCCGGGCCCGCGCCGGGGTCGACGATCCAGCAGGCCCGGGCGGGGTCGGCCGGGTCGCGCACCACCAGGCAGTTGGTCTCGAAGGGGCCGAGCGCGAAGGAGTCGATCGTGACGCCGGGCATGCAGCGGATCGTAAGCCCGTATCCTCCGCGCCGTGCTGCATGGACGCCACATCCTGCCCGCGGCGGCGCTTGCCGCGCTCGCCGGCTGCGAGCAGATGTCGAGCGACTTCAGCGACGCGTCGAGCTCGATCTTCCCGCCCTCGCCGGCCGAGGCCGGCCGCTGGGCGGTGGACGACAGCGACCCGGAGAACCAGCGCCGCGGGGTGCTGCTCCTCGGGAACTCGACCTTCGGCGGGGACCCGGTCTACATCAACCTGTACCGGCTCTACATCGACGAGAACAGCGACCCCGTGGTCAAGGCGACGGCGATCCAGGCCCTCGCCCGCCACGGCCAGCCGGAGGACGCGGCGCTGATCGCGCGGCAGCTCGACAGCCCGGTGGAGCAGATCCGGATCGCGGCCGCCCGCGGCCTGCAGCGGATCCACAACCCGGCGATCGCCGACCAGCTCTGGAAGAAGCTGATCCGGGAGGACGAGTCGGCGGCCGTGCGCGTCGAGCTGGCGATCGCGCTCGGGCAGTACGCGACGCGCGACTCCTTCGAGGCGCTCACCGCGGCGCTCGACGACCGCGAGCTGGCGGTGAACCTCGCGGCGGCCGACAGCCTGAGGCTGATCACGGGCGCGGACTTCGGGCTGGAGTCGGCGCGCTGGCGGGCCTGGCTCGACGCCACGCCGACGGCGCTGCGCGCCGACGTGCCCTACTACTACCCCACGTTCGAGCGCACGCTTGGGTTCGGCGACTACATCGTGTTCTGGGCGATCCCGACGTGGGAGCAGCCGGGACTGCCCGCCGGCATGCGCGCGGAGGCGACGCCGCCCGCCGCGGCGGCACCTGCCGCGACGCCGACGGCCGCGACGCCGACGGCCAAGTGAGCGCTTGCACCGGCGGGGAGCGGGGCCACGCCTACACTCCGCCCCTTGCGCACCGACCAACCGACGCAGGACGCGGAAGCTGACCTCAGGCGGCTCGCCGCCGAGGGCGAGGTCGACGCATTCGGCGACCCCGCGATGTCGGTGGCCGGCGCCGAGGGCGCCGCCGACGACGAACGGATCATCCGCAGCGGCCGCCTCGCCGGGAAGGGACTGTGGCAGTCGATCTGGATCCTGGCCGTGCCGGTGCTGCTGCAGCAGCTGATGGCGGCGCTGGTCGGCACGGTGGACACGCTGCTTGCCGGCAACCTGCCGCTCTCGGTCGCGGGCGCGGCACTTGACGGGGTCGGCTTCGGCGCGAGCTTCATGTGGGTGGCATCGATCGTCCTGATGGGACTCGGGATCGGCGCCCAGGCAATCATCGCCCGCGCGATGGGCGCGGGCACGCCGGGCGAGGCGCGCACGGCCGGCGGCACGGCGGTCGCGGTGAGCGCGGTCGCGGGGGTCGTGGGTGCGGTCGCGGTGTGGTTCGCGGTCTCGCCCGTTGCGCGATGGATGGGGATGGCCGACGACGCGCACCGCTACGGCGTCGAGTACGTGCGGGTGGTCGCCGTGAGCCTGCCGCTCATGTCGGTCATGACCGTCGGCGGCATGGCGCTCCACGGCGCCGGCGAGACGGCGCGGCCGAGCATCATCGCGACGGTCGTGAACGTGGTGAACGTGCTGTGCTCGTGGGTCCTCTCCGGGGTCGTGGTCGAGGCCGGCTCGCTCACGATCGCCAACCCGTCGCCGCTCGATCCGCAGCGCTGGGGCGTGTGGGGCGTGGCCGCGGGCACGTCGATCTCCTACGTCGTCGGCGGCCTGTGGACCATGTGGGTGCTCTCGCGCGGCGTGAAGGACTTCCGCGTCGGGCTCGGCGACCTGCGGGCCGACCGCACGATGCTCCGGAGGATCGTTGCCCTCGGCATCCCGAACATGCTCGAGGGCGCCACCATGTGGCTCACCACCAGCATCGGGGTCACGCGCTTCATCGGGATGGTGGCCGAGACGGCGGGCGGCGCGGCCGGACCCGCCAAGGGCCTCTTCGGCGCGCACATGGTGACGATCCGCTGGGAGGCGTTCAGCTTCCTGCCGGGCTTCGCGATGGGCACCGCGGCCGCGGCGCTCGCCGGGCAGTACCTGGGCGCGGGATCGGTGCGCATGGCGCGGCGCGCGATCTGGGCATGCCTGTGGATCGCCATGGCCATCATGGGCGCGTTCGGCGTCGTGTTCATGGTGGCGGGCGAGCCGCTCGCCCGCCTGATGAGCCGCGATCCCGTCGTCGTGGCCGAGGTGCCGAGGCTCCTCTTCATCTGCGGCATCGTCCAGGTGTTCTTCGCCATGGGCCTGGTGATCCGCCAGGGGCTCAAGGGCTGCGGCGACGCCACGGGCACCTTCCGCATCACGCTGGTGTCGACGGTCTTCGTGCGCGTTCCGCTCGCCTACCTCTTCGGCATCACGCTGGGCATGGGCCTCGCCGGCATCTGGATCGGCCTCTGCGTCGAGCTCGGCGTGCGCGGCCTGCTGTTCCTGGCGCGGTTCATGGGGACCGGCTGGGAACGCGCCCGCGTCTGACCGCTACGACTCCGCGCGTGCCGGGCGCCACCGTGCCGACTCGGGGACGGGCGAACCGCATTCGGGGCATCCGGGAGACTCCAGGCCGTACAGCAGGTAGCCGCACGCGCAGCGCGGCTCCTCGAGCTCGACGCGGATCCGGAGCCCGCAGGCTGCGCACGCCGCATCGACGTTCGCATCCAGCGCGCATTCCGCCGCACAGCGCGGGCAGCGGCAGGCGACCGGGGTGCGCCGTCCGCGGATCGCGCCCTCCGTGCCCTCGGTGGAGCGGCCGAGGCGGATCAGGACCGGCTGCGCCACGGTGCCGGCCGCGACGAGCACGGCCGATGCGCCGACCATGCGGGCGAACCACTGCTGGCCAAGCACCAGGTCGATGATCACGTCGGCAGCGTCCGGCAGCACGATCGCGAACTCGCCGAACGACGCCCAGAACGCGACGAGCGTCGCGGTCGACCACCGGGCCAGCAGCACCCCCGTGCCGCGCGCACGGGGGAACATCGTCATGCCCACGAAGACGATCGCGGTGGCCGGGACGCTGAACCCCCCGGCCACGCGGGCGATCACCTCTTCCTGCTCCCACGAGATCGCAGGCGACAGCCAGATCAGCCCGATCCAGCACGCGACGCCGCACCAGCCCACCGCCATGCCCACGTGCATCCATCGCAGGAAGCGCCCCTGGTCGGCGACGAATGCCGCCACGAGCGTCGCCAGGCACCCGGCCGCCACCACCCCGCTCGTGCCGAGCAGGCGCTCGTCCTGCACCACGTCCAGGATGAACGCGAGCCCCAGCAGCACCGTCAGGCCGAGCACCCCCAGGAACGCCCAAAGCGCGGTGCGGCTGCTGACGAACGGGTCGCGCCCGCCGCGGGCCATCGGGTTGGTTGGCTGGTCGTTCACGGGGCCGCAGGCTCCTCGCCCGGCAGGGGCGCGTCAAGCGGCGCGGCGTCCGGGGACGCGGCGCCGTCCGGCGGGTCCTGCCCGGCGGACACCGGGACGGGCACCGCGGTCGGCGCCGGGATCGCCGCCCCCGCGTACTGCAGGCCAACGTACGCAAGTGCCGCGGACAGGATGGCAGCGACCGCGGGCGCCGCGAAGAGCGCCACCACGGCCTTCCAGGCGGGGACCGAGGCGCCGAACGTCAGGGCGATGATCGCGCACACGGAGCACCAGACCCACACGATCCACCCCGCGCAGTAGGGCCCCAGGCACGGCGGTGCGGCAATGAGGAGCGGTCCCGACGTGTACGCGTTGATGGTCCAGAGGACGCGCCAGGGCACCCGCTCGCCGAGCACCCGCAGCACGATCTTCGCCGTGCCGGAGGTCACCGCGGCCGCCAGCATGATGGCCGCCATGACGCCCACCGACACCCCAGCCCACGCGGCAACGTCCCACCCGAGCGCGGCCAGCGCCCCCAGGCCGCGCCCCGTGCGCGCGGACGAGGTCACCTGGTCCCACGCCCACCACGCCGCCACGACGGCCGAGGTGGGCACCACCACCCACGCCGACACCCGGCACAGGAACCAGAACGCCGCCCACGAATCCGCACCCGACGCGGCCGCCAGACCGAGCGCGCGCGGATGCACCGCGCCGTCGAGGGCCGTGCGCCAGAAGCGACGCCAGCGCCCGCCCGAATTCCGGTCCTCCCAGGCGACGATGAACCGCTCCGTCGCGTCGTCGGCGACCCCGGGCGCCGGGCGAAGCACCATCGCGTCGAGGTCGCACGCATGGCCGCAGCGCACGCACGCGAACGCGCGCGGCACCGGCAGCCCCTGCGGGTCGTTCCCGAAGTACTGCTGCAGGCACGACGGGCAGCAGAACTCGACGGCGTTGGGGCGGAACTCGAACTCGCTCGGCCGGAACGCGCGCCCGCACTCCGGGCACGTGCGGCCGGGCTGGTTGAACAGCGAGTACCCGCAGCCCTTGCAGCGCAGCGATCAGTCCTCGGGCGCGCCGGCCTGGATGCGCCGGCGGAACTCGGCCTCGAGCCGCTTCGACGCCGGGCCCATGCAGCCCGCGCCGATCGTGCGGTCGCCGATCGCACTCACGCCGATGATCTCGGCGGCGGTGCCGGTGAGGAACACCTCGTCGGCGGCGTAGAGCTCCTCCAGGCGCATCGGGCGCTCCTCGACCGTCATGCCGACGGCAGGAGCCAGGTCATCGATCACGAACTGCCGCGTGATGCCGTGCAGAATGCCCGCGGAGGTCGGGGGCGTCGAGATGACGGACCCCTTGATGGCGAAGATGTTGTCGCCGGTGCACTCGCTCACCTCGCCGTCGAGGTTGAGCATGATGGCCTCGAGCACGCCGGCGTCGATCGCCTCGCACTTGGCCAGCACGTTGTTCAGGTAGTTCAGGCTCTTGATCGCCGGGTCGAGGCACTCGATCGGGATGCGCGGGCGCTTCGCGACGACCACCTTCATCCCCGTGCGGTAGAGCTCCGGCGGGTAGAGCTGGATGGTGTCTGCGATGACCACGACGCCGGCACGCGGGCAGGAGAATGGGTTGAGCCCGAGCGACCCCGGGCCGCGCGTCACCAGCAGCCGGATGTAGCAGTCGGGCATGCCGCAGGCGGCCACCGTGTCGCGGACGGCCTCGGCGAGCTGCGCGCGGGTGTACGGGATGGCCAGGCGGATGCACGCTGCGCTCGCCTCGAGCCGCTTCAGGTGCGAGTCGAGCTTGAAGACCCGCCCGCCATAGGCGCGGAGCCCCTCGAAGACGCCGTCGCCGTACAGGAGCCCGTGGTCGTAGACCGAGACGCGCGCCTCGGCCGGGTCGACGAGCGTGCCGTCCATCCAGATCTTCCGGGTTCGTGCGTGGCCCGGGTTTCCCGGGGCGGAGACGGCAGCCGAGGTCATGGAAGGAGTGTAGCCCCGGCCGCGGTCCGGACCGTTCAGGTCCCGTGCGACTTGCGGTGACGCGCCGAGGGAATTCCCAGCTGCTCGCGGTACTTCACCACCGTGCGCCGTGCGATCGAGATGCCCCGCTCCTTGATGCGCGCCGCGATCGCCTCGTCGGAGAGCGGCGCGCCGCGGTCCTCGGCGTCCACCACCTCGCGCACCATCTGGCGGATCGCGTCCCAGCCGGCGGACGATCCGTCGGCGGTCTCGACGCCGCCGGTGAAGAACCGGCGCAGCTCGACCATGCCGCGCGGCGTCTGCATCCACTTGCCGCTCACCGCCCGGCTCACGGTGCCGGTGCTCAGGCCGAGCGCCCCCGCCACCTCCGACATCTCCAGCCGGCGCAGCGCCTCGGGGCCGTCGTCGAACCACGCGCGCTGGCGCACCAGCACCTCGTCCACCACGCGCAGCAGCGTGCTGCGGCGGTTGTGGATCGCCTCGATCAGCCACTCGGCCGAGCGCACGTTGCCCGCGACGAAGGTGCGCGCGGCGGCGTCGGCCGACGGGTCCTTCGCCATGCGCGCATACGTCGGGCTGACGCGCAGCACCGGCAGCTGCCCGTCGGCGAGCGCGGCCACGTAGCGGTCGCGGTCGGCGTCGTACTCGACCACGACGTCGGGCATCACGGGGCGCGCGTCCTCGGGCGCCACGTCGCGGCCCGGCGCCAGGCGCAGCCGCCGCAGGACCTCGCGTGCCGCGGAGATCCGCGGCATCGGCATGTGCGCGCGCTGCTCGATTCGCGGCAGGCGGTTCTCCAGGAAGTCCGTCCAGTGGTCGGCCAGGATGGTGCGCGCGTCCTCGAGCGCCTGCGGGTCCGCGCGCACCGCGCCGTCGCGTCCGTCGAGGGCGGCGTCCACCTGCAGCAGCAGGCTCTCGCGCACGTCGCGCGCGGCGATGCCCGGCGGCTCGAGCTCCGACTGCACGGCGTGCAGCGCACGTGCGAGCAGCGCGTCGTCCCAGGCGGTGCCCGTGGCCGCGCGCAGCTCGTCGAAGGAGGCGTGCAGCAGGCCGTCGGCATCCAGCGCCTCGACGATCGCCGCACCCGGGGCGCGCAGCGACGCGTCGACGTCGGCCAGCCTCCAGTCGTGGAGCAGCCGCTCGGCCAGGTTCTCGCCGCGGTCGGGCGCGTTGGCCATCGCGTCCATCTTGGCGTCGCGCTCGCCGTCGCCGCGCCGCGCACGGGGCGGCCCGTCGCCGTCGAGCATCTCGCCGTAGGAGCGCTCGAGCTCGCGCAGCCGCTCGAAGCCCGCGGCCGACCCGTCGTCGGCGTCGGGGCCGCCGATCGGCCGCTCGTGCTCGGGACGGACGAGGTCGAGCTCGACGCCCGGGTCCGCGGCCTCGAGCGCCACGTTGCGCTCGAGCTCGGCGGCGATCCGCTCCTGGAGCGCCGCCACCGGCATCTGCAGCACCTCCATCGACTGGATGAGCCGCGGCACCATCCGCAGCTGCTGCCCGGCGCGGAGCTTCTGCGAGGCCTCGAAGCGCACCTCAGAGCTCCTGCCTGCAGGCGATGGCGTCGGCGAGCACCGCCTTGCTGGCGAACTCGATCTGCCCGCCGGCGGGCAGCCCGCGCGCCAGGCGCGTCACGCGCACCCCGCGGCGGGCCATCTCGGCCGCCACCTGCAGCCCGGTGCTCTCGCCCTCCATGTCGGGGTTCATGCCCAGGATCACCTCGCGCACCGGCACGCCGCGTGCGTTGCGCGCCGGCTCGTCGACGCGGCGCAGCAGGTCACGGACCGTCAGGCTCTCGGCCCCCACGCCGTCGAGCGGGTCGATGCGGCCCATCAGCACGTGGTAGGTGCCGCGGTACATCCCGGTCTGCTCGAGGCTGATCAGGTCCTTCGGCTGCTCGACCACCAGCACCGTGCCGGCGTCGCGCGCCTCGCTGCGGCAGATCGGGCACGGGTCCGCGTCGGTGAGGTTCCAGCAGATCGTGCAATGCCGCACCTTGCGCTTCACGTCGGCGATCGCCTGGGAGAGCCGCATCGCCTCGGCCTCGTCGCTCTTCAGGACGAAGAACGCCAGCCGCTCCGCGCTGCGGCGGCCGATCCCCGGCAGGCGCCCGAACTCCTCGATGAGCCGGGTCACGCACTCCGGATAGGCGGGACTCGTGCGCTCGGCGGCCACGGTCAGAGCTGCGAGAGGAGCTGCGGCGGTATCGGGAGCCCCATCTCGCGGGCCGCGTCCGCCACGCGCACGGCTGCCTCGCGCCGGGCATGGCCGATCGCGTCGTTCACGGCCTCGGTGACCGCCTGCTGCACCTCGGCGCGGCCGGCGTCGTTCGCGGCCGCGGCCGCGAACTTCGGGTCCACGTCCACCGAGAGCAGCTCGACGCGCGCGTTCATCAGGGCACGCACGCGGCGGCACGAGGAGTGGCCCGCGCACTGGATGCGCCCGAGCTCCTCCTTGGTCTGGATGAACTTCTCCTGGATCCGCGGCAGGTCCTTCAGGAGCCCGGCCACGCCGGCGGCGGCCTTCAGCTTGTCGAACATCAGCGGTCTCCTGGATCGGCGGGGTCGAGGTCGGGCGCGGGGTCCGGAAGGTCCGCGCCATCGGCGGACTCGGCCGGATCGGCCGGGGGAACCGAACCGGCGGGAAGCGTACCCGCGGCCTCGATGCGCACGATGCGCGCGTCGAACAGGTCGGAGAGCTGCTGCACGAAGGGATGCGTCGCCGCGGCCCGGTCGTCCTCGACGCGCGCGGGAGTCGCGGCCGGTGCGGCGTCCGATGCGGCCACGGGTGCCGGTTCCTCACGCGACGGCGGGCGGGACGTCGGTGCCTCCTCCGGCGCACGCATGCGCGCGGGGGCGACGAGCGTCACCGTCGGGCGCGACGGCAGCGGCACCGCCGACTGGGCCGCGGCAGAGACGTTCCCCTCGACGCGCACGCGCACCGGCCGTCCGGCCGCGCGCGACGCGATGGCGGCGAGCATGTCCTGCAGCGCGGTGCCGGAACCACCGCCGGGACGCGCCCGCCGCACGGCGAGCGTGCCGTCGGCGAAGGACACCGGCTCGAACGACTCCACCACGGCATGCTCGCGTGGCGAGTCGCCGGCGGAGCGTTCGATCGCGGACCAGAGGGCCCCGACGTCGGGCTGCGGCGCGTCCGCCCGCGGGGCGGAGGGCGCCGCGGCCGTCAGGCGGGGCGCGTCGCTTTTTTTGCGGGGGGCTCCGTGGGCACAGGCCCGGCAGCCGCCTCGGACGCGGGCGCAAACCGCGCCGCAAGCGCCATGCGCACCACCGCCGCGTCGAAGAGCGTTCGCGGCGAGCCGCTCTGCTTGGCGGCGCGCAGCACGCCGTCGCATACGGCGATCAGGTGCGCAAGCGTCGCAGGGTCGAAGCGGCCCGCATCCTGGGCGGCCTCGGCGCGCTGCTCCTCGGACAGCTCGACGAGCTCGCTGCCCGCGCCGCACACCGCGGCCAGCATCAGCGTGCGGAATCGGTCGGCAAGGAGCTCGAGCGCCTGCTCGACGCTGGTGCCGCCCTCCAGGAGCGCGGCCGCGCGCTCGAGCGCCGCGCGCGGGTCCCCTGCCCCGACCGCCGCCGCGAGCGCCGACACCACCGCGGTGTCCGGCAGGCCGAGCACCTCGGCGAGCAGCGCCTGGGTGATCCGGCCGTCGGTGCTTGCGGCCACCAGCCGGTCCAGCAGGCTCAGCGCATCGCGCATCGAGCCGTTGGCGAGGCGCGCCACCTGCAGCACGGCGGCATCCTCGGCCTGGATCGACTCGCGGCCCAGCACGTCGCGCAGGTGCGCGGCGATCCGCGGCGCGGCGATGTTGCGGAAGTCGAAGCGCTGGCACCGCGACTGGATGGTCGCGGGCACCTTGTGCGGCTCGGTGGTGCACAGGATGAACTTCACGTGCGGCGGCGGCTCCTCCATCGTCTTGAGGAGCGCGTTGAAGGCCTGCACCGTGAGCATGTGCACTTCGTCGATGATGTAGATCTTCCACGGCCCGCGCGCCGGGGCGATGCCCGCGCCCGCGATCAGGTCGCGCGCGTCGTCGATGCCGCGGTTCGAGGCGCCGTCGATCTCGACGACGTCGATGTCCTCGCCGCGCATGATGGCGTCGCCCACCTCGGCCGCCTGCACCAGGCCCGGCGAGTTCAGCGCGCGCGCCAGGATGCGGGCCATGCTGGTCTTGCCCACGCCGCGGGTGCCGCAGAAGAGGTAGGCGTGCGCGGTGCGGCCGGTCTCGATGGCGTTGCGCAGCGTGCGGGCGATCGGCTCCTGGCCCACCACCTCGCCGAAGTCGCGCGAGCGGTACCGGCGCGCCAGCACCGTGTAGGGGCGCGCGGGCGGCGCCTCCAGCCCGGGGATGAGCGAGGTCGGCGCCTCGTCGTCGGCGGCCGGGGATTCGGACTTCTTCTTCGTGCGCGTCGCCACGTCGACCTCGTCCCGCAGCGCGGGGAAAACGGAACGCGGCGGCTGGGGAGGACGGCCAGGCTGACCGGCGCTCGGCCGACGCCGCTTATGGCTGCTGCGGTCAAGCCCTGACCAGGTTCACGGGCCGACCGACGATGGGGCCCGGCCGTCCTCCCCGCCGCCGCGGGACACCCAATCCTAGCCGATCGCAGGGAGGCGGCGATCCACGCGTCACTACACTCGGCTGGGCATGCACGACGACCGCGACCCGAGCTCGGAGGGCCCCGGAAAGCCGGGCGTGTCGGCGCGGCGCAACCGGTTCGCGGCGGCCGACGCGCGCTCGCAGCGCATCCTGATGCTCGTGCTGCGCGCGGTGTTCGTGGTGCTCCTGATCTCCGTCGTGGTGCTCACCGTGGCGAGCAACCGCCGCGAGGGGCTCGACTTCGGGTTCAGCACCGTGGTCGGGCTGCTGATGGCGTCCGCGGCGCTCGGGCTCATCATCATCACCGTCGATGCGCTCACGCCCAACAAGCGCCTGGCGTGGGTGGTCGGCATCTTCGTCGGCACCATGCTCGGCCTCGTCGGTGCCGTCGCCGTGGGGAGCGTCATCGACCTGGTGGCCGACTCGTGGGAGCTGAAGGAGTCGAGCGCGGTCTACCTGGGGCTCGCCAAGGTGACGATCGGCCTCGTGCTCGTCTACCTCTCGGTGTCGGTGGTGCTCACGACGCGCGACGACTTCCGAGTGGTGATCCCCTACATCGAGTTCGCGCGCCAGGTGCGCGGCACGCGCCCGCTCCTGCTCGACACCTCGGTGCTGGTCGACGGGCGGATCGAGGACCTCGGGCGGACCGGGATCGTCGACGCCCCGGTGATCGTGCCGGCGTTCGTGATCGACGAGCTGCAGGCGCTCGCCGACAGCGGCGACGCCGGCAAGCGCCAGCGCGGCCGCCGCGGCCTTGACGTGCTGCAGCGCCTGCAGGCCAACCCGTTCCTCGACGTCGAGATCGAGGAGTTCCGTGCCGAGGGACGCTCGACCGACCGCGCGCTGGTCGAGGTGGCGCGCGACGAGCGCTTCCGCGTGGTGACGCTCGACTCGGGCCTGGAGAAGGTGGCGCAGATCAACGGCGTCCCCGTCCTCAACCTGGCGGCGGTTTCGGCCGCGATGCGGCCCGGACAGTCCTCGGGCGACGGCATGCGCATCGAGCTGGTGAAGCGCGGCGAGGCCCCGCACCAGGGCGTCGGCTTCCTGGAGGACGGCACGATGGTCGTGGTCGACCACGGCGCGGGACGGGTGGGCGACTCGGTCGACGTGGTGGTCACCAACACCGTGCAGACTTCCGCAGGACGGCTCGTGTTCGCACGGCTTGCGCACGACGGCGGCGACGACGATGCGAAGGCACCGCCCGAGGCACCGGCGCCGGACCACGAACCGGCCGCGCAGGCGGGCGACGCCCCGGCCGCCCACTCCGCCGTCGAGTCGATGGCGCGCGCCGCCACGGCGCAGCCGAGGACGCCACCGCGGCCGGGCCACGAGCCCTCGCCGTCGCGCCGCGCACGCAACCCCCGCCGATAGACCCGTGCTTCAGGCCGCTGCCGGCCGTGCCGACGGCCCGCTGCAGGTGATCCGCGCGTGTGCTGCACCGCACCGCACGCACTCGGCCTCGAACGCCGGGACGAGCGCCCGCAGCACCGCGGCCACCACGTCGTCGCAGGTCGAGAACACGAACTCGGCCTGACGCCCCGAGAGCGCGCAGTCGATCCGGAGCTCGGCACCGCCCGACCAGAGCCTCAGGAGCATCGTGCCGCCACGCTGCGCGAGCAGCGCACGCACCGCACGACGCGCCTGCGATGCGACCTCCGCGGCCTGGGGAACCATGGTCCGGGACGGCGACTGGGCACGACCCTGCCGAATCCCGGGCGAACGCTGCATTGCAACTTCCATCACGCGACTGCCCTTCCTTGCGGCGCACCGCCGCTTCACATCCATCGGCGATCGCGGGGCCCGCACCTCAATCGGCGCGGCGTCCGGATCCGGGTTCCCCGATCCGCGGCGCGACGCCGGGTCCGGGATCCTGCGGCGGCTCCCCGGTTCCGGACCATGCCTGCTGCGCCGCGTCGCGCACCGTGCGGATCGCCTCGCCCACCGGACCGGAGTCGTTCTCGGCGCGGCGCGCGGCGACGAATAGCGTCCCGAGGTGCCGGCGCACGGCCGCCAGCGCCGACGCCACCACTTCCTCCTGGCTCGAAGGCACCCGGTCCTCGCCGGGGTCCGGGCCGGCAGTCCCGCTCACGCCGCCTCCTGCACGTCAGGGTGCACCTGGACGGCCATCACGTGCTCGTCGAGGAACGCACGCACTGCGTCGGACAGCTCCGCATGCGTCGGCGCGTCGAGCGACCCGAGGGCGGCGGTCACGCGCTGCACGCACGCGACCGGCAGCGCCTGCAGGAGCGCCGTGGCCGCCGGCGCATCGAGCGCCACCACCAGCCGTGCGGCGCGTTCGGAGCGGCCGGCATCGAGCCATGACCGGACGATCGCCGCCGAGGCGCCCACGGCGTCGCGCACCGCTTCGGATGCTTCGACGCCGTGAACATGGTCTTCCTCGATGGGCGATCCCGTGGGCTCCGCGGACAGCGGGATGCGTCGCGCCGCCGTGCGCCGCCACGCCCACCATCCGGCGATCCCGACCGCAGCCAGGCCCACCACCGCGAACGCCGCCGGGAGGGGCGACGAAACGGACGACGGCACCGTGCCGAGCGGCGTGGCGCGCTCGCGCGCCTCCGCCTCCCGCACCGTCCGCATGGGCGCGGCCGACGACAGCTCCCCGGCCGGGACCGCACGGTCCTCCGCCATGGCGCCGTCCGGCCCGGGCACCGCTGCCACGCGCTCGGGCACGAGCGCCAGCACCACTGCGCCGCCGCAGGCAGCGCCCGCCTCGGGAAGAACGAAGGGATCGATGCGGTCCGCGATGCGCGCGCGCTCGGATTCGAGCCACGCGCCGAGGTCGCCGTCGGCCTCGATGCCGGCGCGGGCGGCAGCCAGCGACTGCGGCAGGGACACCGTGGTCACCATCGCGCCATGCCCCGCCTCGCGCACGTCGACGGTGGCGCCGGGCAGGTCCGACACGAGCGCCGAGACCAGTGCCGCGGTCCGGCGCTCGCGCTCGTGCACGGCCTCGGCGTTCGCCCGCTCCTGCGAGGGGCGGACGGCACGCACCCGACCCTCGCCCGCGTCGACGATCACGACCGACTCCGGACGCACGCCGGGGCATGCGCCGGACACGAGCATGGCCACCGCATCGACGAGGTCCTGCGGCATCGCCCCGCTGCGCATGGCGACGGTCACGGAGGCCGTGCCCGTCGATGCCGCGCCCAGGCCCGGCGTGCGCCCGGGTTCGCCGACGACCACCGAGGCACGCGCCACGCCGGGCTGCATCGCGATCGACGACTCCAGCATGCGGATCGTCGCCGCCGTGCGCCGCGCGCGCAGCGACTCGGCGCTCGAGAAGATCGACTCGTTGCCGAGCGCATCCGCCACCGCGTTCGTCTCTGCGGACGCCGACACCGCCTCGATCGCACGCGCGACGTCGCCGGGCGCCACCCAGACCGCGCCTTCACGCACCTCGAAGGCGACCGATGCACGCTGAAGCGCCAGGCGCGCGGGCCCGACCGATGCGGCCGGCACCGCGAGCGCAACGGGTTCCGGCGCCGGCGTGCGGCCGATCCATGCGATGCCCGCGACAGCCGCCGCGAGGGCGGCGACGGCGAGCGCGGGAGTCCGCCATCGACCCCACGGGGACGGCTCGGACACCTCCCCGGGAAGCGCGAGCTCGTTCCTGCCGGCGTCGAAGCCGCCGTCGTCGAATGCGTCCATGGTTCCTCCTGCGTCGTCCTGGCGTGTCATCGGCCGGCGTCCCGCACCTGCGCATAGGCCTCGAGCATGGCGTTGCGGACGGCCTCGAGCATGCGGAACGCGGCATCCGCCTTGCGCGTGGCGAGGAGGATGCCCTCGACGTCCTGCACGTCTCCGGGACGCACGCTTGCTGCGGCGCGCTCGGCCTCGATCCCGAGCGCGCGTGCCCGGTCGATGCCGACGGCGATGCGCTCGACGATCGCACCCGCCGAGGAGATGTCCGCGGCGCGCGATGCGTGCATCGCCGCCGAGGCCTGGCCCACTGCTCCGATCGGGTCCGTCACCGCGCGCTCCGGGAGGCTTCGGGATGCACGCGCCCCGCGTCCGTGCGGGGCGTCATGCATCACCTGATCCTGCCATCGGCAGGTCCTGCCCGATGCCTGCAGTTTCTGCGCGGCCGGATAACGATCAGGCGTGTTCGGGAGCCAGGCCGGCAAGCTTCCACTGGCGGAGCTTCATCCCCAGCGTGCGGACGCCGATCCCCAGCGCGCGGGCGGTGCGGTCGCGGTGCCCGCCGAACTGCTGCAGGGTGGCCAGGATCGCCCGTCGCTCGAGCACTTCCAGCGTCATCGACTCCCCGTCGCAGACGAGCGCGGTGCCTGCGTCGGCCCGTCCCCGAACCTGCTCGAGCTCACGGCTCAGGTGCTCCACGCGGTCGAGCAGCATGCGATGCGTGCCGGCGACGCCGGCGGTCACCTCCTCGAACGCCACCGCCAGCTCACGGAAGGCCGCCGGCACGGGCGAGGCCTCGGCCGGGACCGACGCGGCCATGCGTGCGACACGGGAATCCGTTCCGTCGTGCAAGCTTCGGAGGCTCCTTGGGGCGGGTCCGTCCGCCCGCCGCGTCATCGGCGATCGGCGCGCGCGGCCTTGAGGCCGAGCGCATGGCGGACGGCGAGTCCGGCGGCCACGCCGAGCGCCGCGAACGCGAGCGCCGCCATGCATACCCACCCGGACGCGTCGGCACGCTGGGGCTCGAGCACCTCGGCCGGCATCGACTTCCCCGTGATCGGGTCGACGCGCCGGATCGACAGCCCGCCCTCGCCCGTCGAGGCGAACACGGCGACGGACTCGCCGAGACCCAGCACCGCAGACGGGCGCCCCGGCGCCTCGATGGAGGCGAACGGGATCGGCGGGCCGTCGCGCAGCAGTTCGATGCGCATGCCCCCGTCGCCCGCGTCGATGCCGACGGCCGGACGCCGGGTTCCCTCGATCGGCCACACGCGCCCTGCCGCCGGCACGCGCCAGGGCGCGGGCGAGAACGCACCCTCGGCACCGAGCAGCGCGACTGGCCCGACGCCACCGAGCACGGCCGGCCGGCCGGCGATCGTCGAGAGCATCGATGCACCCGCAGGGACCGTCGCGGAAAGCGGCGTCCATCCCGACGGCCCGAGCCGCTCGATCGGCGCACCCGACCTCCACGCGAGCAGCGCACCGCCATCGACCGCCAGGCCGAGGAGCGCACCGTCGCCCGGAAGGCTCGCGTGGATCGACAGTCGCCCCGGTGGGTCGGAGTAGAACGCGCCCGTCGCCGGGCTGCGCACCGCGGTCGACGAGAACACGTCGCGGCGCGCCCCGCGCTCGGCAGGCGGCATGACGATCCACACGGCGGCGTCCGCGGCCGCGATGCCCTCGGGACGGCGAGGAAGGACGAACGCCTCGCGCACGTAGCTCCCGCCCATGGCCAGGGCGTGGTGGAGCACGACGTGCTGCGCGCCGGCGGGCGCGGTCCGCTCGACGACGACCCAGGCGTTCGTCCCGTCGGAGGCGGCGGGAAGCGGCGTGCCGTCCGCGGCCGCGGCCGGGCCGGTCGCGATCACCCACGCCGACAACCATGACGCCGCGGTGGCGCACGCGGCACGCCGCATCACTCCACCGCCCTCACCTGCTCGGGCGCGAAACGCGCACGAAGGGCTTCGAGGTCGTAGAGCTCCGGCCGATCGACGGCCGCGGCATCGGCAACCCGCACGTCGAGCACGAGCAGCAGGCTGCCGGACCCGTCGCCGCGGCGGGCGACGATGCGGCGCGGCACGCGCGACCACGCGCCCGGCGCCTGCCCGGCCTGTTCCACCGACGCCAGGTCGACGAACTCCACCGACCACTGCTCGGTCCCGTACGCGTCGACCAGCCGGCAGCGGCGCGGCTCGAGCGACGTCACGTCGAACGCCGCCTCGAACCGCTCGCCCTCGCGGCGCGGCAGCGCGGCAGCCGAGAGCTCGATCCACGCCAGGCCGTCGCGGACCTCGGCCGCCGCGCCCTCCGCGGGAACGAGCGGCGCGATGCCGAGGAGGGCCGGGTGCGACGAGCATGCATCGACCTGCGACCACGCACGCCCGGGAGACGGCGCCACCTCGCCCACGTCGAGCGCGGGGGGCGTCGCCTTCGGCGAGAAGCGCCACCAGCGGACGCCGTCGGAGCCGATCCACGCGTGGCGGTCGCCGAACTTCGACACGCTCGCGGCCAGCCCTCGCCCCGCGCACCAGCGAAGGTCGAGGTCGCCTTGCTCGAAGTGGTCCCCAGAGGCGTCCTTCCAGCGCAGCTCCGCCACGCCCTTGGCCCAGAGGTGCCTGAGGTTCCCGACCCGCGTGCGTTCGCGCTCGGCGATGGCGGATGCATCGGGCAGCGCGCGAGGCGAGGACATCGCGGGCGATGCACCCTCGCCGGGCGGCACCTCCGCCGGCCCGCCGCTGCACGCCGCAAGGACGGCGACCGCGGCCAGGGCCGGGAACGCCGAACGCCCCGTGGGACGAGTCACAGCTCGCTCTGCATGACCTCGCCGAGGTGCTCGGCGAGCTCCTGCAGGTCCTCGTCGCGGAGGTGGGGGTTCAGGACCACGATCGGCGGCGTCGTCTCGTCGACGCCGCGCCGCTGCACCAGCCAGCGCTCCGCGTCGCCATCGCGGTCGACCCGGACGTGGCGCAGGAGGCGCTTGCGCAGGAGCACCAGGCAGAGGAGCCAGCGGTAGGCGATGCGCTGCGGCCGGTCATCGCCCTCCAGGCGGTCGAAGAGCTCGAGCAGGGTGTCGTCGTCCACCAGGATCCGCCGCTTCTCGTCGGGCGCCGGGGCGACCGTCTTCCAGAAGCACACCATTCCCCCGGGCCTGGCACCGGCGCTCCACGCCTCGAGCGCGAAGTCGCGGCGCACGAACCCCTGGACGGAGGCCTCGTCCGACGGCGCGTCGCAGAGCGTGGCGACGATCGGCTCGCCCGCGGCGAGGACGCGTCCGCTCGAGGCGCAGGTCGCGGTGAAGCGACCGACCGTGAAGCCTTCCGTGGCACGAACCATGCACGCATCGTAACCCGCGCCGCGGACGGCATCTTCCTATACTCGCCGCGCGATGCTCGAACGGCTCGGCCAGCTCTTCCGCGGGAACGAACCGGTGGCGATCGCCGTCGAGCTCGCGGTCATCTGGCTCGCCGTCTTCCTGGTGCTGCGCTTCCTCCGGGGCACACGGGGCGCGGGCGTCCTGAAGGGCGTGATCGTGGTGCTGGCGGCGATCATCCTGTCGCTTCGCTTCGCGGGAAGCGGCGCCGACACGTTCGCGCGCCTGCGCTTCGTGGCCGAGGCGCTCGCCGGGACGCTGGCCATCGCGCTGGTGGTGATCTTCCAGCCGGAGCTGCGCCAGGCGCTCATCCGGCTCGGACGCTCGCGCTGGCTGGCCGGGCGCGACCGCCGCTTCACCGAGACGGTGCCGGCGATCGAGGAGGCGGTGGGGTTCCTCTCGCGCAACCAGTTCGGGGCGCTGATCGTGATCGAGCGTTCCGTGCCGCTCGGCGAGGTCGTCGGCTCGGGCGTGCCGCTCGACTCCCTCGTCTCGGCGCGCCTGCTGGAGAGCATCTTCTGGCCGAACACCCCGCTCCATGACCTCGCGGTCGTGGTGAGCGGGGACCGGATCGTCGCGGCCAACGTGCAGCTGCCGCTGGCGGACCCGGAGAACGTGCCCCCGAGGCTCGGCTCGCGCCACCTCGCCGCCGTCGGCATCACCGAGGAGACCGATGCCATCGTCGTCGTCGTGAGCGAGCAGACGGGCGCCATCCGCATCGCCGCGGGCGGGCGCCTCGGCGAGCCGGTTCCGGTGGAGGCATTCGCCGACGAACTGCGCCGCGCGATCACGGCCGAGGACCATGCTCCCGCCGGCGGGGAGGGGAAGCCCGCATGAGCGCCCGACGCGACTGGCGCTCCGACCTGGTCAACGTGGTGGCCGCCGCGGTGGTGGCGCTCCTCGTATGGGCCTACGCCAACGACCGCACGCGCGAGTCCGCGACGCTCGCGGGCACGGTGCGGCTCGCGGTCGCCGACCCGCGCGTGCAGTACGTCGATCCGTCGGCCGCGATCACCGTGTCGGTGGAGCTGCGCGGGTCACGGCGCTCGATCGAACGCGCCGAGCGCGCGCTGCGCGCGGGCATCACGCTCGCACCCGGCACCGACGGCCTGCCGGGCGAACCCGGCACCCACTCGGCGCGGCTGCAGCCGGGGCTCCAGGTGAACGCGGCCATCGCCGAGACGGGCGCCGAGGTGGTCCGCGTGCGCCCCGAGACCACCTCGTACACGGTGGGACAGCTCGTCACCGAGCAGGTGCCGGTGAGCCCGCTGCTGCCGAGCGCAGCCGTGCAGGGAGAGATCTCGATGGATCCGGCGGTGGTGTCCGTCACCCTGCCCTCCGAGGCCCGCGCGGCGATCGGACGGCTTGCCGTCGACGCAATCGTCGAGACCAAGAACCTCGAGCCCGGCAAGCCGCAGCAGGTCGACGTCGACCTGCGCCTGCCGGACGCCCTCGCCCGATGGAACGAGCTCTGCCGCGTGGTGCCGCCCCGCGCCAAGGTCTCCTTCACGCTGCTCTCCAACAACGCGCAGTTCACGATCCCGTCGGTGCCGGTGCGGATCTCGATGTCCCCGTCCGCCTCGGCGGCCTGGGTCGTCGCTCCCGTGCGCGCGGCGGTGTCCGGCGTCGTGGTCACGGGACCGCGTGCCGCGATCGATGCGCTCAAGGCGGGCACCTTCGTCCCCGCCGCGGTCGTCGACCTCGGCGATGGCGTGCCGGCGACCGGTCGCAGCGCGCTGCCGGTCACGTTCTGGCGCCTGCCGGACGGCGTGTCGGTGGTCGAGGCTGCGGGAACCCCGCGCGGCCAGGTGCCGACGGTGGAGTTCGAGGCGTCGCCGCGCCGCTAGGCGCTCAGCCGGCGCGCACGGCGTGCCACTGCTTCTTGCCGCGCCGCAGCAGCGCGACCGACCCGTGCAGCAGGTCCCGAGGGGTGAGCCGTGCGTCGGCCGCGGCCTTCGAGCCGTTCACCATCACCGCGCCGGCCTGCAGGAAGTCGCGTGCCTCGCGCTTGCTCGCGGCCAGCGAGGTTCGCGGCAGCAGCTCGACGAGCGGCAGGCCCTCGCCGCCCAGTTCGCCCGGCTCGAGCACCGTCGAGGGAAGGTCCTCGGCGATCTCGCCCACGGTGCGGGCGTCGAGCGCGGCCAACTCTCCCGAATAGAGCGCCCGGCCCGCCGCCTCGGCGTTCGCGCGCTCGGCGGGGCCGTGGAAGAGCTCGGTCATCTCGTCGGCCAGCACGCGCTGCGCCTGGCGCTCCTGCGGCCGCTCGGCGGCGGCGCGGTCGAGCTCCTCGACCCGCTCGCGCGGCAGGAAGGTGAACCAGCGCAGGAAGCGCCCGACGTCGGCATCGGCCGTGTTCAGCCAGAACTGGTGGAACCGGAACGGGCTCGTGCGGTCGGCGGTCAGCCAGACCGCGCCCTTCTCGCTCTTGCCGAACTTCCCGCCGTCGGACTTGGTGACCAGGGGGTTGGTGATGCCGTACGCCTCGCCCTGCGCCACGCGGCGGACGAGGTCGATGCCGCTCACGATGTTCCCCCACTGGTCGGCGCCGCCGAGCTGCACCGTGCACCCGATGGTGCGGTGGAGGTGCAGGAAGTCGTACGCCTGCAGGATCATGTAGCTGAACTCGGTGTAGCTGATCCCCTGCTCGCGGCCCTCGAGGCGCGAGGCGACCGAGTCGCGCGCGATCATCTGGTTCACGCTGAAGTGCTTGCCGATGTCGCGCAGCATGTCGAGGTACGACACGCCGCTGAGCCAGTCGACGTTGTTGACGATCTTGGCCGCGCGCGGCCCCGAGAAGTCGAGGAAGCGCGAGTAGATCCGCTGCTGGCTGCGCACATTGTGCTCG